>DASTVO010000232.1:0-2101 GCA_035759075.1 Actinomycetes bacterium
CGGACCAGCTGCGGGTGGTCGATCGCCAGCTGCAGCGCGACGGAGCCGCCGGTGGAGGTGCCGTGCAGGAGGACGGGCTCGCCGATGTCCTTCTCCACTGCGCTCGCGTAGTCGCCGGCGATGTCGGACATCGTGGCGCCGCTGGCCAGGCCGACCCGGCGGTTGACCATGAACACCGTGAAGTGCTCGGCCAGCAGCGCGACACCGGACAGGGCCATCCGCCGCCAGAGCCCGGTCGGGTTCTCGTGCGCCGGGGTCAGACCCGAGGCCATCACCAGCGGCGGCCCCTGACCGGTGCGCAGGAAGGGGAGGCCGCCGGCCAGCCGACCCTCGGTCACTGCAGACACGGGCACCAGCCTCACGCAGCGCGCCGTGCGGATCAAGGGCCGGTAGCTGTCGTGACGGCGACGTCTGGTGGCAGCCGCGGGCGGGTGACAGGCTGCGGCGATGGCTGACGTCACGATCCGGCGCGTGGACTTCGGTTACTTCGTCCGACCTGCCGAGGAGACCGGTACGGGACGGTCCCGCGTGGAGGCGTGCCTGGGCTACCTCGTGGCGCACCCCGGAGGGCTGCTGCTCTTCGACACCGGGATGGGTAGCCACCCGGACGTGGACGCGCACTACCGCCCTCGCCGGCGTCCGCTGGGGGCGGCGCTGGCGGCAGCCGGTGCGAACCCCGGCGACGTGCGCCTCGTCGCCAACTGCCATCTGCACTTCGACCACTGCGGAGGGAACCCGGAGCTCACCGGGCGCCCTGTCCTCACCCAGGCCAGAGAGCTGGCCGACGCCCGAGCGACCGAGGACTACACGCTGCCGGAGCTCCTGGACGCCCCCGGGACCGTCTACGAGGAGCTGGCCGGGCAGTCAGAGGTGCTGCCCGGTGTCCTCCTGATGCCGACGCCCGGCCACACCGCCGGCCACCAGTCGCTGGTGGTACGCGGGGGTGACGGCGTGGTCGTGGTCGCGGGCCAGTCGCACGACACCGCCACTGAGTTCAGTGCGGACGCCCTCGCCGTGCGGGCCCACCAGGAGGGTCTCCGCGGTTCGCCCCGCCCGTCGGCGCAGTGGGTCGAGCGCCTGCTGCAGCTCGACCCGTCCCGGGTCGTCTTCGCCCACGACCATGCGGTGTGGGTGCCCTGACGAGCCGGTCACTCCGGCAGGACGGCGATGCCCTCGAGCTCGACGAGTGCGGGCTCGTCCCAGAGCCGGACGATGCCGATCAGCGCCATGGCGGGGTAGTCGCGTCCGGCCAGCCGGTGCCAGACAGCGCCGATCTCGCGGGCGTGGGCGCGGTAGTCCTCCGGGTCCACGGCGAAGATCGTCAGCTTGGCAAGGTGCTCCGGCCGCCCACCGGCACCCTCGAGCGCCTCGAGCAGGTTGCTCAGGGCCTTCTCGAACTGCACCACGATCCCGCCGGCAACGACGCGTCCGTCGGCGTCGAGCGCGGTCTGGCCGGCGAGGAAGACCAGCGAGCCGCCGCGGGCCGTGACCGCGTGGCTGAAGCCGCTCGGCGCGGGCAGCGACGACGGGTTCACCCGCTCCAGGGTCACGACTGCACCGCCCCGCCGTCGACGTTGACCCCCTGGCCGGTGACGCCGCCGTTCGCGACGCAGAACATGACCGCGTCGCTCACCTCGTCCACCGAGATCAGCCGGCCGATCGGCTGCTTGCGCTCCAGCGTCTGCCGTGCCTCCTCGGGGCTGCGGCCGGTTGTCGACACGATCGTCTCGACGGTCCCGTCGGTCATCGGGGTGTCGACGTAGCCCGGGCAGACCGCGTTGACCGTGACGCCCGCGGGCGCGACCTCGGCCGCGGCGGTCCGGACCAGACCGAGCACGCCGTGCTTGCTGGCGGTGTAGGCCGCGATCCGCGCGCCCCCGGTCTTGCCGGCTATCGACGCGACCACCACGACCCGGCCCCAGCCCGCCTGGGTCATCGACGGGAGGGCGCGGCGCAGGCACCGGAACGGCGCGGTGAGGTTGAGGTCGAGCATCCGCTGCCAGTCCTCGTCGGAGGTCTTCACCAGAGGCGCCGACATCGCGGCGCCGGCGTTGACGACGAGAACCTCGACCGGGCCCCACTCCGACTCGACCGTCGAGAA
>DASTVO010000233.1:0-5593 GCA_035759075.1 Actinomycetes bacterium
TTGCGTTGCATGACGTCGGCGCTGCCGATCCAGTGGCAGGGCCTGCCCGCGTTCTCGAACCGGTAGATCCGCGAGTGCTCGAGGAACCGGCCGAGCAGGCTGCGGACCCGGATGGTCTCGGACAGGCCGGGCACCCCCGGGCGGAGGCTGCACATGCCGCGGACGACGAGGTCGATGGGCACACCGTCCGCGGACGCGTCGTAGAGCGCGTCGATGACCTGCTCGTCGACCAGGCTGTTCACCTTGATGGCGATGCCGCTGGCTTGTCCGGCCCGGGCGTTCTTGGCCTCGGCGGCGATGAGGTCGAGCAGGGCGCCGCGCAGCGTGTCCGGGGCGACGAGCAACGTGTCGTAGTCGCGGTGCCGGGTGTAGCCGGACAGGTGGTTGAACAGGTCGGCGACGTCCGCCCCCACGACCGGGTCGGCGGTGAGGACGCCGAGGTCCTCGTAGACCCGGGCCGTCTTCGGGTGGTAGTTGCCGGTGCCGACGTGGACGTACCGGCGCAGCTGCCCGTCGGACTCGGCGCGGACGACGAGGACGAGCTTGCAGTGCGTCTTGAGGCCCACCAGGCCGTACACGACATGACACCCCGCCTGCTCGAGCTGGCGGGCCCAGCGGATGTTCGCCTGCTCGTCGAACCGGGCCTTGATCTCGACGACCACCAGCACCTGCTTGCCGGCGAGGGCCGCGTCGGTGAGGGCGTTGACGATCGGGGACTCACCGCTCGTTCGGTAGAGCGTCATCTTGAGCGCCTGCACGTCCGGGTCGGCGGCCGCCTGCTCGATGAACGCCTGGACGCTCGTCTCGAACGAGTCGTACGGATGCTGCAGGAGCACGTCCCCGGCGCGCATGGCAGCGAAGATGTCGGCCTCAGCGTCCTCCGTGCCGCGCAGCGACGGATGGGTCTGCGGGACGAAGCCGGGCGACTTGAGCTCGGGGCGTTCGAGGTCGCTCAGCGCCCAGAGGGCGGCCAGGTCCAGCGGAGCCGGTACGCGGTACACCTCGCCCGCGGTGATCTCGAGCTCCCGCACCAGCAGGTCGAGCACCCGGTCGCTGGTCGCGGCGTCGACCTCGAGCCGGACGGCGGCGCCGAACCGCCGGCGGGACAGCTCCCGCTCGAGCGCGTGCAGCAGGTTCTCGACGTCGGAGTCGACCTCGAGGTCCTCGTTGCGGGTGACGCGGAACGTGGAGGTCTCGACGACGCGCATCCCGGGGAAGAGCTCGTCGAGATGTGCTCGCATGACCTCCTCGATCGGCACGAAGCGACTGCCGGCCTCGTCGACGGGGAGGAACCGCGGCAGCAGCGGCGGCACCTTCACCCGGGCGAAGTGCTCGGCCCTCGTCTCCTCGTCGCTGACCACGACCGCGAGGTTGAGGGAGAGGCCGGAGATGTAGGGGAACGGGTGGGCGGGGTCGACCGCGAGCGGGGTCAGCACCGGGTGGATGCGCTCGTCGAAGAGGGTGCGCATGGCGGCCACCTCGTCGGCGGTCAGGTCCTCCCAGCGCACGATCGCCAGCCCCGCCTCCTCCAGGGCGGGCCGGAGCTCGGTGCCGAACAGGTCGGAGTGCAGGGCGACCAGGCGATGGGCAACCTCGCCGACGCGGGTGAGCCGCTCGCGCGGCGTGGCGCCGGTGACGCTGCGGGCGGTGATGCCGGCGGCGACCCGCTGGCGCAGCGCGGCGACCCGGACCATGAAGAACTCGTCCAGGTTCCGCGAGAAGATGGCCGCGAAGCGCACCCGCTCCAGCAGCGGCACGTCGGGGTCGGTGGCGAGCTCGAGGACCCGGGCGTTGAAGTCGAGCCAGCTCAGCTCCCGGTCGAGGAACCGGTCGGCCGGGCGCTCGGCGGCGCTCGGCGCCGGGGGGAGGGCGCTCTCCTCGACCTCCTCGAGGCTCTCCTCGGTGTAGCGGGGCGGCTCGGGCTCCGAGGCCTCGGTCCACACCGGCGTGCTGCTCACGCCGTCATGGTCCCGCCACCGACCGACGTCCCGCCAGGGGGTAGGTGAACGGAAGGTGAACGAGACGTGGCGACACGCCCACGGACAGGTGATGACGGTCGTCATGTCTCGTGTCGCGACCCAGCGCGGTGGTTCCCTCAGGACATGGCCATCGACCTGCACGCCGAGGTCCGTGTCGACCGCCTCGAGGTCGCGGACTCGGTGCGTACCCGACTCGACGGCGTAGCAAGCCGTCAGGACCTCGACCCGCTCATCGACGAGGCGCTGGACGAGTTCACGGCCGCCACCGTGACGACGTACCTGCCGATCCTCGTCGAGCGCAGGGTCCGCCAGCGGCTGCACCCGCACCCGGAGGCGTAGACCCCTCCGCGGCTAGGCCTCGCGGCCGCCCCGCCGGGCCGCGGCGCGTTGCTGCGCCGCCAGCGTCAGGGCCGACGGGCCGGGCTTGCGCAGGTACATGTCCATGTCGGCGGCTGCGATCAGGGCGTCGGCTGACTCGCCGTCTGCCCCCGTGACGGCCACCGTCCCGACCGTGACGGCCAGGTCCACGGTGACGCCGTCGACCTCGATCGGCGCCGCCACGGCCTCCCGCAGCCGGGTCACGAGGTCGGCGAGCATCGCGCCGCCGAGGTCGTCGGCGACGATGACGAACTCGTCGCCGCCGAACCGGGCCGCCGTGTCACGTGCCCTGATCTGTCCCTCCAGCCGGCGGGCGACGATGGCGAGCACCTGGTCCCCGGTCCCGTGGCCGAAGGTGTCGTTGACCGGCTTGAAGTCGTCGAGGTCGCAGAACAGCAGCGCGCCGTGCCGCCCGCAGGTGCGCGCCTCGGCGATCGCTGCCTCGACCCGCTCGGCCAGGGCGGCCCGGTTGAGCAGTCCGGTGAGGGCGTCGATCCGGGCCCGCCGGGTCAGCTCCTGGTGCTCGGCGCGGCGGTCGCTGATGTCCTCGAACTGGCTGATGCCGAACAACGCAGCTCCGTTGCTGTCGCGCACCACCGACATCTGGAGCGACACCCAGACCGGCCGGCCGTCCGCGCGTACGTAGCGCTTCTCCAGCTGGTACCGGTCGTGCTCGCCACTGCGCGCGCCGCGGAGGACGTCCATGTCGGCGTCCCGGTCGTCGGGGTGGGTGATGTTCTGGACCGTGCCGTCCTGCAGCTCCCGGCGGCTGTACCCGAGCATGCGGCACATCGCCTCGTTGACCCGCAGGAAGCGGCCGGGGGCCTCGGCGGCGAAGTCGATGATGGACATGCCGACCGGGGCGTTCTCGAAGGCCAGCCGGAAGGCCTCTTCGCTCGCGCGCAGCCGTTCGGAGAGCTGGGCGTTGTCGATAGCGATGCCGGCCTGGGTCGCGTACATCTCCAGCAGCTCCCGCTGGATCTCGCCCGGCTTGCGCCCGTCCTCGGGCAGGTCGACGGACATGATGCCGACCAGGTGGCCGGACACCGAGTAGAGCGGCGCGAACAGCGCGTCCAGCGGGTGCCACGCGTCGTCGTCCTCGACGACCGGCGTGTCCGGGACCCAGCTCGGGATGTCGTCCTCTTCGGCCAGCTCGTGCGGCTCGAACCGCAGCGCCCCCCAGACGTGCGACCGCTCGAAGGCCTTCTCCCAGGACGCGAGCGGGCACACGTTGCCGAGCAGGGTCGCGCTGACGTCCTCCGGCCCGGCGACGGTGACCACCTCGACGGTGCGGTCGTCGCGGACCAGGCTGACCACGGCGACCTGGAAGCCGAGGCCCTCGACCACGCCGTCGACGACGGCGCGCAGCGTCGCCGAGAGGTCCGCGCCGGTGTTGAGCCGGCTGATCAGGCGTTGCAGCGTACGCAACGCGTCGAGATCGAGCTCTGTCATCCTGCGCGGCCTCCCCGTCCCCCGACGCGCATGATCAGTGGCCTGTGCACCCTAGATGATCGGACCCGCATTACCCTGCCTTTACTGCCGAGCGCGGCGAGTTCCGTCGGGTCCAGCGCGATCGGACCACACGTCTGGCCCTGTCGGGCTCCGCCGACCGGGTGACAAGGCGTGCGGACCGGGTGGTCCGGCCAGTGGCTGGTTGACTGGTTGACTGGCGGGGTGGCGGACCGCTCGGCTCAGGCACGACGGACATCCACGTGTCTTCGCGGGTGGAACCTCGGAGCAGGCGCACTGCACGCGGCGCAGGCGGTCGCTGTCCTCCTCCTCGCCAACGACTTCGCGCTCCCGGTCACCGCGACCTACCTGCAGGGCCCGCCCGGCGTCGCCGACCCCGAGCTGACCGTGCTGTACGACGCCCGGCTCGCGTGGGGCGTGGCCGCCTTCCTCGCCGCCTCCGCCGTCGCCCACTGGGTGGTCGCGGGGCCCTGGTTCGAGCGCTACCTGGCTGACCTGCGCCGCGGCCGGAACATCGCCCGCTGGGTGGAGTACTCGGTCAGCGCGTCGATCATGATCGTCCTCATCGCGCAGCTGACCGGCATCAGCGACGCCGCCGCGCTGCTCGCCCTCTTCGGCGTGAACGCGTCGATGATCCTCTTCGGCTGGCTGCAGGAGGTCTACGAGAACCCGGGCGGCGGCGGGTGGCTGCCGTTCGTCTTCGGCTGCGTAGCCGGCGCGGTGCCGTGGCTGGCGGTCGTGGTGTACGTGGTCTCGCCGGGCAGCACGAGCGCGTCCGACCCGCCCGGCTTCGTGTACGCGATCATCGTGTCGCTGTTCGTGCTGTTCAACGTCTTCGCCGTGAACCAGTACCTGCAGTACAGGCAGGTGGGCAGGTGGCGGGACTACCTCTTCGGCGAGTACGTGTACGTGGGACTCAGCCTGGTCGCGAAGTCGCTGCTCGCGTGGCAGGTGTTCGCCGGCAGTCTCGCCGCGTGAGCATCGAGGTGCGACCGGCGACCGCGGAACGGTTCGGTGACGTCGCCACCATGCTCGGGCCGAGGCGTCCCGACGCCTCGGTGTGCTGGTGCCTCAGCCACCGGCTCGACGCGAAGACCAACCGGGCGCTCGTGGGACCGGCGCGCAGGGAGTACGTCCGGAAGCTCTGCGCCCGCGAGGTCGCTCCCGGCGTCCTCGGTTTCCTGGCGGACGACGTGGTCGGTTGGGCCGCCGTCGCGCCCCGCGCCGAGCTGCCCTTCGCCCGGTCCACCAAGATCCCGCACGTCGACGAGCTGCCGGTGTGGTCCGTGTGGTGCATCCGCGTCCGCCCGGGCCACCGCGGCAACGGCTTCTCGCGCGCGTTGCTCGACGGCGCCGTGGAGTACGCGCGGTCACAAGCCGCACCTGCGGTCGAGGGCTATCCCGTGGACAACCGCGGCAGGAAGGTCGACGTCACGATGGCCTATGTGGGCACCCGCGCGCTCTTCGAGGCGGCCGGCTTCACCAAGGCTGCCGACACCAGCTCGGTGTCCGGCGGGTTCCCCCGCGTCCTCATGCGGCTGGACCTGCGCTGATGCCCGACGAGTACCGTGCCGGCGTACGGCTGACCAACCTCGACCAGCCGTTGTTCGCCGACGCCCGCGCCGCCAAGCGCGACCTCGTCGACTACCTGGACGCCGTCGCGGACCGGCTGGTTCCGCTGCTCGCGGGGCGGGCGCTGAGCGTCATCCGGGTGCGGCCGGGCCAGGCGCCGTTCATGCAGAAGAACCTGCCCGACTACGCCCCGG
>DASTVO010000234.1:0-3751 GCA_035759075.1 Actinomycetes bacterium
GCGCTCGAGGCCGACCGCAAGCTCGGGGCGAACATCTTCGACCCGGCGAACAACGGCGCGATCCTCTGGCAGCACCTGTTCTGGTTCTTCGGCCACCCCGAGGTCTACATCATCGCGCTGCCGTTCTTCGGCATCGTGTCCGAGATCCTCCCGGTGTTCAGCCGCAAGCCGATCTTCGGCTACAAGGGTCTGGTCTTCGCCACCATCGCGATCGCCGGCCTGTCGGTGACGGTGTGGGCGCACCACATGTTCCCGACGGGAGCGGTGCTCCTACCGTTCTTCGCGTTCATGACGTTCCTCATCGCGGTGCCGACGGGGGTGAAGTTCTTCAACTGGATCGGCACGATGTGGCGAGGGTCGCTGACCTTCGAGACGCCGATGCTCTGGTCGATCGGCTTCCTCGTCACGTTCCTCTTCGGCGGCCTGACCGGCATGATCCTCGCGTCCCCGCCGCTGGACTGGCAGGTCTCCGACACCTACTTCGTGGTGGCGCACTTCCACTACGTCGTGTTCGGGACGGTCGTCTTCGCGATGAACGCGGGCTTCTACTTCTGGTGGCCGAAGATGACCGGCCGGATGCTCGACGAGCGCCTCGGCAAGATCCACTTCTGGACCCTCTTCGTCGGGTTCCACACCACCTTCCTGATCCAGCACTGGCTGGGCGTCATCGGCATGCCGCGCCGCTACGTCGACTACCTCGCGAGCGACGGCTTCACCGGCATGAACATGGTGTCGACCATCGGCGCGTTCCTGCTCGGCGCCTCGACGCTGCCGTTCCTGTACGCCGTCATCAAGAGCATCCGGGGCCCGAAGGTCACGACCGACGACCCGTGGGGCTACGGCCGGTCGCTGGAGTGGGCCACGTCCTGCCCGCCGCCGCGGCACAACTTCGTCGAGCTGCCCAGGATCCGCTCCGAGAGCCCGGCGTTCGACCTGCACTACCCGCACGTCGCGGCCATGGACACGCCCACCACCAACAAGAACCTGCTCGACGAGGTCTTCGGGGAACCCGACCTCGAGGGCGGCCCCGGAGGACAGCGACGATGAAGGTCGAGGGGTGGCTCTTCGCCGCCGGGTTCGTCTTCTTCTCGATCTCGGCGGTGATCTACGGCGTGCTCGCCGAGGAGCCCGTCGGGACGGTCGCACTGGCCTTCACCGCGGGCCTGGCGTTCCTGATCGGCTACTACCTGCTGTTCACGGCCCGCCGGATCGACCCGCGGCCCGAGGACAGCCTGACCGCCGAGATCGACGAGGGCGCCGGCGAGCTGGGCTTCTACAGCCCGCACAGCTGGTGGCCGCTGCCGGTCGCCTTCTTCGCGGCGGTCTCGTTCCTCGGCATCGTGTTCGGCTGGTGGCTGTTCATCATCGGCGCGATCGGCGGCGGCCTGTCCGTGATCGGCCTGGTGTTCGAGTACTACCGCGGCGAGCCGGCGGCCTGACACACAACTGACACCTCCCGGGGGCTCAGGTCCGGGGGTCCGGCTTGCCGATTCGTTACCTGATGAGGCGGGCGTCAGGTGGACGACGACCGGCGCAACTTGTCAGACTGCTCGGGCGTCTTCCTCATCTGGGGTGGTCGGCGCATGTCGGAGGACCAGGTGTTGAGGATCGGGGCGGGGTTGTCGTGGTGCGTACGCGGTTGAGGCTCGTGGTCGTCGCACTCGCGGCGTCCTCCGCGCTGGTCGCCACCGGTTGCACCTCCACGGGCTCTGCGCCGGCGGCCCAGGCGGCGCTGGACGCCGTCGAGGCCGAGGCGGCCGTCGAGCCGGTCATCGTGTTCGAGCCGGAGTCGGCGACCAGTGACGTGGCCCCGGGCGAGCCGGTCACCGTGACGGTCACCGACGGCCGGCTGACCGAGGTCACGCTCACCGACGCCCGCAGGGACAAGGTCGTCCCCGGCGAGATCGCCGCGGACGGGCTCACCTGGACCTCGAGCGTCCCGACGAAGGTCGCCAAGCACTACCGGATCCACGCCGCGGCCGAGGACGCCACCGGCACGGTGACCACCGAGCGCTCCGGGTTCTTCGCCACGGTCCGGCCGCGCAAGGAGCTCGAGACCTCCATCTCGCCGCTGGACGGCCAGAACGTCGGGGTCGGCATGCCGGTCGTGGTCCGGTTCAGCGAGCCGGTGAAGAACCGCGCTGCCGTCGAGGCCGCGCTGACCGTCGACACCTCCAAGCCGATCATCGGGTCGTGGAGCTGGACGAGCGACGAAGAGGTCCACTTCCGCCCGAAGGAGTTCTGGCCCGCGTACACCGACGTGAGGGTCGACGTGGACCTCAAGGGAGTCGACGCCGGTCGCGGCGTGTGGGGCCTGACGAACCGCACCGTGAAGTTCCGGACCGGCTCGTCGATGGTGAGCGTCGTCGACGTGAAGGCACGCAACCTGACTGTCTACCGCAACGGCAAGAAGCTGCGCGTCGTGCCGGTGACCACGGGCAAGGCCGGTTTCCTCACCCGCAACGGCACCAAGGTGATCCTCGAGAAGCACCAGCTCAAGGTGATGGACGCCAGCACGATCGGCATCAGCCCGGGCGACCCGGAGTACTACCGCCTCGACGTGCCGTACGCGATGCGCGTGACGTGGTCCGGCGAGTTCGTCCACGCGGCGCCGTGGTCGGTCGGCTCGCAGGGCCGGGCCAACGTGAGCCACGGGTGCGTGGGCATGAGCCCCTCGAACGCGATCTGGCTGTACAACATGAGCACGGTCGGCGACGTCGTCAAGGTCGTGAACTCCCCGCGCAGCCTCGAGCCGGGCAACGGCTACACCGACTGGAACGTCTCCTGGGCGGACTGGACCGCCGGCAGCGCGCTCTGACGGACGGCGTCTGCGACCTGCCGGGCGGCCTGGGCGGGCGTCAGGTGGGTGGTGTCGATGACTTCGGCCTCGTCGTGCAGCCAGGTCCGGGCCGCTTCCGCGTAGGGCTCGAGGTACTGGAGTCGGAACGGGGAGGGGCCACCGAGAACCGTGTCCCCCTCGATGCGCGCACGAAGGGTGTCCTGGTCAGCGTGGAGGACGAAGTGCCGTAGCGGGATGGCATGGCGGGCGAGGCCGGTGCTGATCTCGCGCCAGTACCGCTCGACCAGGACCGTCATGGGCATCACCAGGGTGCCGCCCGTGTAGTCGAGCACGTGGCGGGCAGTCTCGACCACGAGCGGCCGCCACGGCGGCCAGTGCTGGAAGTTGTCCGTCCCGGGCAGTCCCGGCGAGATGTCCATGAGCGTCTCGCCGACCTTCTCGGCGTCGAACACCCGCGAGTCCGGGACCAGCTGCTGCACGAGGGCACTGGTCGTCGTCTTGCCCGCGCCGTGGGTGCCGTTGAGCCATATGATCACAGGACCCCACGCTATCGCGAGCTGCCGTTTCACCGGGTGAGGCCACCGAACTGCCCGCGGATGCATCCCGGGCGGGGGACGGGGCAGTAGCAGGGACGTGCCCGACGTCGCCCTGGCCGTCCTCACCCGAGACCTGCGGGTCCACGACAACCCCGTGCTGTCCGCCGCGGCCGCCGAGGCCGACGCCTGCGTTCCCCTGTTCGTCCTGGACGAGGCGATCCTCCGCTCGGCGTACAACCGGCCGAACCGCGCCCACTTCCTCGCCGACTCGCTGCGCGACCTCGACGCGTCCCTGACCGACCGTGGCGGGGGGCTGGTCGTCCGAAGCGGCGACTGGGCCGCGCAAGTCGCCGCGCTGGCGCAGGAGGTCGGCGCCGAGGTGGTGCACGTGGCGGGCGACGTCAGCGGGTACGCG
>DASTVO010000235.1:0-8441 GCA_035759075.1 Actinomycetes bacterium
CAGCCCGACGGCCTCCAGCGCCGCGGCGGCCCGTTCACGACGGTCCTGCTTGCGGACGCCGCGGTAGACCAGCGGCAGCCCGACGTTGTCCAGGGCACTGGTGCGGGTGAGCAGCTGGAAGGACTGGAACACGAAGCCGACGGTGCTGTTGCGCAGCTCGGCCAGCTCACCGTCGTGCAGCGTGGCCAGGTCACGGCCGCCGACCCGGAGCACCCCGGAGGTCGGCCGGTCCAGGCAGCCGAGCAGGTGCATCAGGGTGGACTTCCCGGAGCCGGACGGGCCGACGACCGCGACGTACTCCCCCGGGTCGATCCGCAGCGAGACTCCCCGCAGCGCCTCCACCGCGATGCCGTCGAGCTGGTAGCTGCGACAGACGTCGACGGCCTCGACCGCCGGCGTCACCGTCACGACAGCCGCTGCCCGTCGCGGACCCGGTCGGCACCGCGCCCGACGACCCGCTCGTCCACGGAGAGCCCCTCGAGGACCTCCACCCGGGACGCGCCCTGGGCGCCGAGCCGCACCACGCGCTTGCGGGCCACCCCGTTGCTGACGACCCAGACCGCGTCGCGGCGCCCGTCGCGGAACACCGCGGAGGACGGGACCGCCACGACGCCTCTGGCCGTGCGGACCTGCAGCCCGACCACGGCGCTCATGCCCGGCCTCGGCACGGGCGCCGTCCCACCGGCGGCCGAGACGCCGCGGCCGAGGGAGAGCCGCACCACGTAGCTGACGCCGCCGCGCGCGGAGGTCGTCGGCGTCGGGTCGATCGCGGTCACCTCGCTCGCGTAGGTCGCGTCGGGCACCGCGTCGAGCTCGGCGAAGGCCGTGACCCCCGGCTGCACGAGCAGCACGTCGGTCTCGTCCACCTGCGCCGTCAGCGACAGGGTCGAGGCGTCGGTCACCGCCACCAGCGGCTGGCCGGTCGAGACCGGCGCCCCCTCGGTCACCGTCGCGGTGACCTGGGCACCGCCGCCGCCGAGAGCCTGGCCGGCCTGGGACTGCAGGCTCGGCGGAAGCTGGGCGAGCAGACCGGCGGTGCCGCCGGCGTCGCCACCGGGCGGCGGGTTCAACGAGACGGTGCCCGCGATGGGCGCGCGGACCGAGAGCGCTCTGACCGTGCGCCTCGCGGCGTCCACCGCCGCCCGGGTCTGCACCCGCTGCGCGGCGGACAGGGCCGAGACCGCCGCCGACAGGCTGCCCAGACCGGACGCGAGCTGGGCCGCGGCCCGGTCGGCCTGCGCCCGGGCCGCCTCGTACTGGGTCTGCGACACCTCGAGCGCCGACAGCGCCTGGGCGCGGGCGCGAGCGTCCGGGATCCGCTTCGTCGCGCGCTCGGCCCGGTCGAACGCCCGCTGGGCCGCGGCGTCGGTCGAGCGCGCCCCCGACAGGCTGAACCCGGACCCGGAGCCCTGCCCGGCGGCCGCGGCGTTGTCGTCGGCCTTCTCCGCCTGGCGCAGCGCCCGGCGGGCCGACGGCGACTCGATGCGCAGGAGCACCTGGTTGAACCGCACCTGCTGGCCGTCGCGGACCTTCAGCCTCGCGATCGTCCCGTCGGCAGGTGCGTTCACGGTGGCGGTGGCCCGCGCGCTGACGGTCGCCGGAGCCTCGACGACCTCGGACACGGTCGCCCGCTCCACCGTGACGACGCGCACCCCGGCGGCGGGGTCGTCGCTGCAGGCGGAGACGACCAGCAACAGGGAGAGCACGGAGCCGACCGCCCTCACCCGCGTCCGCGCTCCCACAACATCATCGTAGGTTCGCGACGCGGGGTCTGCGGTCGTCCGGCAGGGAGCTGGCGTCAGGCGTCAAGGTCGTCGGCGACCGCGCGCAGCACGGCCGCCGTCTTCTTGGCGACCTGCCGGTCCGGGTAGCGGCCACGGCGCAGCTGGTTGCCGACGCCGTCAAGCAGCTTGATGAGGTCCTCGACGATGACCGCCATGTCGTCGGCGGGCTTCCGGCTGCCGGCCTGCACCGAGGGCAGCGGATCCAGCAGCGTCACGGTCAGCGCCTGCTCACCGCGCTTGCCGTCGACGATGCCGAACTCGACGCGGCTGCCGGGCTTGAGCGCCGGGACACCGGCCGGCAGCGCCGACGAGTGCACGAAGACGTCACCGCCGTCGTCACGAGAGAGGAAGCCGAAGCCCTTCTCGGTGTCGTACCACTTGACCTTGCCGGTAGGCACGGGACACCTCTTGCGTTCGTCGGGGAGTGTGGGGGGTCCGCGGGCCGGACGGGCGGCGCGGCTGTCCAGGTTATCCCGGCATGAGCCGCGGCGCGACGGACTTGCCGCGCCGGCGAGCGCTCAGCGGTAGCGCTCCGGCTCGGCCAGCAGCTCGTTCATGGCCCCGGACCGGAAGCCGCGGGGGTCGACCTCGACCGCCGGGAAGCCGGCGGTGCGCACCGCGTCGACCACCGTGGCCGCCGCGGCGACCCGGCCGACCAGCCCGTTGTCGACCTCCAGCCGGGCGGTCTCGCCGAGGTCGCGGACGCGCAGGTTGACGACCGGGATACCGGCCTCGCGCAGCGCTGACCTGGCGGCCTCCTCGGCCCGCTCCACCCGGGCCAGTCGAGCCGGCGTGATCTCGAGCCCGAACGCGACCCGGCTGGACAGACAGGCCGCGGCCGGCTTGTCCCAGGTCGGCAGCCCCCACTCCCTGCTGGCCGCGCGCACCTGGCCCTTGGTGAGACCGGCGTCCAGCAGCGGCGTGACCGCCTGGCGCTCGGCCGCCGCCCGGATGCCCGGCCGGAAGCCCGCCCGGGCGTCGTCGGCGTTGGTGCCGGTCGCGACGGCGGCCAGCCCGTGCTCGGCGGCCAGCGGGCCGAGCACGTCGAGCAGCTCCGCCTTGCAGAAGTAGCAGCGGTCACCGGCGTTGGCGCGGTAGCCGTCCCGGGCGAGCTCGTCGGTGCGCGGCGCGAGGTGGCGGACCCCCAGGTCCGCGGCGAACCGCCCGGCGGCGTCGAGCTCGCTGCCCGGCAGGCTGCCGCTGACCGCCGTGGCGGCGGCCACGTTGCGCGGTCCGAGCACCCGGGCGGCCGCGGCGAGCAGGAAGGCGGAGTCGGCGCCGCCGGAGAAGGCGACGAGCACCGACCCGAGGTCGGCCAGCCGCTCCTCGAGAGCGGCCACGCGTACGCGGAGGAGGTGCTCGTCCAGCCACGCCGGGAAGCCGCGCAGGTCGGCCAGCACGACGTCCGCGCCCGCCGCCGCCAGCTCGTCAGCGGGCACCGGACCGGTCGGCACCCCGACGCTGAGGGCACCCGCCACCCGCGCGCCGTGCACGTCGGCGACGTGGTCGCCCACGTAGACCGTGGCACCGTGCTCGAGCAGCGCCTCTCCCTTGGCCGGGCCCCAGCGCCAGCCGACGACCTCGTCGGCGGAGATCCCGAGGTGCTCGAGGTGGCGCCGAGCGTTGGGCTCGTACTTCGCGGTGACCACGACGACCCGGCCGCCGTGCCGGTGCACCGCGTCGACCGCCTCCCGCGCGCCGGGGAGCGGCCCAGTCGGCTCGACGGCCAGCGACGGGTAGAGCGCCCGGAACCGGTCGCCCATGGCGGCGACCTGGTCGGCGGGGAACCACAGGGCCAGCTCCTCGTCCAGCGGGGGGCCGAGCCGGCTGACCGCCGCGGCGCTGTCGATGGCCACCCCCGTCTCGGCGGACAGCGCGTCCCACACCGCGGCGATGCCGGGGCGGCTGTCGATCAGGGTCATGTCGAGGTCGAACCCGACGACGAGGGGGCGCACCGGCACAGGGTAAGCGCCCGCGTCCCCCGCCCCCGGAGCGACCTGGTGGAGGTCGGAGTTGTTCTCATCGTCCTCTCATGCGGCTTTCCTACTGTTTGCGACGGTCGAGCCAGGCCATCCGAGGAGGAACCATGAGCAGCCATCCCCTGTCCCGACAGATCGCCCTCGGCGGTGCGGCCGTCGCACTGCTCGCCGCGGCCGGCTGCGGCGGGGGTGGAGACGCGACCGACGCCGACGGTGTCTCGGCGGCGAATGCCGGCGCGACCACGCGACCGGCCGGGACCCAGCAGCTGCCCCAGGGCAGCGACCCCGTCGATCTCGACCCCGCCACCTTCACGACCGAGATCGACAACCGCTACTGGCCGATGAAGCCGGGCACGCGTTGGACCTACCAGGAGGTCGACGAGGAGGGAAAGACGCTGCGGGTCGTGGTCACCGCCACCAGCGAGACCAAGAAGATCGCCAACGGGGTCACCGCCCTCGTGGTCCGTGACACGGTCACCGAGGACGGCCAGCTCATCGAGGACACGTTCGACTGGTACGCCCAGGACGCGGACGGAAACGTCTGGTACCTCGGCGAGGACACGGCCGAGTTCGAGGACGGCAAGGTGACGACGCGGGGCGGATCGTTCGAGGCCGGGGTGGACGGCGCCCTGCCCGGCATCATCATGCCCGCCGACCCGCAGCCCGGGATGGCCTACCGGCAGGAGTACTACCAGGGCGAGGCCGAGGACAACGGCGAGGTGCTCAGCCTCGAGGAGATGGCCGAGGTCCCGTTCGGACAGTTCGACGACATGCTGCTGACCAAGGACACGATCACCATCGAGCCGGACGTGCTGGAGTACAAGCTCTACGCCCCGGACGTCGGCCCGGTCCTCACCTTCGGCGTGTCCGGCGGGGCCGGCCGGGAGGAGCTGGTCGACCTGCAGACCGTCGACGCGCAGGCCGCGAAGGCCGCCGGAACCGCACCGCTGGGCCAGACCTACCCGTAGCCGGAACGTCCGGCGCGCAACGTCTCACCGCGGTCCAGCAGCCGCACGGTCGGCGAGCTCGAGCTGGCGTGACGTGAGCCGCGCGGCCACCGGGTAGCTCGCCGACGCGGCGTCGCGCGCCTCGGCGGCCCAGCGCCGGTGCAGCGCGACCCGGCGGCCCAGGCTCTCCTTCGCGTACCGCGCGAGCAGCCTCGGCGACGGACGCTCACCCGCGCCGGTGAGGGGGTAGCCGTGCCGGTCCAGGGCGCGACGCAGCACGGTCTCCATCAGGCCGATCTCCCAGGGCTCGAGCTTCGACCGCCACGCCTGCACCGGCGCGGTGCTCACCTCGCCGCGCAGGTTCTCGTGCCAGGTCTTGCGCTCCGGCACGACGTGCGACACCACGGCCGGCTCCAGCATGGCCTCGTCGAAGTCCTCCTCGAGGAAGTCGCACAGCTCGCCGAGCACGGTCGTCGGGTCGGCTACGAGGGACTCGTAACGCACCAGGTGGACGGTGTCCGACGGCAGCCGGCGCAGGTCGCGACGGGCGCAGTACTCGGCCAGGGACCAGGCCGCCATCGTGCCGACGCTGTCAAAGGGCCACCACGGCATCCGCTTGAGCGAGGCCACGTTCGCGCGTCCGTCCCGGATGATGTGCACGATCTGCGCGTCCGGGAACAGCCGCAGCAGGACGTCGGTCTCCTGGTGGTACAGCGGGCGCTTGTCCCCCCAGCGGGCCTTGCCGTGCAGCCGCGCGAACTCCTGGAAGACCACGCCGAACGCGGTGCCCAACGTGGGCGGCGCGGCCAGGATCGCCCGCCGCGTCGCCTTCGGGTCGAGCCCGAGGTCGACGATCCGGGACCGGGGCCGGGTGCACATCCGCGCGAGGGCTCGGCGCTGCGCCTTCGTCTGCAGGTCGCCGTAGCGGGCCCGCTGCCGCCATGCCTTGGTCAGGAAGCGGGTCTCCGGCGGGATCGCGAGCCGGGGATGGGCATGGATCATCAACGACAGCAGCGTGGTGCCGGACCGGGGGCATCCGACGACGAACACCGGGCGGTCGCTGGCCACGTCGCGAGAGGCTAGACGACAGGGCTCGTCCGCCCGGCGGCGGCGTACCGTGGTGCGGATGTCCGCCTACCGGCCGCGCAGCCTGGCCGCTGACCTGCGCGCACGCGACGACGACGCGCTGGCCGCGCTGCTCGCCGCGCGCCCGGACCTGCTCTCGCCGGTGCCCTCGGACATCACCTCGCTCGCGGCGCGGGCCACGACCCGACCGTCAGTGCAACGCGCGCTCGACGTCCTGGACCGCTTCACCCTGCAGGTCCTCGACGTGGTCGCCGCCCTGCCCGAACCGGTGGACGACGCGGCGGTACGCGACGCTCTCGGCGCCGACCCGGCCGCACCGCTCGCCGTGCTGGTCGCGCAGGCGCTGCTGTTCCGGGACGCCGAGGGGGGCCTGCTCGTCCCCCGCACCGTGCTCGAGGTGCTGGGTGCGCCGGCCGGGCTCGGCCCGGCCGCGGAGCACGCCCTGCTGACCTACGGTCCCCGGCGGCTGGCCCGCCTCGCCACCGACCTGGGCGTGCAGCCCACCGGGGACCCGGTGAGCACCGCGAAGGCCGTGGCTGCCGTCCTCGGTGACGGCGAGCGGGTCCGCGGCCTCCTGGCGGACGCCTCGCCGGCCGCGAAGGACGCGCTGGAGACGCTGGCGTGGGGGCCGCCGACCGGGCGGCTGGACAACGCCGACCGGGACGTGGACCGCCACACCGCGGCCACGCCGGTCGAGTGGCTGCTCGCCCACGGCCTGCTCGTGGCCAGCGACACCCGTACCGTGGTCCTCCCACGGGAGGTGGCCCTGCACCTGCGCGGTGGACGGGTTCACCGCGACGTCCAGCCGGTGCTCCCGCCGCACGAGACCGCCGCCGTGGACCGGGACCACGTCGACCGCGCGGCGGCTGGTGCGGCGGCGACCACCGTGCGGCATGTCGAGGACCTGCTCGAGCTGTGGGCCGTCGAGCCGCCCAGGGTGCTGCGCGCCGGCGGGCTCGGTGTCCGCGACCGGTCGCGGACCGCCGCGGCCCTGGACGTCGATGAGCCGACGTTGACCCTGCTGGTGGAGGTGGCCCAGGCCGCCGGGCTGCTCGCGGTCGGCGACGACGAGGTCGACGAGGTGTGGCTGCCGACCCCCGGCTACGACGACTGGCTCGACCTGCCCACCGCCGGTCGCTGGCTGGTCCTGGTCGAGGCCTGGCGCGACTCCACCCGGGCGGCAGGGCTGGCCGGCGCAAAGGACCCGCGCGGGCGGACCCTGGCCCCGCTCGGCCCGGACCTGGACCGGACCCTCGCCCCGATCGTGCGGCGCGCGGTGCTGGCCGACCTCGCGACGCTGCCGACCGGGAAGGCCGCAAGCGTCACCGCCCTGACGGCCCGGCTGCGGTGGCGGGCCCCGCGGCGCGGTGGGCGGCTGCAGGACGACCTCGTCGGGTGGACCGTCTCCGAGGCGGGGGCCCTGGGCGTCCTGTCCAGGTCCGGCTCGGGGGCCGCGCTGTCGACACCCGGCCGGCTGCTCGTCGAGGGCGACCGCGAGGGAGCCCGGGAAGCGCTCGCGACGTCCCTCCCGCCACTTCTCGACCACGTGCTGCTGCAGGCCGACCTGACTGCCGTCGCTCCCGGGCCGCTGGCGAGCGACCTGGCCCGCCGGCTGCGGCTGGTCGCCGACGTCGAGTCGACCGGCGGCGCGACCGTCTACCGCTTCACCGAGGCCAGCGTGCGACGGGCCTTCGACGCCGGCTGGAGCGCCGGGGACGTGGCGGCACTGCTGGCCGGGCACTCCCGCACGCCGGTTCCGCAGCCGTTGAGCTACCTCGTCGAGGACGTCGCTCGCCGGCACGGGCGGATCCGGGTCGGCGCCGCCGCGTCGTTCGTGCGCAGCGACGACGAGGCCACCCTCGGCGAGCTGCTGACCGACCGCCGCGCCGCCTCGCTGCGGCTGCGCCGGCTGGCACCGACGGTGCTGGCGGCGCAGGCGCCGGCCGAGGTGGTGCTCGACCGGCTACGGGAGCTGGGCTACGCCCCGGCGGCGGAGGGTGCCGACGGTGACGTGATGGTGCGGCGCCCGGAGTCCCGGCGGACCTCGCCCCGCCGCCCACCCGGCAGGGTGACCACGACCGCTCTCGCACCGACGCCTGCCGTCGTGGCGGCAGCTGTCCGGGCGCTGCGAGCGGCGGAGCGTGCGGCCGCGGTCACCGTCAGCCGGCCGACGGCGGACCTGCTGGCGATGCTCAACCAGGCCGCCGCCGCCGGTGAGTCGCTGTGGATCGGCTACGTCGACGCCGAGGGTCGCGGCAGCCAGCGGGTGATCGACCCGGTGAGCGTCGACGGCGGGCACGTCAGCGCGTACGACCACCTCCGGGGCGCCATGCGGTCGTTCGCCGTGCACCGGATCACCGGCGTCTCCACCGTCGACGAGCCGACCGCGTCCTGAACTACTCCGCTCGGACGGGTTTGACGGGATTCGTACCGCGGTAGACCTGCCCACCAGCAGGACCAGCACGGGGCCGCCACGGGGACAGCACGAGGAGGTCCCCGTTGGGACAGCTGCAGATCGCCCGCCGCCGCGCGACCCGCCGTCGCAGCGACACCGTCCAGCCGGAGCCGCTGCCGCAGCAGCCGACCCTGGTGGACGGCGCCACGGACGAGGCCTGCGCGAGCGTCCTGGCGCACATCGACGAGCT
>DASTVO010000236.1:0-4013 GCA_035759075.1 Actinomycetes bacterium
CTGTCCCGCGGTGTCCGTGGTGACCACCGAGTACCCACCCACGGTCCGGCGCCACCAGACCAGCCGGTCGTCCGCTGTCCATCCGATGAGCCGGTCGTCGGCCGGTCGGGTCAGTGCCTCGGTGAGGTGTCCGTCGCCCGAGTCCAGGACGAGCCACGTCCGCCGCCCGCCTTCGAGCGGCGCCGAATCGCTCATGACGAACCGCGAGAGGTTCGGCGCAGCCGCCCAGCCGTTCGCCAGGACGATGTCTTCCCGCACGTAGACGCCTTGCCCCACGCGCGGCGTCGGGCGCAGGTCCACCCGGGTCGCGCCCTTCCCGTCGAGCACCAGCAGGCCGGAGCCGTCGTCGCTCCACACGACCGGGACCAGCGCCCCGGCGGCGCTGGTCGGGACCGTCAGCGTCGTAGGTGTGGTGCCGTCCACGGGTCGCAGCGTGAGCACGATCCCGTCCGCGTGGTTCCCCGACGCGTAGGCCACCGTGCGACCGTCGGGTGACACGGAGACGTGGTGCTCCTGCCCGCCGGGGATGCTCATCTCGGTCACGTCGCCGTCCGCGGTGCGCACCAGCGTGGCCGTCCCGGCGCTCTCGAACGACAGCACCCTCCCCTCAGAGGACAAGGCCGGGCGTGCTCCCGGCAGCGAGTCCACCTGGACCGGCAGCCGGGCCGCCTGTCCGGACGGGGTCACCAGCCAGGTGGCGCGGCTGCCGCTGTCCGTCACGACGAGCCGCGCGCCGTCGAGCCCGCCGGTGGGCGCCTCGGCCAGGTCGACCGTCGGCGTCCGCGTCGGGTCCGCGGGCGGTGCCGACTCCGGCTCCGACGGGGGCGTGAGCAGCGCGGCGGCGACCACGGCAGTCGCAACGGGGGCGGCGAGCGCCGCCACCCGACGACGGCGGCGGAGGACCCGGGTACGAGCGCGCACGCCCGGCCGGAGGTCGACAACCGTCGCCTCGTCCGCGAGGTGGTGCAGGGCGGTCCGGAGCTGCGGGTCGGTCATCGGGGTGCCTCCTCCGCGGCCATCAGTGCGGGCACGACCCGGCGCAGGCGCGACAGGCCTCGGGCGTTCTGGCTGCGGACGGTGCCGATCGAGCAGCCGAGCAGCGCAGCCACGTCACCCTCGGAGCGGTCCTCGAAGTGACGCAGCACGATTACCGCGCGCTGGCGAGGAGGCAGCTGCAGCAGGGCAGCTCGCAGGGTCTGGGCCTGCGCCATGTCGTCGGCGAAGTCGGAGGTCGCCGATCGCCGGGGTTCGGGCGGGTCCGCCGCCAGGACCTCGGCGACCCGGCGTCGCCGCCACCACGACACGTGCTCGCGGTAGAGCACGGTCCGGACGTAGGGCTCGGGGTCGCCCGTCGACACCAGCCTCGACCAGCGCAGGCACGCCTTCGCCAGCGCCGACTGCACCAGGTCCTCGGCCAGCTGCTGGTCGCCGGTCATGAGGTAGGCCGAGCGGAGCAGGGCCCCGGTCCGAGCCGCCACGAAGGCGTCGAATGAGGACTCGTCCCGCACGGCACCGTCCTCCCTGTCCTGCGCGGACCCAGCAGTCCGCTGGTCCCACTGCGCGACGACGCGCCAGGAGGGGGCCTCCTCCATGTCAGCGCATCCCCGCCGAGTGCGCCAGCGGACCCTGCATCAGGGGCAGTAGAGGTCGGCGGGGTCCGAGCTGAGGAAGGGGTGCGGCCCGCGCATCTCCACGAGGTTCCCGTCAGGGTCGAACAGCACCCATCCCGCGTCGACCACGGTCGCACCTCCATGGGGCCAGATCAGCTGGAAGGGCTTCCCGACCACGCGACGGCTGCCGTCCGCAGCGATGAAGGAGGTCGCAGCGCCCTTCTCGATCGGCAGCCGGGGGTCGACGGAGACGAAGGTGCGCACGACGTGCAGGGTCTCGGAGCCGTCACTGAACTGCTTGTGGGTCCACTGCTCCGTGAGCGTGGTGTCGGTCTCGATGCCGCACAGGTCGAGGATGAACTCGTCGGCGAAGGTGAAGGTCTCGCTGCCCTTCGTCACGACCGGGCCCCCACCCCCTGCGGCGGCTGCGCCCGCACTCCCAGAGAGCGCCAGAACGAGCGCGCCCGTCGTCATCAGCCAGGTTCGTGTCCGCATCGCCGGCACCTCTCGCGGCTCGGCGGACCTGGTCATGCACGCCATGGACAACCAGGTCCGAGACGTCCCTCCACTGCATGAACACGCCTGGGAGGGGCTCTGGCTATGTCAGCCCGGCGCGATCAGCCCGACCCCGCGGCCGGATGCGACAGACCCAGTCGTAGGCGGGCGTTGTCGTCCGACGCGGCAGGGTGGCCGGCCGGCGCAGCTCTACCGGCACGGGGTCGCGGAGCTGCTGATGCCGCCGATGCTGCGGGCAGGGTGAGGGCGCCGGCTGCCGCCCCGCTCTCCGTCAGGACTGGCGCTTGTCCCGGACCATCACGATCTGGCCGGTGCGCCTGACCTCGAAGAGGTCGGTCGCCTGGATCAGGTCGCTCAGCTTGCGGTAGCCGTAGTTGCGCGGGTCGAACGACGCCTGGTTCCCGATCTGGTTGCCGACCTCGCCGAGGTGGGCCCAGCCGTCGTCATCGGCCGCTGCGTCCACGGCGTTGCGCAGCATCTGCACCAGCCGGGCGTCGCGCCTCAGCTTGGTGCGGTCGGTCGGCTTGAAGGTCTGCTCGTCCGGCTTCTCCTCCGACGGCTGCCCGAGACCCTCCACATAGGTGAACTGCGAGCACGCGTTGACGAAGGGCTCCGGCGTCTTGCGCTGGCCGAACCCGTAGACCTTCAGCCCCTCGGTCAGGATCCGCATCACCAACGGCGTGAAGTCGGCGTCGCTGGACACGATGGCGAACGCGTCCAGGTTGCGGGCGTAGAGCAGGTCCATCGCGTCGATGACCATCGCCATGTCGGAGGCGTTCTTACCGCTGCTGTACGCGAACTGCTGGATCGGCCGGATGGCGTACGCGTGCAGCATCGCCTCCCAGCTCTTCAGGTGCGGGCTCTTCCAGTTGCCGTACGCCCGACGGACGTTGGCTGCCCCGTGCCGGGCCACCTCGGCGAGGATCACGTCGATCTTCGCCGCCGGCGCGTTGTCGGCGTCGATCAGCAGCGCGATCCGGCGTTCGCCTTCAGCCATGGGTGGTCTCCAGAGTCAGATGGTCGGGAAGCGGCAGCGACGCCAGCATCCCGTAGGCCTGCGGGGCACTCGGCGACGGGCCTTCCCGAATGCCTCGGTCGGCGGGAGGATCTGAACCGTCGGCGCGGTGACGGACACGGGGACGGCGGTCGAGAGATGAGCGGCAAGGTAGTCGTGAACAGGGCGATGTCGTTGGACGGCTTCATCGCCGGTCCCGGCCACTCCATGGACTGGGGTGGCGGTCGCGCTCTGGGCGACTTCGCGGCCCCGGACGACGTGGCGGAGATCGCGGCGGCCACCGGTGCCATGCTCGTCGGCCGCCGGACGTGGGAGGTCGGCGCCCGGATGGAGGCCGAGGAGCCGGGCAGCACCGACTACCCCTTCTCCGGACCCATGTTCCTTCTCACCCACCGGCCGCTGGAGCCGCCGGACCCGGAGGTCACGATCCTCTCCGGCGACATCGGGGACGCGGTCGCCACGGCTCTCGACGCTGCGGGCGGCAAGGACCTCGAGATCCTGGGCGCCGACGTGGCCGGCCAGTGCCTGCAGCGCGGGCTGGTCGACGAGATGCTGGTGTACGTCCTGCCCGTGCTGCTCGGCGACGGCATTCGCATGTCGTCCCCGGCCGTCACGAGGACGGACCTGGAACCGCTCAGCAGCAAGCGGTCGAGCGACGCCACGCTGCTCCGCTTCCGCGTCCGCAGGTCCGACGCCGATGAGTCTCGCCGCTGATCCGAGTCTGTACCGGCACCGACAAGCCGCACCCTCGGAGCCGACATGACCGCTACCTACACCTTCGACGTCTTCTCCAGCCTCGATGGCTACGGTGCCGCCGGCGGGGACTGGACCGGCTACTGGGGCAAGCAGGGCCCGGAACTGCTCGACCACCG
>DASTVO010000237.1:0-8983 GCA_035759075.1 Actinomycetes bacterium
ACAGCACGGTCGACGTGCGCTTCGCGTCGCCGGCGAGTGCCGCGACGTCGATGCACTGCAGCAGCTGGTACGACGGCTGCTCGCCGCTGTCCTGGAAGGCGCCGTAGGGCTCGATCCCGGTCAGGTCACCGTCGCGCAGCAGCGGCTGAGCTGCCAGCGACAGCGCGGGCTCCTGGGTCGTCGTCACCGTCGGGTTGGCCGGCGGGCCTTCCACCGCCTCGCGGTCGGAAGTCAGCGTCCCGGTCACGCCGACCGCCGCGGCGACCAGCGCCACGGTGGCCAGCGCTGACCCGACCACCTGGTGGCGGGTCCGCCGGTCGCCGCGGTCACGCACCGAGGCGGAGTCGGCCAGGCCGACACGGTCCACGTCGAGCTGCAGGGTGCGCAGCGTCTCCTCGAGACGGTCGGTCATGACTAGCTCACCTCCGCGAGCGTGTGGTCCTTGAGGAGCTCGGCCAGGGCGGTCCGGCCGCGCGCGAGGCGCGCCTTGACCGTGCCTTCAGGCGAGCCCGTCTCGGAGGCGACCTCGGCGACCGAGAGGCCGCCCAGGTGGTGCAGGACGATCGCGCGTCGCTGCGCCTCGGGGATCTGCTTCAGGGCGGCGACGAGCGCCACGTTGTCGATGCTCGGCTCGGGGGTGT
Source organism: Actinomycetes bacterium (assembly GCA_035759075.1). GTDB lineage: Bacteria > Actinomycetota > Actinomycetes > JACCUZ01 > JACCUZ01 > DASTVO01. The sequence continues at coordinate 642 of DASTVO010000237.1, forward strand.
CGGCGGCCGGACCGTGGCGCAGCATCGCGGTGACGCCGTTCTTGGTCTTGCGCCAGCGGCTGGCGGCCAACCGCCAGGCCACGGTGCGCACCCACGCCTCCGGGTCGTCGTACGTGGAGACCGTCGACCAGCGCTGCCAGGCGCGGGCGTAGGCCTCCTGCACCAGCTCCTGCGCGTCGGCGAGGTTGCTCGTCATCGCGTACATCTGGTGCAGCACACGACGGCTGGTGCCGGCGTAGAAGGCGTCGAAGCCCGCTGCGTCCTTGCTGGACACCCCGCCTCCTTCTGGTCGGTGGCGCCGTGTCGGCGCCGTCATGAGGGATGACCCGCGACCGGCCCTGCCGGTTGCAGCCGGTTGCTGCCGGATGCCGCGAGAAACATGCTCCCGGCCCGACCGGCCGTCCAGCCTGCGACACCCCGAGGACTCCAGCGGTCCACGGCGGCGCCGTCGGCAGCGGCGACCATGGGGCCACGATGACCGACCTGCTCTCCCGCCCTCCCGGCCCGCGCGCCCCGCGGCGGCCGCCCGCCGGACCGCCGGCCCGCCCGCTCACGCTGGCCGGCATGACTGCGGCGGCCCACTCCGCCGGGCTCGGGGTCCTGGCGGTCATGGTCATCGTCCTCGTCGGCTGGGCCACGGCAGCGGACAGCGACGCCAGCGCGTCGACGGCTGTCGCGGCGGCGCTGCAGACCTGGCTGGCCGGCCACGGCACCCGGATGACGTTCCCGGGCGGCACCTTCTCGCTGCTTCCGCTCGGGCTGGCGGCGCTGCCGGCCGCGCTGCTCTACACGTCGACGGTGCGCGCCGGCCGGACGGCGGGCGTGGCCGGCCGGCGCGGGGTGATCGCGCTGACCTCGGCGGTCGCGGCGACGTACGCGGTGCTGGCCACCGTCGTCGCGCTGCTCGCCCGCACGGCCGAGGTCCGCCCGACGCCGTCGAGCGCGTTCCTCGGCGCCATCGCCGTCGCGGCGCTCGCCGCCGGCGCCGGGTCGGTCCGGGCGACCGGCCGCTGGCTGGTCCTCTGGCTGCGCGTCCCGCCTCTGCTGCGGCTCGCCGTGCCGCCGGCGCTCGGCGCGCTGGCGGTCCTGGTCGCCGGGGGCGCGCTGCTCGTGGGAGCCACGCTGGCGGTCCACCACCAACGGGCGGCGTCGCTCGTCACGGCCCTCGACCCGGGGGTCGGCGGCACCGTGCTGCTGATGCTCGGCTCCCTGCTCTACGTCCCGACGGCCGTCGTCTGGGGCACGGCGTACGCGGTGGGGCCGGGTTTCGCGGTCGGCCAGGGCACCGGGGTCGGGCCCTTCGGCAGTGAGCTCGGCCCGGTCCCGGCCCTCCCGCTGCTCGCTGCCCTCCCCGAGTCCACCGCGCCGGGCGTCGGCCTGCTCGCTCTGGCGGTGCCGGTCGCGGCCGCCGTCCTCGCCGTGCTGCTGCTGCGGCGGTCCGCTCGTGCCGTTCCCGCCGGACGGGTCCAGGGCTGGCGGCAGGTGCTCGAGGTGTCCGGGCTGGTGGGCTCGCTGGTCGCCGCCGGCGCGGCCGGGCTGACAGTTCTCGCGTCCGGGTCGGCGGGGCCGGGCCGGATGGCCGAGGTCGGGCCCGCCTGGTGGGCGGTCGGCCCGCTCGCCGGCCTGGAGGTCGCCGCGGTCGTGGCCATGGTCCTGCTGGCGCTGGACCGACGTGGGGAGGGGGCCTGACCACGTCGCTATCGTCTGCACGGTGAGCGAGACCGGCGCGGGACCACGGCGGGTCGTCGTGCTCGCGTCGGGCAGCGGCTCGACCCTGCAGGCGCTGCTGGACGCCGCGGCCGACCCCGCGTACGGCGTGGTGGTGTCCGCGGTCGGCAGCGACCGCCCGGGTGCGGGGGCACTGGAGAGGGCTCGCGCAGCCGGAGTCGAGACCTTCGTCGAGCCGGTCGGCGCCGACCGCGGCACGTGGGACAAGCAGCTGACGGAGCGCGTCGCCTCGTACGACCCCGACCTCGTCGTGTCCGCGGGCTTCATGCGGCTCGTGGGGGACGCGTTCCTCGACCACTTCGGTGGCCGCTTCGTCAACAGCCATCCCGCGCTGCTGCCGTCGTTCCCGGGTGTGCACGGCGCCCGCGACGCTCTCGCGTACGGCGTGAAGGTCACCGGGTGCACGTTGTTCGTGGTCGACCGCGGCGTCGACACCGGCCCCATCGTCGCGCAGGCGGTCGTCCCGGTCCTCGACGACGACGACGAGGAGTCGCTGCACGAGCGCATCAAGGTCGAGGAGCGACGGATGCTCGTCGACATGGTCGGCCGGATGCTCCGCGAGGGGTACACGGTCTCCGGCAGGAAGGTCACCGTTCCGTGAGCGAGCAGACCGCCCCGCAGGGCAGCGAGGAGCGTGTCCCGGTCCGCCGGGCCCTGCTCAGCGTCTACGACAAGACCGGGCTGGAGGACCTCGCCCGCGGCCTGCACGAGGCGGGGGTCGTCATCGTCTCGACGGGCTCCACCGCGGCCCGGGTCGCGGCGGCCGGAGTCCCGGTGACCCCGGTGGAGGAGGTCACGTCCTTCCCCGAGTGCCTGGACGGCCGGGTCAAGACGCTGCACCCGGCCGTGCACGCCGGCATCCTCGCCGACCGGCGGCTCGAGGCGCACCGCGGCCAGCTCGAGGAGCTCGGCATCGCGCCCTTCGACCTGGTGGTCGTCAACCTCTACCCCTTCGCCGCCACCGTCGCCTCCGGTGCCACCGCGGACGAGTGCGTCGAGCAGATCGACATCGGCGGCCCGGCGATGGTGCGGTCCGCGGCCAAGAACCACCCGTCGGTGGCCGTCGTCGTCGACCCGCAGCGCTACTCCGACGTGCTCGCCGCAGTGTCCGGCGGAGGGTTCACGCTCGACCAGCGCCGGCGGCTCGCCGCGGCCGCATTCGCCCACACGGCGGCGTACGACACGGCGGTCGCGACCTGGTTCGGGCAGGAGCTCGCGCCCGAGCCCGACGGGTGGCCGCTGTTCGCGGGACAGGCCCTCGAGCGCGCAGCCGTGCTCCGCTACGGCGAGAACCCGCACCAGCGGGCGGCGCTGTACCGCCAGCCGTCCGGCGCGCCCGGGCTGGCCGGGGCGGAGCAGCTGCACGGCAAGGAGATGAGCTACAACAACTACGTCGACACCGAGGCCGCCCTGCGTGCCGCGAACGACTTCACGGCTCCCTGCGTGGCGATCGTCAAGCACACCAACCCGTGCGGCATCGCCGTCGCGGACGAGAGCGCCGCCGACCCGGTCGCCGACGCGCACCGCAAGGCCCACGCCTGTGACCCGGTGTCGGCCTTCGGTGGCGTCATCGCAACCAACAGTCCGGTCACCGTCGCGATGGCCGAGCAGGTCGCGGAGATCTTCACCGAGGTCGTCGCGGCACCCGCGTACGAGGACGGCGCCCTCGATGTGCTGAGCCGGCGGAAGGCGCTGCGCGTCCTGAGGGTGCCCGACTACGCCAGCGGGGGCCTCGAGGCGCGCCAGGTGTGCGGCGGCTTCCTGGTCCAGTCGGCCGACACCGTGACCGAGCCCGGCGACGGGCCTGCTGGCTGGACCCTGGCGGCGGGCGAGCCGGCCGACCCCGCGGCGCTCGCCGACCTCGAGTTCGCCTGGCGGGCCTGCCGCTCGGTGAAGTCCAACGCGATCCTGCTCGCCCGCGACGGGGCCACCGTCGGAGTCGGCATGGGGCAGGTGAACCGGGTGGACTCGGCCCGGCTCGCGGTCTCCCGTGCGGGGGACAGGGCCCGTGGTGCCGTCGCCGCCTCGGACGCGTTCTTCCCGTTCGCCGACGGTCTGCAGGTGCTGCTCGACGCCGGGGTGCGTGCCGTGGTGCAGCCCGGCGGCTCGGTCCGCGACGAGGAGGTCGTGGAGGCCGCGCGGGGTGCCGGCGTGACGCTCTACCTGACCGGCGTGCGGCACTTCGCGCACTGAGGCGTCCGGACCCTCCGGGGCAAAGAACGGGTCAAGGCGAACGGGTGAGCCTCGACCCCGGGCACCGGGCTGCCGATCAGAGCGGCGGGGGCCACTCGGAGAAAGGGCGTCTGTGACTCACGCCGGCCTGCGGGCCCTGGCGATACGGCTCGGGCGGGCCGTTGCGCTGTTCGACCTGGCGTTCCTGGTCGTCTGGGTCGCTGCTCCAGAGGCGCTGGACGTCCTGCTGGGAGGACTGCAGCCCACAGCGCCGACGACCTGCCTGGCCCTGACGCTGCTCGGCGCCGCCGTGGGCTGGCCCACGCTCCCCGTGGCGGTGCGCCGTGCACTGGTCTTCGGGGTCACCGTCCTCGCCGTCGAAGGTGCGCTGTCGGCCGTGCTCCAGGCGCCGCTGCTCACCGCTCCGGCACTCACCCCGGACGCGTGGGAACGCACGGTAGCGGGAGACCCGGTGCGGATGGCTCCGTCGTCAGCGGTCGGCCTGCTGTTGGTGGTCGCAAGCCATCAGCTACGCCGGGTACGCCGGCGGGCCGCCGCCCTCGCCGGCCTCTTCGCGATCGGGGGCAGCTACCTCGTCGCACTCGGGCACCTCTACGGGGTCTCTGGCCTGTACACCTTCCAGACCGCCACCACCATGGCCGTGCCCACGGTCATCGCCCTGGCACTGTGCGCAGCCGCCGTGCTGGCGCAGGACGCCGACCTGCCGGTGCCCCGCGTCCTGCTCGCGCCCGGCATCGCCGGATCGCTGGTCCGGACCCAGCTCGGATGGACACTGTTCGCCCCGCCGGTCGTCGCGGGGGCACTCGTGCAGGCGGTCCGTCGGGACTGGGTCGAGCCGGCCTTCGGGCTCTCGGTCATGGCGCTCGCCGCCGCTGCCGGCGGTGCCCTTCTCGTCGTCATGGGCGCCCGGACGGCTCTGCGCACCGACCGTGCCCGCGAGCAGGCAGTTTTCGACCTCGAGATCCTCAATGCGGAGCTCGAGGAACGCGTAGCGGCGTCGGTCGCCGAGGCCGAGGACGGACGGGAGCAGCTGCGGCTGCTGCTCGAGCGGACCCCGGTCGGCATCTTCGAGACCGCGCCGGACGGGGTCCGGCGGTTCGCCAACCGTCGCTGGCTGGAGATCGCCGGCCTCTCGGCGGAGGAGGCCGAGGGGGCCGACTGGAGCCAGGTCGTGCACCCCGACGACCGCGAGTGGGTCGGCCGGGAATGGGCCGCCGCCATCGCCGCCGGTCGTGAGTGGTCGGGGCGCTTTCGGTACCTGCGCCCGGACGGTGAGGTCTCCTGGGTGGACGTCGCCGCTGTCGCAGTTCGCGACGCCGGCGGGGAGGTCACCAGATGGCACGGCAGCGTGACCGACGTGACCGACATGGTGCTCTCGCAGAGCAGGCTGGCGGAGTCCGAGCAGCGCTACCGGTCAGTGGTCGCGACGATGGCGGAAGGCGTGGTGCTGCAGGACCCGGCCGGGCGGATCGTCACCGCCAACGAGGCGGCGTGCTCGTTGCTCGGGTTGAGCATGGACGACCTCATGGGCAGGGCCTCCGTCGACCCGCGCTGGCGCGCGGTGCGCGAGGACGGCACCGACCTCCCGGGCGAGGAGCAGCCGGCGATGGTGGCGTTGCGGACAGGGCAGCCCGTGCGCGGCGTCACGATGGCTGTGGACCGTGGCGACGGCGCGCAGGTCTGGCTGAGCGTGAGCTCCGCGCCGCTGCGGGACGCGGAGGCCGGCCCGGCGGACACCGAGACCGGACGCATCACCGGAGTGGTGACGACGTTCGCCGACATCACCGCGCAGCGACTGACGACTGCCGCGTTGCGCCGCAGCGAGGAGCAGTTCCGGGCCGCCATGGCGCACGCTCCGATCGGCATGGCGCTGGTGGAGCTCGACGGGCGCTTCCGGGAGGTGAACGCCGCCTTCTGCCGGATCGTCGGCTACTCGGCGGACGAGCTCGTCGGCGGCACCTTCCAGCGGATCACCCACCCCGAGGACCTCGACGCCGACCTGGACAACGTGGCCCGGCTGATCGCCGGCACGCAGGAGCACTACGCGATGGACAAGCGGTACATCACGGCGCAGGGCGGCGTCGTCTGGGTGCGGCTGGCGGTCTCGCTGGCGCGCGACGTCGACGACCGCCCGGCCTACTTCGTGGCGCAGGTGCAGGACGTCACCGACTCGCGGGCCGCCCAGGAGCTGTTGGAGCACCGGGCCCTGCACGACCCGCTCACCGGTCTGCCGAACCGCGACCTGCTGATGGACCACCTGTCGCACGCGCTGCTGAGGTCCAGCCGGGACGGGTCGACCACGGCGGTGATGTTCTGCGACCTGGACCGGTTCAAGGAGGTCAACGACACCCACGGGCACGAGACGGGGGACGCGCTCCTGGTCGCGGTCGCCGACCGGCTGCGCCGGACGCTGCGCCCGGGTGACACCGTCGCCCGGCTGGGTGGCGACGAGTTCGTCGTGGTGGCCGAGGGGGTGCCGGACGACCGGGCCGCGCGCGACCTGGCTGAGCGCGTACGCGGGGCGCTGGACGGTCCGATCCGGGTCAGCTCCCTCGAGCTGCGCACCGGCCTGAGCGTGGGGATCGCCATCGCCCGCCCCGGCGACGACGCCCGGTCGGTGCTCGGCCAGGCGGACGCCGCCATGTACCGGGCGAAGGCCCTCGGTCGCGGCCGGGTCGAGGGCGTCGCGCTGCCCGGGAGGGCGCCGAGCCCTGTCGCCCCGCTGGAGCGCCACCCGGCGTGACAGACTCGCGCCCCGTGGGTGCGACGATCCTCGACGGCAAGGCGGCGGCGGCCGAGATCCGGGACGACCTGCGCGAGCGGGTGGCCGCCCTGCGCGACCGGGGGATCGTCCCCGGGCTGGGAACCGTGCTGGTCGGCGACGACCCCGGCAGCCGCTCCTACGTCGCCGGCAAGCACCGCGACTGCGCCGAGGTCGGGATCGTGTCCATCCAGCGAGAGCTGCCGGCCGACGCGGCCCAGGCCCAGGTCGAGGCCGTCGTGGACGAGCTGAACGCCGACCCGGCATGCACCGGGTACATCGTGCAGCTGCCGCTGCCGGGCGGCCTGGACGCGAACGCGGCGCTGCTGCGCATGGACCCCGGCAAGGACGCGGACGGGCTGCACCCGACCAACCTCGGCCGGCTGGTGCTCGGCGAGGCGGCTCCGCTGCCGTGCACGCCCCGGGGCATCGTCGCGCTGCTGCGCCGCCACGCGGTGCCGATAGCCGGTGCCGACGTGGTCGTGGTCGGACGTGGCGTCACCGTGGGGCGACCGCTCGGGCTGCTGCTCACCCGGCGCAGCGAGAACGCGACGGTGACGCTGTGCCATACCGGCACCCGTGACCTGCCCGGTCACCTCCGCCGGGCCGACGTCGTCGTGGCCGCGGCCGGGGTGCCCGGGCTGGTGACCGCCGACATGGTCAAGCCCGGCGCAGCGGTCGTGGACGTCGGCATCACCCGCAGCGACGCCGGGCTGGTGGGCGACGTGGCGCCGGAGGTTCGCGATGTCGCGGGCTACCTGGCCCCGGTGCCTGGTGGGGTCGGGCCGATGACCCGCGCCATGCTGCTGCTCAACGTGGTCGAGAGTGCGGAACGGTCGGGGTGACGCTCTGGTGACCGCTGCGCCCCCGACCCGGCCGCCGACCGACGACCAGCCACCGATCCGCGGCGGGTGGGTCGGGCGGCAGTGGCCACTGCTCACGGTCCTCGGCGGCGGACTCGTCGGGCTCGGGCTGGTGGCGACCGACCACTTCCGCAGCGGCTGTCTCCTGCTCGGGACGTCGGTGCTGTTCGCGTCGCTGGCCCGGCTGGTGCTGCCGGCCCGCCGGGTCGGCCTGCTGGTCGTGCGCAGCCGGGCGTTCGACGTCGTGGCGCTCACCACCATGGGCGTCGCGCTGGTCGTCCTCGCGATCATCGTGCCGCCGCCCCGGTGAACCCCGGCCTCGTCGTCGGGGCCCGGAGGTGTTGAGATAGCCTCGGCGGCCGCAGGTCTCTTGATGACGAGAGATCTCGGCGACGAGCCGGAGCGGCGACCTGCCGCGCGTACGACCCTTGACGACAAGGAGCGCAACCCATGGCCCGCACCCCCGTCACCGTCACCGTCACCGGCGCCGCAGGCCAGATCGGCTACGCGCTGCTGTTCCGGGTGGCGTCGGGCCAGCTGCTCGGGCCGGACGTCCCCGTCCGGCTCCGGCTGCTCGAGATCCCCCCGGCGCTCAAGGCAGCCGAGGGCACCGCCATGGAGCTCGACGACTGCGCGTTCCCGCTGCTGGACGGGATCGACATCACCGACGACGCGCGGGCGGCCTTCGACGGGGTCAACGTCGCCCTGCTCGTCGGTGCCCGTCCGCGCACCAAGGGCATGGAGCGCGGCGACCTGCTCGAGGCCAACGGCGGCATCTTCAAGCCGCAGGGCGAGGC
>DASTVO010000238.1:0-2886 GCA_035759075.1 Actinomycetes bacterium
GCAGGGCTACCACGTGGTCCGCAAGGCCGGCTGGGACTGCCACGGCCTCCCGGTCGAGATCGCCGTGGAGAAGGAACTCGGCTTCTCCGGCAAGGGCGACATCGAGGCCTACGGGGTCGCCGAGTTCAACGCCCGCTGCCGCGAGTCGGTGCTGCGCCACGTCGGCGAGTTCGAGGCGATGACCGAGCGGATGGGCTACTGGGTCGACATGTCCACGCCCTACCGGACGATGGACCCCGAGTACGTCCAGAGCGTCTGGTGGTCGCTCCAGCAGGTCTTCGACAAGGGGCTGCTCGCCGAGGACCACCGGGTCGCGCCCTACTGCCCCCGGTGCGGCACCGGCCTGTCTGACCATGAGCTGGCGCAGGGCTACGAGACAGTGGTGGACCCCAGCGTCTACGTGCGGTTCCCGCTGACCAGCGGCCCGTACGCGGGGAAGGCGGCTCTGCTGGTCTGGACGACGACCCCGTGGACGCTCGTCTCCAACACCGCGGTGGCCGTCCGCCCCGACGTCACCTACGTGACCGCGACCAACGGCGAGGAGACCCTCGTCGTCGCCGAGGCGCTGGTCGAGCAGGCGCTCGGCGAGGGCTGGACCGTGCAGGACCGCTTTCCCGGCGCCGACATGGAGCGCTGGGACTACCAGCGGCCGTTCGAGCTGGTCGACTGGCCGGAGTCGCCCGACGGCTCGCCGAACGGGCACTTCGTCCTGCTCGCCGACTACGTCACGACCGAGGACGGCACCGGCCTGGTGCACCAGTCCCCCGCGTTCGGCGCCGAGGACCTCACCGTCTGCCGCGCGTACGGCCTGCCGGTCGTCAACCCGGTCAACCCCGACGGCCACTTCGACGCGTCGGTGCGCCTCGTCGGGGGCGAGTTCTTCAAGTACGCGGACAAGAAGCTGGTCCGCGACCTGCAGGAGCGCGACCTGCTGTTCCGGCACCTGGCCTACGAGCACCCCTATCCGCACTGCTGGCGCTGCCACACGGCGCTGCTCTACTACGCCCAGCCGTCCTGGTACGTGCGCACGACACAGGTCAAGGACGCGCTGCTCGCCGAGAACGAGAAGACGAACTGGTTCCCGGACAACATCAAGTGGGGCCGATACGGCGACTGGCTGCACAACAACATCGACTGGGCGCTCTCCCGCAGCCGCTACTGGGGCACCCCGCTCCCGGTCTGGCGCTGCCAGGAGGACGCCAGCCACCTCGTGTGCGTCGGCTCGCTGGCCGAGCTGGGCGCGCTGGCCGGGCAGGACCTCTCCGAGCTCGACCCGCACCGGCCGTTCGTCGACGACGTCACCCTGCCGTGCACCTCGTGCAGCGGGACCATGCGCCGGGTGCCCGAGGTCATCGACGCCTGGTACGACTCGGGCTCGATGCCGTTCGCCCAGTGGGGCTACCCGCACGCGCCCGGGTCGACGGAGAGGTTCGAGGCGGCGTTCCCGGCGCAGTTCATCTGCGAGGCGATCGACCAGACCCGCGGCTGGTTCTACACGCTGATGGCGGTCAACACGGTGGTGCACGGCCGCTCGTCGTACGAGAACGTGCTCTGCCTCGGGCACATCGTGGCCGAGGACGGCCGCAAGATGAGCAAGCACCTGGGCAACGTGCTCCAGCCGATGCCGCTGATGGAGGACCACGGCGCCGACGCGCTGCGCTGGTTCATGGCCGCCAGCGGCTCGCCGTGGCTGCAGCGCCGGGTCGGGCACGGCGTGCTGCAGGAGATCGTCCGCAAGGTGCTCCTCACCTACTGGAACACCGCGTCCTTCCTCACCCTGTACGCCGACGCCAACGACTGGTCCCCGGCGAGCGGCGACGCGCCGGCCGTCGCCGACCGGTCCGCGCTGGACCGGTGGGTGCTCTCCGAGGCGCACCGTCTGGTGGGCGAGGTGACCGAGGCCTACGAGGCCTTCGACAGCCAGCGCGTCGGGCGGCTGCTCGCCACCTACGTCGACGACCTGTCGAACTGGTACGTCCGCCGCAGCCGCCGCCGGTTCTGGGAGGGCGACCCGGCCGCGCTCGCCACGCTGCACGAGGCGCTGTCGCTGCTGACGCTGCTGCTCGCCCCGGTCGTGCCGTTCGTCACCGAGCGCGTGTGGCAGGACGTCGTGCGGGCCTCCGGCCCGGAGGTGCCCGAGTCGGTGCACCTCGCTCCCTGGCCGCAGGCCGACCCGGCGCTGGTCGACACCGGGCTCGCCGAGCAGATGGCGCTGGTCCGCCGGGTCGTCGAGCTCGGCCGGTCAGCCCGGGCGGGGTCCAAGGTGCGCAACCGGCAGCCGCTCGGCCGGGCGCTGGTCGGCGCCGCCGGCTGGGACGCGCTGCCCGGCGAGCTGCGCCAGCAGGTCGCCGACGAGCTGAACGTGCACGGCTTCGAGGAGCTCTCCGGCGAGCTGGTCGACCGCAGCGCCAAGGGCAACTTCCGGGCGCTGGGCAGGCGCTTCGGCAAGGACACCCCGAAGGTCGCCGCCGCGGTGGCCGCGGCGAACGCCGACCAGCTGGCCGCCTCCCTGCGCGAGTCGGGGTCGGCCACGGTCAGCGTGGACGGCTCGGACGTCGAGGTCAGCGCCGACGAGGTGCTGCTCACCGAGACCCCGCGGGAGGGTTGGGCGGTTGCCACCGAGGCGGGCGAGACGGTCGCGCTGGACCTGGAGATCACTCCCGCGCTGCGCCGGGCCGGGCTCGCCCGCGAGGTGGTCCGGCTGGTGCAGGACGCCCGCAAGACCTCCGGCCTGCAGGTCACCGACCGGGTGGCGCTGCGCTGGGCGGCCGACGGCGAGCTGGCCGAGGCGCTGCGCGAGCACAGCGGGCTGATCGCCACCGAGGTGCTGGCGACGCAGTTCGACGAGGGGGCGCCGGAGCCGGGCCTCACCGCGTACGAGGACCG
>DASTVO010000239.1:0-2013 GCA_035759075.1 Actinomycetes bacterium
GAGATCACCGGGTCCTGCTGCACCAGGTCGAAGAAGGCGGAGAGCCGGTCGACCTCGTGGAACTGGCGGGCCAGGGTGGACGCGAGGTCGAAGCGGAAGCCGTCGACGTGCATGTCCAGCACCCAGTAGCGCAGCGAGTCCATGATCAGCTGCAGCACGTGCGGGTGGCGCATGAGCAGCGTGTTCCCGGTGCCGGTCGTGTCGTAGTAGTGCTCGGGGCTGCCGTCGACGAGGCGGTAGTAGGCCTGGTTGTCGATGCCCCGGAACGACAGCGTCGGGCCCATCTGGTTGCCCTCGGCGGTGTGGTTGTAGACGACGTCGAGGATCACCTCGATGCCGGCGGCGTGCAGCTCGCGGACCATCGCCTTGAACTCCAGCACCTGCTGGCCACGGCTGCCGCTGGAGGAGTAGCCGTTGTGCGGGGCGAAGAAGCCGATGGTGTTGTAGCCCCAGTAGTTCGACAGGCCACGCTCGACCAGGTGGTGGTCCTGGACGAACTGGTGCACCGGCATGAGCTCGATCGCGGTGATGCCCAGCTTGTGCAGGTGGTCGATGATCGCCGGGTGCCCGATCCCGGCGTACGTGCCGCGGATGTTGTCCGGCAGCGCCGGGTGGGTCATGGTCAGGCCGCGTACGTGCGCCTCGTAGATCACCGTCTGGTGGTAGGGCGTACGGGGGAGCCGGTCGTTCTGCCAGTCGAAGAAGGGGTTGATCACGACCGACTTCGGGGCGTGCCGGCCGGAGTCGAGGGTGTTGACGCGGTTCGGCGCGGCGAAGCGGTAGTCGAAGAGCGACTCGGACCAGTCGACCTGCCCCTCGACGGCCTTCGCGTAGGGGTCGAGCAGGAGCTTGGAGGGGTTGCAGCGCAGCCCCCGCGAGGGGTCCCGCGGACCGTGCACCCGGAAGCCGTACCGCTGGCCGGGTCCTACCCGCGGCAGGTAGCCGTGCCAGACGAAGCCGTCGACCTCGGGGAGGTCGATCCGGGTCTCGGTCAGGCGGCGGCTGTTGGCCGAGCCCTCGAACAGGCAGAGCTCGACGCGGTCGGCGACCTCGGAGAACAGCGCGAAGTTCGTGCCCGCCCCGTCGAAGGTCGCACCGAGCGGGTAGGCGGTACCGGGCCAGATCTCCATGGTTGGTGATTCTCCCTGATGGGGGCGACGCAACCGCACGGCGCCTCACCAGGTGGGCCTGGCACTGCCCTTCTCCCTGCGGGACGTCAGCCCGGCAGGCCCGGGGTGGGGAACCGCGCCGTGAACTCGCGGACCTCGGCGCCGACCTTGTCGACCGCCGCCTGGTCCCCGGACCGCTCGGCCTCGACGACCCGGTCGATCCAGCCGGCGATGCTGTCCATGTCGGCAGCTGTCATGCCGCGCGAGGTGACGGCGGCGGTGCCGATGCGGATGCCGGACGGGTCGAACGGCTTGCGCGGGTCGAACGGCACGGTGTTGTAGTTCAGCTCGATGCCGGCCCGGTCCAGCGCCTTCGCGGCCGGCTTGCCGGGCAGCTGCTTGTTCTCCAGGTCGACGAGCAGCAGGTGGTTGTCGGTGCCGCCGGACACGAGGTCGAACCCGCGCGAGGCCAGGCCCTCGGCGAGCGCCTTGGCGTTCTCCACGATGGCATGGGCGTACGCGCGGAACTCCTCGGTCGACGCCTCCTTCAGCGCGACGGCGATCGCGGCCGTGGTGTGGTTGTGCGGCCCGCCCTGCAGACCCGGGAAGACGGCCTTGTCCAGCGCCTTCGCGTGCTCCGCGGTGCTCATGAGCATCGCCCCGCGTGGGCCGCGCAGCGTCTTGTGGGTCGTGGTGGAGATGACGTCGGCGTGCCCGACCGGCGACGGGTGGGCACCGCCCGCCACGAGCCCCGCGATGTGGGCGATGTCGGCCACGAGCACCGCGCCGACCTCGCGCGCCACCTCGGCGAAGGCCGGGAAGTCGATGGTGCGCGGGATGGCGGTGCCGCCGCAGAAGATGACCTTGGGCTGCTCGGCACGGGCGATGTCCCGGACCTCGTCCA
>DASTVO010000240.1:0-7754 GCA_035759075.1 Actinomycetes bacterium
GGCCGGCAGCGTCCCGGCGGCCGCCCGGTCCAGCAGCCACAGCGTCCGGTCCCGGCCGGACGCTGCCGCGGCGGGCACCTGCGTCGGCCCGGCGCCGGACAGCGCGAGCGTGACCGCCTTCGCCTTGTCCTCGCCGGCCACGACGACCCATACCTCCCGGGAGCGCTGGATGGTCGGCACGGTCAGCGAGATCCGCGTGGGCGGCGGCTTCGGCGAGCCGCGCACGGCGACCACTGGCCGCTCGTCGTAGACGGCGGGCAGGCCGGGGAACAGCGACGCGATGTGCCCGTCCGGACCCACGCCCAGGAGGGTGACGTCGAACGACGGCGACGGGCCGTGGTCCTCCGGCCGCGCCGCGCCGGCCAGCTCGGTCGCGTAGCGGGCCGCGGCGGCCTCGGGGTCGTCACCGTCCGGGCCGTCCGACGGCGGCATCGGGTGCACCCGTGCGGCGTCGACCGGGACGTGGTCGAGCAGGGCGTCGCGTGCCAGCGTCTCGTTCCGCTCGGCGTCCCCGGCGGGCAGGAAGCGCTCGTCGCCCCACCACACGTCCAGCCGGGGCCAGTCCACCGCGCCGCGGGCCGGGGAGTCCCGCACGGCCTCCAGCACCTTCCGGGCGATGCTGCCCCCGGTCAGCACCAGCGACGCCTCGCCTCGGGCGGACTGCACGTCCACCATCCGGGTCAGCAGCCGGGCCGCGACGGCCGCCGCGAGCTCGCCCGGGTCGCGGTGCACCAGCACCGACGGCGCGGTCACGACGACTTCCTCTTCGACGGCTTCTTCGCCGGGGACGGGTTCTTCGCCGGGGACGGCTTCTTCGCCGGGGACGGCTTCTTGGCCGTACGCGACGAGGCGCTGTTCGCGGCCGGGTCGCGCCAGATGTGCTCCCGTCGGGCCGGCCGGCTGTGCAGGTCCTTGGCTCCGGTCGCGGCGGCCAGCGCCTCGGCGTACGGCTGGTCGGCGTCCAGCCGGCGCAGCTCCTCGGCGATCAGCTCGCCCAGCTCGCGCCGCTTGAGCGGCAGCTGCCGGTCGCTCACGCCGGTGCGGCAGAGCGTGGCGAGGTAGCCGTCCGGGCGCTCGACCCGCAGCTCGTCGCCCCCCTCCAGCGACACGACCACCGCGGTGATCCCCGGTCCGTCGGATGCGGTCTGCTTGACCTTCACCCCGAGCCGCGCGGTCAGCCAGCCGGCCAGCAGCGCCGCACTCGGGTTGCCGGCCTCGGCCTGCACCTCGGCCGCCCGGGCCGCCGGGACCAGGTCGTCGAACCCGGCCGCGAGCAGTGCCCGCCACGGCGTGGTCCGGGTCCAGGCCAGGTCGGTGTCTCCGGGGGCGTAGTCCTTGGCGCGGACCTTCAGCGCGGCCAGCGGGTTCTCCGCCGTCGCGGTGTCGGTGACCCGGCGGGACGCGAGGACGGCCAGCGCGTCGTAGGCGAGCTTGTCCGGCGTCTGGCCGTGCCACCAGCTCACCACCGGGGCGTCGGAGGCCAGCAGCGGAAGCACCACCGACTCCGCGTGCAGCGTGAGCCGCCCGTACATCCGCATGACGACCGCCTCGTTCGCGCCGAGCTGGCCGCCGACCTGGACCTCCGCGTCGAGCCGGTCCTCGGCCTCGACCGACCGCCGCACCACGACCAGCACCCGGCATGGGTGCGCGGCGGCGGCGGTCGTCGCCGCCGCCCGGGCCTGCTCGACGTGCTTCTCGTCGGCGATCACCACGAGGGTCAGCGCGAGACCGGACGTCAGCGCGCCGGCGGCACGGCGTTCGGCGGCCAGCGTCTTGACGATCTCCGCGCCGTTGGTGTCCCAGAGGATGGTCGTCATCTAGGGCCTCCGCCAGACACGCCCGTCGCGGGCCAGCATCTCGTCGGCGCACCTGGGCCCCCACTCGCCGGCCCGGTAGAGCTCGGGCTTCGACCCCTCCCAGAACGCCTCGAGCGGGTCGATGACCGCCCAGGACAGCTCGACCTCCTCGTTGCGGGGGAAGAGCGTCGCGTCCCCGATCATCACGTCGAGGAGAAGGCGCTCGTACGCCTCGGGGGAGGACTCGGTGAACGACTCGCCGTAGAGGAAGTCCATCGACACGTCGCGGACCTCCATCGACGAGCCCGGCACCTTGGACCCGAACCGCATCGTGATGCCCTCGTCGGGCTGCACCCGCACGACCAGCTGGTTGTTCCCGAGCTCCTCGGTGTCGGTCGCGGCGAACGGCAGGTGCGGGGCCTTCTTGAAGATGACCGCGATCTCGGTCACGCGCCGGGGGAGCCGTTTGCCCGTGCGCAGGTAGAACGGCACCCCGGCCCAGCGCCGGGTCTCGACCCCGAGCTTCACCGCGACGTACGTCTCGGTGGTGCTGTCGTCGGGGACGTTCTCCTCGTCGAGATACGCGGGGACGCGCTCACCCCCGAGCCATCCCTGCTCGTACTGCCCGCGCCGCGCGTAGTGCTCCAGCTCGGCCGGCAGCGACAGCGCCCCGAGCACCTTGGTCTTCTCGGTCCGGATCGCCTCGGCGTCGAAGGAGACCGGCTCCTCCATCGCAGTGAGCGCGAGCAGCTGCAGGACGTGGTTCTGCAGGACGTCGCGGGCGGCGCCGGCGCTGTCGTAGAACCCGGCGCGGGTCCCGATGCCCACGTCCTCGGCCATGGTGATCTGGACGGAGTCGACGTAGTTGCCGTTCCACACCGGCTCGAACAGCGTGTTGGCGAACCGCAGCGCCAGCAGGTTCTGGACCGTCTCCTTGCCCAGGTAGTGGTCGATGCGGAAGACGTCCTGCGGCGTGAACACCTCGTCGACCAGCGCGTTGAGCTCCTTGGCGCTCTCGAGGTCGTGTCCGAACGGCTTCTCGACGACGACCCGGCGCCAGCCACCGCGGTCGGTGTTGTCCGCCATGCGGGTGCGCCGCATCTGCTTGAGCACCGTGGGGAACATCGCCGGCGGGATCGAGAGGTAGAACGCGGCGTTGCCCTGGATCCCGTGCGACTCCTCCATCTCGATCAGCGTGGAGGCGAGCTTGTCGAACGCCTCGTCGTCGTCGAAAGAGCCGGGGACGAAGCGGATGCTGTCGGAGAGCCGCTGCCAGACGTCCTCGCGGAACCCGGTGCGCGAGCCCTGCTCCGCGGCCGCGCGGGCCAGCTGCTCGAAGTCCCCGTCGCCCCAGTCGCGCCGGGCGAAGCCGACCATGGCGAAGCCCGGGGGCAGCAGGCCCCGGTTGGCCAGGTCGTAGACGGCCGGGATCAGCTTCTTGCGGGCGAGGTCACCGGTCACGCCGAAGACGACCAGCGCGCACGGCCCGGGGACGCGCGGCAGGCGCTTGTCCCGTGCGTCCCGCAGCGGGTTGCGCAGCGGGACCGGCGCGTGCGGCGGGGCGTCCTCGGGAGGGATCTCCCGCAGCGGTGGGTAGCTCGCCGTCACCGGCCACGGCCTCCGGTCTTCTCGCCGGCCTCGAGCAGCTGCGCGAGGCCCGCGCGCCGGTCCGTCAGGTGCAGCCGGAGGACCGGCCGGTCCCGACCGGCCAGCGCCCGCTGGTCGCCCAGGGCCTGCGCCATCTCCAGCTGCCCGAAGGTGAACGGCCGGCCGGGCACCGGGACGTCGGTCGTGACCGCGCCGGTGACCTGCAGGAAGACACCCACCTGCGGGCCGCCCTTGTGGAACTGCCCGGTCGAGTGCAGGAACCGCGGCGCCCACCCGAAGGTGACCTGGCGCTGCCCGGCGGCGCGCGCGAGCAGCGGGCGCAGCCCGGCCGCGTCGTCGTCGCCCTCACGGTCGAGGTAGGCCATCACCGCGAGGTAGCCGCGGTCGGGCACCTGGTCCAGCAGCCCGCGCAGCACACCGGTGAGGTCGTCCGGGGCACCGAGAGCGGCCAGGTCGCCGTGCACCTCGACGGCTCCGTCGACCAGCGCCGGCTCGCCCGCCGGCAGCGAGCCGCCGGACTCGTCCAGGATCGCGCTGGTGTTCTCCTTCGACTCGGTCACGTTGGGCTGGTCGAAGGGGTTGATGCCCAGCACCCGGCCGGCCACGGCGGTGGCGTACTCCCAGAGCAGGAACTGCGCGCCCAGCGAGCCGCTGACCGAGGTCGCGTCCAGGCCGGGCCGTCCCGGGCCGAGGACGAGACGGTGCACGTCGGGCCCGCCGCCCACGAACCCGGGGGCGTCCACGCCCTCGACGACGACCGGCAGGATGCCGGTGCCCTCCTTGCCGGTGGACTCGGCCACCAGCTGCTCGGCCCAGTCACCGAAGCCCACGATCCCGGAGCCGTTGTCGGCGACGACCAGCTTGTCCCGCCCGGCCCGCGCCTGCTGGCCGAGCGCGCGACCGAGGAGCATCGCGGGGTTGTCGTCGTCGGTCAGCTCGCCCGCGAGCACGCGGGCGTCGGCCAGCAGCCGCTCCACGTCGGCGCCGGCGAGGTAGCTCGGGGTCAGCCCGAACGCGGAGAGCGCGCTGTACCGGCCACCCACCTCCGGGTCGGCGAGCACCACCGCGTACCCGGCCTTCTCCGCCTCCTCGTGCAGCGGTGAGCCGGGGTCGGTCACGACGACGATCCGCCGGGCCACCTCGTTCTCGGTGAGCCCGGCGTCCCGGAACGCCTGCTCGAAGGCGCGCCGGTGGCTGTCGGTCTCGACCGTGCTGCCGCTCTTCGAAGCCACGACCAGCACCGTGCGCTCGAGGCGGTCGCGCAGCGCGGCCCCGACCTGGTGCGGGTCCGTGCTGTCCAGCACCGTCAGGTCGACCCCCGCCGTGCGGGTGATCACCTCCGGTGCGAGCGACGAGCCACCCATGCCGGCCAGCACGACCCTGTCCAGGCCGTCAGCACGCACCCGCTCACGCAGGTCCCGCAGCTGGGGGAGCAGCGCCTCCGACGAGCTCGGCAGGTCCAGCCAGCCGAGGCGCACGGACGCCTCCGGCTCGGCCGCCGGACCCCACAGCGTCGCGTCCTTGGCGGCCAGCTTCGCGGCGAGACCCGCGAGGTCGGGATCGTCGGCGGGACGGCCGCCGGAGACCTGGACCGTCACGCTCATGCGGTGCCCTCGGCGGCGAGGCGCTCGAGCTCCGCCCGGGTCGACTCCAGCAGCTCGTTCCACGACGTCTCGAACTTCTCGACGCCCTCGTCCTCGAGCACCTGCACGACGTCGGCCATGTCGATGCCGGCCGCGCCCAGCGCCGACATGACGTCGGCGGCGTCGGAGTAGGAGGACCGGACGGTGTCGCCGCGGACCTGACCGTGGTCCGCGACGGCGTCGAGCGTCGGCTCCGGCATCGTGTTCACCACGCCGCGGGTGACCAGCTCGACGACGTACTGCGTGTCGTCGTACGCCGGGTCCTTGACGCCCGTGGAGGCCCACAGCGGCCGCTGCGGCCGCGCGCCGGCGGCCTCCAGCGCCTTCCAGCGCTCGGAGGAGAACACCTGCTCGTAGTGCTGGAAGGCCAGGCGCGCGTTGGCGATAGCGGCCTTGCCGCGCAGCTCGGACGCCTCGGCGGAGCCGAGCTTGTCCAGGCGCTTGTCCACCTCGGTGTCGACCCGGCTCACGAAGAAGGACGCCACCGACTCGAGCCGGGTGAGGTCGTGACCCGCGGCCCGAGCCCGCTCGATGCCGTCGATGTAGGCGTCCATCACCTCCGCGTACCGGTCGAGGGAGAAGATGAGCGTCACGTTGACGCTGATCCCCTCGGCGACGGCCTGCGAGATCGCGGGCAGGCCCGCCTTGGTGGCCGGGATCTTGATGAACAGGTTGGGCCGGTCCACCAGCCACCACAGCTGCCGCGCCTCGGCGATGGTGCGCTCGGAGTCGTGCGCCATCCGCGGGTCGACCTCGATCGACACCCGGCCGTCGACCCCGTCGCTGGCCTCGTAGACCGGACGCAGCACGTCGCAGGCCCAGCGCACGTCGAACGTCGTGACCATCCGCACGGCCTCCTCGACGTCGAGGCCGCGGACCGCGAGGTCCCGCAGCTGCTTGTCGTAGAGGTCGCTCTCGCTGACGGCCTTCTGGAAGATCGTCGGGTTGGTGGTGACCCCGACGACGTGGCGGTCCCGGATGAGGTCGGCGAGGTTGCTGGTGACCAGCCGGCCGCGGCTCATGTCGTCGAGCCAGATCGCCACGCCCTCCTCGGTGAGCTGGCGCAGCGCGTCGGTCTTCGTCGGGTCGGTCACGGTCGTCTCCTCGCGTCAGTTGCCGGTCGTCCCGCCGGTGATGAGGCCGACGCGCTCCAGCGACGCGTGCGCGGCGGCCACCACCCGGTCGGGGGTGAAGCCGAACTGCTCGAACAACACGGTGTGGGCGGCGCTGCTTCCGAAGTGCTCGAGGCTCACGATCTCGCCCGCGTCCCCGACGACGTCGCGCCAGCCCATGCCGACGCCGGCTTCGACGCTGACGCGGGCCTTCACCGCCGGCGGCAGGACCTGCTGCTGGTAGGAGCGGTCCTGCTCGTGGAACCACTCCAGGCACGGCATCGACACGACGCGGGTCGGCGTGCCCTCGGCCTCGAGCACCTCGCGGGCAGCGACGGCGAGTCGCACCTCCGACCCGGTCGCCACGATCACGACCTGCGGCTGGCCGTCCGAGGCGTCGGCGAGGACGTAGCCGCCGCGGGCGGTGCCCTCGGCGGAGCCCATCACGGACCGGTCGAACGTCGGGACGTCCTGGCGGGTCAGGCACAGGCCGGCCGGCCGGTCGGTGTGGCCGAGGACCGTCCGCCAGGCGACAGCGGTCTCGTTGGCGTCGGCCGGTCGCACCACGTCCAGGCCGGGGATCGCGCGCAGCGCGGCCAGCTGCTCGACCGGCTGGTGGGTCGGCCCGTCCTCGCCGAGGCCGATCGAGTCGTGGGTCCACACGTAGGTGACCGGCAGCTTCATCAGCGCGGCCAGCCGGACGGCCGGGCGCATGTAGTCGCTGAACACCAGGAAGGTGCCGCCGTAGACGCGGGTCCCGCCGTGCAGCGTGATGCCGTTCATGATCGAGCCCATGGCGTGCTCGCGGATGCCGAAGTGCAGCACCCGGCCGTACGGCCCGCCCGGGAACGCCTTGGACTGCCGGTCCTCCGGCAGGAACGACGGCTCGCCCTCCGGGGTGGTGTTGTTCGACTCGGCGAGGTCGGCCGAGCCGCCCCACAGCTCCGGCAGCACCGGCGCGATCTTCTCCAACACCTTTCCGGACGCCTTGCGCGTGGCCATCCCCTTCGGGTCGGCGGGGAACTCCGGCAGCGCGTCGGTCCAGCCGGCCGGAAGGGTGCGCTGCGACATCCGGTCGAGCAGCGCCTTGCCGTCCGTGTTCTTCGCCGCCCAGCGGTCGAACGCCTCCTGCCACTCGGCGTGCCGGCCACGTCCTCGGTCGACGACCTCGCGGGCGTGCGCGAGCACCTCCGCGTCGACGTCGAAGGTCCTGGCCGGGTCGAAGCCGAGGATCCTCTTGGTCTCGGCGACCTCGTCCTCGCCGAGGGCGCTGCCGTGGGCCTTGCCGGTGTTCTGAGCGTTGGGCGCCGGCCAGGCGATGATCGTGCGCAGCGCGATGAACGACGGCCGCTCGGTCTCGGCCAGCGCGTTGTCGTAGGCGCGGGCGAGCGCGGCGACGTTCTCGTCGTACCCGCCGTCGTCGGCGAGCCAGTCGACGCGCTGCACGTGCCAGCCGTACGCCTCGTACCGCGCGCACACGTCCTCGGACAGGGCGATGTTCGTGTCGTCCTCGATCGAGATGTGGTTGTCGTCGTAGAGCAGGACCAGGTTGCCCAGACGCTGCGTCCCGGCGAGGGAGGACGCCTCGCTGGCGA
>DASTVO010000241.1:0-8322 GCA_035759075.1 Actinomycetes bacterium
CCGAGGCGGCCGAGGCGATGGCGACCGGGGCCCTCGACGCGGCGACGACGCACCGGGTCGAGCTCGACCTGCGGCTGCGCCCGGTGGCCGACGGCGGCGAGGGGACGGTCGAGGCCCTGGTCGCGGCCGGCTGGCAGAGCCGCCGCCATCGCGTGTCCGGCCCCAACGGCGCCACCGTGCTCTCGGCCTATGCCCTGTCTCCCGCCGCCGTGACGCCGCGCACCGCAGTCGTCGAGCTGGCAGCGGCCTCCGGCCTGGGACTGCTCCCGGGCGGGACGGGTGACGGTGCCTCGGCCCGGACGGCGACGACCCGGGGTACCGGTGAGCTGGTCGCCGCCGCGCTGGACGAGAACGTGGCGCGCATCGTGCTCGGCGTCGGCGGCAGCGCCACCACCGACGGGGGCACGGGGCTGGCGACCGCGCTGGGGCTGCGGCTGCTCGACGGCGACGACCGGCCGCTGCCGCCCGGAGGCGCCGCGCTGACCGGTCTCGCCCGGGTGGACACCGCCCGGATGGACCCTCGGCTGGCCGAGGTGGAGGTGGTCGTGGCCTGCGACGTCGACAACCCGCTCACCGGGCCGCGCGGCGCCGCCCAGGTCTACGCACCGCAGAAGGGTGCCGCCCCCGAGGACGTGGCATCGCTGGACGCCGGGCTGTCCCGGCTCGCGCAGGTGCTCCGCCGTGACCTCGGGGTCGACGTGGAGCGGGTGCCCGGCGCCGGTGCGGCCGGTGGCGCGGGCGCGGGCGCCCTGGCCTTCCTCGGCGCCCGCCTGGTTCCCGGCGTCGACCTGCTCCTGGACCTCGTCGGCTTCGACGACGCGCTGCCCGGCGCCGCGCTGGTGCTGACCGGCGAGGGCTCGTTCGACCGGCAGACCCTGGCCGGCAAGGCCCCGCTCGGCGTGGCCCGGCGGGCCCGCGCCGCCGGGGTCCCGGTGGCGGTGCTCGCCGGCCACGTCGACCTGACCCCGGCCGAGCGCGACGACCTCGCCGCCCTCGGCGTCGTCGACGTCCGCGAGCTGCTCGAGCTCGAGCCGGACCCCGAGCGCGCCGTCCAGGACGCCGCCGCGCTGCTCCGCCGGCTCGCGGCGGGCATGGTGGCAGCCTGGATGGGAACAACTCCCGAGGTGCCGCCGCAACCAGCCACCACGGCCTGAGGAGCCACGATGAGCCCGGACCGGATCAGGGTCGACGCCCCGATGCACGACCGCTACGACGAGGTGCTGACCCCCGAGGCGCTGGACTTCCTGGCCGGGCTGCACCGGGCCTTCGACGGCCGGCGGCAGGAGCTGCTGGGACTGCGCCGCCAGCGCGACGCCGAGCTCGCCGCCGGCGGGACGCTGGACTTCCTCGCCGAGACCAAGGACGTCCGTGAGGACGACACCTGGCGCGTCGCGGACCCGGCACCCGGGCTGGTCGACCGCCGCGCGGAGATCACCGGGCCCACCGACCGCAAGATGACCATCAACGCCCTGAACTCCGGCGCCCGGGTGTGGCTGGCCGACCTCGAGGACGCGAACACCCCGCTGTGGGAGAACATGGTCGAGGGCCAGCTCAACCTGCGCGACGCGATCGAGCGGCGCATCGACTTCACCTCGCCCGAGGGCAAGTCGTACGCCCTGGCCGAGCAGACCGCGACCATCGTGGTCAGGCCGCGCGGATGGCACCTGCCCGAGAAGCACCTGCTCGTCGACGGGGAGCGCACCTCCGGCAGCCTCACCGACTTCGGGTTGCACTTCTTCCACAACGCGAGGCGGCTCGTCGAGCTCGGCGTCGGACCGTACTACTACCTGCCGAAGATGGAGAGCCACCTCGAGGCACGGCTCTGGAACGACGTGTTCGTCCATGCCCAGGACGCGCTGGGAGTGCCGCGCGGGACGGTGCGGGCCACCGTGCTCATCGAGACCTACCCGGCGGCGTTCGAGATGGAGGAGATCCTCTACGAGCTGCGCGAGCACTCGGCCGGGCTGAACGCCGGCCGCTGGGACTACATGTTCAGCGTCATCAAGTGCTTCCGCACCCGCGGGAAGGACTTCCTGCTGCCCGACCGCAACACGGTCACGATGACCGTGCCGTTCATGCGGGCCTACACCGAGCTGCTGGTGCGCACCTGCCACAAGCGCGGCGCGCACGCGATCGGTGGCATGGCCGCGTTCATCCCGAGCAAGGACGAGGAGACCAACCGCACCGCCTTCCAGAAGGTGCGCGAGGACAAGATGCGGGAGGCCGGCGACGGGTTCGACGGCTCGTGGGTCGCGCACCCGGGGATGGTCGGGCTGTGCACCGAGGTCTTCGACGAGGTGCTGGGAGACCGTCCGAACCAGCTGGACCGGACCCGTGAGGACGTCGCTGTGACCGCGGAGCAGCTGCTCGACGTCCGCTCGACACCCGGGCGCGTCACGGCGGCGGGCCTGCGCGGCAACGTCGGTGTCGGCATCCGGTACCTCGAGTCGTGGCTGCGCGGCACCGGCGCCGTCGGCATCAACAACCTGATGGAGGACGCGGCGACCGCCGAGATCTCGCGCTCGCAGGTGTGGCAGTGGCTGCACAACGACGTCGAGCTCGACGACGGGCAGACCGTGACCCGTGACCTGGTCGAGCGGGTCATCGACGAGGAGATGGCCTCGATCCGCGACTCGGTCGGCGACGAGGCGTTCGGGTCCGGCCGGTGGGAGGACGCGCGGGCGCTGTTCACGGACATGGCGCTCGCCGACGAGTACGCCGACTTCCTCACCCTTCCCGCGTACGAACGGATGCCCTGACCCGTGGCCTCCCCGGTCCTCGAGACGCTCGCCGCCCGGCTGCGGTCCGAGCTGGGGGACGACGCGGTCCTCACCGACCGCGCACAGCTGCGGACCTACGAGTGCGACGGGCTGGCGCAGTACAAGGTGACGCCCGGCCTGGTCGCGCTGCCGCGCGGCACCGGTGACGTGGCGGCGGTGGTGCGGGCGTGCAACGAGGCCGGCGTGCCGTACGTCGCGCGTGGCTCGGGCACCGGGCTCTCCGGCGGCGCGCTGCCGCACGCCGACGGCGTCCTCGTCGTGACCTCGCAGATGCGCGAGATCCTCGAGGTCGACCCCGCGAACCAGCGGGCCGTCGTCGAGCCCGGGGTCATCAACCTCGCGGTCACCCGGGCCGCGGCACCGGACGGCTACTACTACGCACCCGACCCGTCCAGCCAGCAGGTGTGCTCGATCGGCGGCAACGTCGCCGAGAACTCCGGCGGGGCGCACTGCCTGAAGTACGGGTTCACCACCAACCACGTGCTCGGCGTCGAGCTGGTCGAGCCCGCCGGCACCGTCGTCCGGCTCGGCGGCAAGGCCCCGGACCCGCCCGGCTACGACCTGCTCGGGGCCTTCGTCGGCTCGGAGGGCACGCTCGGCATCGCCACCGAGGTGACGGTCCGGCTGGTGCGCGCGCCGGAGACGGTGCGGACCCTGCTGGCCGCGTTCCCGTCGACGGACGAGGCCGGCGGCGCGGTGTCGGCGATCATCGGCGCCGGGGTGGTGCCCGCGGCGGTGGAGATGATGGACGCCCTCGCGATCGAGGCGGCCGAGGCGGCCGTGCAGTGCGGCTACCCCGAGGGCGCCGGCGCCGTGCTGATCGTGGAGCTGGACGGGCCGGCGGCGGAGGTCGAGGCGCAGTTCGCCGAGGTCGAGCGGCACTGCCGTGACAACGCCGCGACCGAGATCCGGGTCGCCGCCGACGACGTCGAGCGGGCGCTGTTCTGGAAGGGACGCAAGTCGGCGTTCGCCGCTGTCGGCCGGATCAGCCCGGACTACATCGTGCAGGACGGCGTCATCCCCCGGACCGCGCTGCCCGACGTGCTGCGCCGCATCGCCGCGCTCTCGGCCGAGACCGGGGTCCGGGTGGCCAACGTCTTCCACGCCGGGGACGGGAACCTGCACCCGCTGGTGCTCTTCGACGACTCGGTGCCGGGGCAGGCCGAGCAGGCCGAGACGGTGTCCGGGGCGATCCTCGACCTGTGCGTCGAGTACGGCGGCTCGATCACCGGGGAGCACGGCGTCGGCGCCGACAAGGCGAAGTACATGCCGCGGATGTTCACCGACGACGACCTGGACACCATGCAGATGCTGCGCTGCGCCTTCGACCCGCGGCACCTGTCCAACCCCGGCAAGATCTTCCCCACCCCCCGGCTGTGCGGTGAGGTACCCGGCCGGCGGAAGGGCCCGCACCCGCTGCAGGCCGCTGGACTGGCCGAGGTGTTCTGAGCCGATGCGCGGGGCCACGGGGGTCGACGGAGCACTTCCCGGGCTGCGCGACGCCGTGGCCGACCGGGCCCGCCCGGCCGAGGACGGCGACGCGGTCGCGGGCGTCGTCCCGCGGTACGTGGTGCGGCCGACCTCGACGGCCGAGACGGCAGCGGTGATGGCCGTCGCCGCGGCCCACGACCTGTGCGTCGTGGCCCGCGGGGCCGGGACCAAGCAGGACTGGGGCGTCCCGCCGCGGCGCGTCGACCTGGTGGTGGACACCACCGGCCTCACCGGTGTCGTCGAGCACGTGGCCGGCGACCTGGTCTGCGTGGTCCGGGCCGGCACCCCGGTCGAGTCGCTGCAGGCCGTGCTCGCCGAGGCGGGCCAGCAGCTCGCCCTGGACCTGCCGCTGCCCGGGGCCACGCTCGGCGGCACGGTGGCCGTGTCCACCAGCGGGCCCCGGCGGCTGCTCTACGGCACGATGCGCGACCTGCTGATCGGGGTCACCTTCGTCCGCGCCGACGGGATCGTCGCCTCGGCCGGCGGCAAGGTCGTGAAGAACGTGGCGGGCTACGACTTCGGCAAGCTGCTCACCGGCTCGTACGGCACGCTCGGCGTCGTCACCGAGGCGGTCGTCCGGCTGCACCCGCGGCCGGTCGCCCAGCGGGTGGTCCGGTGCCCGGTCGCCGGCCCCGCGGACGCCGGCCGGCTCGCGGCCGCGGTCCTGGGGTCGCAGCTCGTGCCCTCCGCGGTCGAGGTGGAGCAGCGCGGCGACGGCCCGGTCGCGGTCACCGTCCTGCTCGAGGGCATCGAGAGCGGTGTCGACCTGCGCGCGGCCGGGACGCGGGACCTGCTCGGCGCCGACGCCGCCGTCGACGACCGGCTGCCTCCCGGTTTCACCGACCTGCCGTTCGGCGCCGGCGGGACGGGGCTGAAGGTGACCAGCACCATCACCGGCGTCGCAGCGGTCCTGGAGTCGCTGCGCCGGGCCGGGACGAGGCAGGGCGTCGAGGTCGCGGTCCGGGGGTCGGCGATGGGCGTCCTGCACGCCGGGCTCCCGGCCGGGACCCCGCCAGGCGCGGTCGCGGCCGTCGTCGAGGCGGTCCGGGCCGTGGCCCGCGAGCACGACGGGTCGGCGGTCGTGCTGACCGCGCCGCCGGACGTGCGCGCCGAGGTCGACGTGTGGGGACCCGTGCCGGGCCTGGACCTGATGCGCCGGGTCAAGGACGAGCTCGACCCGGGCCACCGGCTGGCGCCCGGTCGTTTCGTCGGAGGCATCTGATGACCGGGGACGCACGCGCGACCGGACCCGTCAGCGCGACCAAGGGGACGCTCGGGGCGGACGGCCCGCTGCGCGTGGACAGCGACGCGGGTGCGGGCCGCGAGCCGGCGTTCGACGACCACCGGCCGCCGTCGGCCGAGCTGGCCGCCGACTGCGTGCACTGCGGCTTCTGCCTGCCGACCTGCCCCACCTACGTGCTGTGGGGCGAGGAGATGGACTCCCCCCGCGGCCGCATCTACCTCATGCAGCAGGGCCTCGAGGGCGAGCCGCTCAGCCCGTCGATGGTCGGGCACTTCGACGCCTGCCTCGGCTGCATGGCCTGCGTGACGGCCTGCCCGTCCGGCGTGCAGTACGACCGGCTGATCGAGGCCACCCGGGCGCAGGTGGAGCGGCGGCACCGCCGCCCGGCCGCCGACCGGCTGCTGCGCGAGGCGATCTTCGCGCTGTTCCCGCACCCGCGCCGGCTCCGGCTGCTGCGCGGCCCCCTCACGGCCTACCGGCGCAGCGGGCTGCAACGGCTGGTGCAGCGCAGCGGGCTGCTGGAGCGGCTCTCGCCGTCGCTGGCCGCGATGGAGGCCCTGGCGCCGCCCGCGTCGCGGGCACCGCGGCTGCCGGAGCGGGTCGCCGCCCGCGGGCCGCGCCGGGCGGTGGTCGGCATGCTGACCGGCTGCGTGCAGCGGGAGTTCTTCCCGGCCGTGAACGCGGCGACGGCCCGGGTGCTCGCGCTGGAGGGCTGCGACGTCGTCATCCCGCGGCGGCAGGGCTGCTGCGGAGCGCTGAGCGTGCACAACGGCCGGGAGGCCGAGGCGATGCGCTACGCCCGCCGCCTCGTCGACGTCTTCGAGCGGGCCGGGGTGGAGCGCGTCGTCGTGAACGCCGCGGGCTGCGGCTCGTCGATGAAGGAGTACGCGGACCTGCTCGCCGACGACCCGGCCTATGCCGAGCGGGCGGCTCGCTTCGCCGCGTCGGTGCGGGACGTGTCCGAGGTGCTGGTGGAGCTGGGCCCCGTGGCGCAGCGCCATCCGCTGCCGGTCAGCGCCGCGTACCACGACGCCTGCCACCTCGCGCACGCCCAAGGGGTGCGGTCCCAGCCCCGCGAGCTGCTGCGCGCCATCCCCGGCCTGGACCTGCGCGAGGTCGCCGACCCGGAGATCTGCTGTGGCTCGGCCGGCATCTACAACTTGCTGCACCCGCAGGCCGCCCGCGAGCTCGGCGACCGCAAGGCGCGCAGCGTGCTGGCGACCGGCGCCGACCTGCTCGTCACCGCGAACCCGGGCTGCCTGCTGCAGGTGGCCTCGTCCGTGAACCGTCTCGGGGGCCGACTGGCCCTCGCCCACACCGTCGAGGTGCTCGACGCCTCGCTGCGCGGCCTGCCGCCGGAGCACCTCGGCGCCCACCCCTCCCAGGAAAGGTCGGACTCGTCATGAGCACGGGGACAGAGAGAGGTGGCGCACTCGCCACCGAGATCCGCAGCACCCACCTTCCAGCCATCGAGTACGCGGACCTGCCAGAGCCGCTGCCCCTCAAGCGGGTGCTCGGCCCGAGCGTGCTCCTGCTCGCCGGCGCCATCGGGTCCGGCGAGTACGTGCTCTGGCCCTACATCACCTCGCAGGTCGGGATGTCCCTGGTCTGGCTGGTCGTCGTCGGCGTGCTGACGCAGTACTTCCTCAACATGGAGATCGAGCGCTACACGCTGGCGACCGGCGAGACCGCCGTGACCGGCTTCACCCGGCTGTGGAAGCCGTGGAGCGGGCTGTTCGTCGTCATGACGATCGTCCCGTGGGCCTGGCCGGGCTGGGCGACCGGCGGCTCGACGACGCTGGGCTTCGTCCTCGGGTACTCCGAGGACGCGGTCCCCTACGTGACGATCGGCATGCTGCTGCTGATCGGGGCCGTGCTGACGGCCTCCCCCGTGGTCTACCGGACGGTGGAGAAGATCCAGTTCTTCATGGTGGCGCTGATCGTGCTGTTCCTGGTGTACGCGATGGCGGTGCTGCTGGGCTTCGACGGCTACGCCGAGCTGGGCCGCGGCTTCGTCGAGGTGCAGAAGATCCCTGACGCGGTCTCCCAGATCGGCGCGGCGACGCTGCTCGGCGCCATCGCGTTCGCCGGCGCCGGCGGCGCGCTGAACCTCGTGCAGTCGAACTGGGTGCGGGACAAGGGCCTGGGCATGGGTGCGCGGCTGCCGACGGTCGTCTCCCCGTTCACCGGCGAGGAGACGAAGGCGGCGACGACCGGCTACTTCTTCCGCCGCGACGAGGAGAACATGCGGCGCTGGAACGGCTGGTGGAAGGTCGCCGACCGCGAGCAGTTCACGACGTTCTTCGGCATCGGCCTGGTCGCGCTGCTGACCCTGATGACCCTGACGGCCGTCAGCGTGGGGACCAGCGGCGACGCCGAGGGCTTCGACTTCATCCGGCTGCAGGGCGAGGCCCTCAAGGCCGACCACAGCGAGCTGCTCGGCACCGTGTTCTGGCTCATCGGCACGGTGGTGCTGTTCTCGACCAACCTGGCGGTGCTCGACATGGTCGGCCGGGTCACGGCCGACGTGCTGCGGACCGGGCCGCTGCGGGACAGCAGCACGTGGTCCGAGAGCCGGCTCTACTTCGCGGTCGTCTGGCTCGAGATCGCGTTCGGCTCGGCGATCCTGCTCTCCGGCATGGACCAGCCCCTGCTGCTGCTGGTCATCGCCTCGTCGCTGAACGGGCTGGTGATGTTCGTCTACTCGTTCCTGCTGATCCGGCTCAACCGCGGCATGCTGCCGCCGGAGATCGGGCTCAAGGGCGGGCGCCTGGGGATGCTGTGGTGGGCGGTCCTGTTCTACGGCGG
>DASTVO010000242.1:0-7570 GCA_035759075.1 Actinomycetes bacterium
GGCCCGGCGCGAGCTCGACCTTCGCGGAACCGACCTACCGCGGCTCGGGGCCGTTCTCCGAGCCCGAGACGCAGAACATCCGGGAGCTCGTCTCCGGTGAGCACGTCACCACGCTGATCACCAACCACACGTACAGCAACCTCGTGCTGCGTCCCCCGGGCCTGCGCGCGCAGGGCGACACCGCGGACGAGACGGTCTACGAGGCTCTCGGCGCCCGGATGGCGTCGAACAACGGCTACACCAACCAGCACTCCTACCAGCTCTACGACACCACCGGCACCACGGAGGACTGGTCCTACTACGCAACCGGTGGTCTCGGGTTCACCTTCGAGATCGGTGAGGAGTTCCACCCGCCCTTCCCGACGGTGATCGAGCAGTACTTCGGCACCGGCCAGTACGAGGGCAAGGGCAACCGCGAGGCCTACCTGGCGGCGCTGGAGAGCACGGCCGACCCGGCCATGCACTCGCTCATCTCCGGCAAGGCGCCGGCGGGGGCAGTGCTGCGGCTGCGCAAGCAGTTCGCGACGCCGACCTACGACGGCTCGTCGTTCACCGACACGCTCGAGACGACGATGACGGTGCCTGCCGACGGCCGGTTCAGCTGGCACGTCAACCCCAGCACCCGGCCGCTCGTCATGAAGCACCGCCTCCAGGTGCTCTCGGAGCAGCCGACCCGGGAGGAGACCTTCAAGCCGGGCACCGCGCTGCTGCCGACACAGCACGAGGACAAGGAGTTCGTGGTCACCGAGACCGACGCCGAGCTGCTGCAGGTCGAGCTCGACTGGCCGACGCCGGACGACTACGACCTCGAGGTCTACTACAAGGAGGCCGACGGGACGCTGACCGAGGTTGCCAGCTCCGGCAACTTCGTCGGCGAGAAGGAGCTCGCCACCGTCGACACCCCGAAGGCCGGCACCTACGTGCTGCGGGTGATCAACTTCGCCTCGGTGTCGCCGGACTGGACGATGACCGCCGGTCTCTACGACACGACCGACACCATCGTCGGTGACGGCCTGGTCGAGAACTGGACGCTCACCTGCGAGCGTCCGGACGGCACGGTCCTCGAGACCAAGTCCGTGGTCGTCGACCGCGGGCAGCAGGTCAAGCCGGACCTGGCCGCCTGCCGCTCGAAGTTCTGAGCTAGACCCTCCCGCCTCGGGGCCGGCCGCCGACCGCGGCCGGCCCCGAGGTTCGTTCCGGCCCCAGCGTGGCAGTCTCTAGGGACGATGAGCAGCCCACGGCCCGACACGCGCGGCGACGGCGACGGCTGGGTCGAGTGCGCCCAGGGCCACCGGCACTGGGGCCTGTACGGCGCGGCGGGTCTGCTGCTGCACCGCACCGGTGGCGGGTCGCACGAGGTGCTGCTGCAGCACCGCGCCTCTTGGAGCCACCACGGCGACACGTGGGGGCTGCTCGGCGGGGCGCGGCACCGGTCCGAGAGCGCCGTCGAGGCAGCGCTGCGGGAGGCCGGGGAGGAGGGCGGTGTCACCGGCGGGGCCGTCCGGCCGCAGGGCCGCTACGACGACGCCCACGGACGCTGGTCCTACGTCACGGTGGTCGGCCGGGCCGACGAGACCGTCGAGGCACGGCCGACCGGGGGCGAGAGCATCGACGTCGCCTGGGTGGCGGTCGAGGAGGTGCTCGGGCTGCCGCTGCATCCCGGCTTCGCGGCCACCTGGCCCTGGCTGCGCCGGGCTCTGCACCCGCTCACGGTCGTGGTCGACGCCGCCAACGTGGTGGGCTCCCGCCCGGACGGCTGGTGGCGGGACCGAGCCGGGGCGGCCGAACGGCTCGTGCGCGCGTGCGCGGGGCTGGCGCGCGACGGCCTCCGCAGCGACGACCTGCCGGCACACCTCGACCGGGCCCCGCTGAGCCACTGGTGGCCGCGCGTCGTGGTGGTCCTCGAGGGCGCTGCCCGGGAGGCCGCCGGGACGGCTCCGGCGGAGGTCGAGGTGGTGACGGCGCCGGGCAGCGGTGACGACACGATCGTCGACGTGGTCCGCGGCTC
This sequence comes from Actinomycetes bacterium, assembly GCA_035759075.1. Classification (GTDB taxonomy): domain Bacteria; phylum Actinomycetota; class Actinomycetes; order JACCUZ01; family JACCUZ01; genus DASTVO01. The sequence continues at coordinate 2,009 of DASTVO010000242.1, forward strand.
GGCGGCCGGGCCGGTCCTGACCGTCAGCGCCGACCGCGAGCTGGGTGAGCGGGTCCGCGAGGCCGGCGGGGTGTCGACCGGGCCGCGTTGGCTGCGCAGCCTGCTCGACGCCTGACTCTCTCCGGCACGGCACCCGGTCGCCGGGCCATGGCTCAGGCGCGGCGGCCGAACAGGCTCAGCATCCGGGTCTGCAGGTCGGCGTGGGCCGCGACCGGGACCGGCGGGTCGAACAGGCCGGTGGCCGAGCGCGCCTCGACGTCCTTCTCCGCCTCGGTGTGGATGCGCCGCACGAGCTCGGGGTCGAGCCGGTCGTCGGCGCCGATGCCGCGCGCCAGGTCCCAGGCGTGCACCGTCGCGTCGACCGTCATCTCCCAGATGTAGTCCCGCGCGCTGGTCTCGCCGTAGGACAGGGACACCGTGTGGTCGAGCGCACCGTCTGCCGCGAAGGCTGCCCGAGCCTGCTCCGAGGCCGACCTCCACGCAGCCTTGGGGTCGTCGCCGAGCGGGTCGCCGGCGAAGCGGTCGCCCGCGTCGGCGACCGTTCCGCCGGAGAGCAGATACGGCGCCCAGCGGCACTCGTCGACGACGTGGGCGACGAGCGCCCGCACGTCCCAGTCCACGCACGGCGTCGGCGCGGACCACTGGTCGTCGCCGACCTCCTCGACCCGGCGGCCGAACTCGACGAGCGCGTGCTGGTACTGCTCGATCAACGTGGACATCGCCTCACCCTGCCACAGCGGGCCGTCGCGCGCCGGGCTGTCACATGTCGATGGCGACGTACTTGGTGTCCAGGTACTCCTCGATCCCCTCGTGGCCGCCCTCGCGCCCGAACCCGGAGTGCTTGACCCCGCCGAAGGGGGCGGCCGCGTTGGAGACAAGCCCGCGGTTGAGGCCGACCATCCCGGTCTCCAGGCCCTCCACCACGCGCAGCGCGCGCTTGAGGTCGTTCGTGAAGACGTACGCGACGAGGCCGTACTGCGTGTCGTTGGCCTGTCGCACCGCCTCCTCCTCGGAGTCGAACGTGGTCACCGGGGCAACGGGACCGAACACCTCCTCCCGCAGGATCCGCGCGTCCGGCCCGACGCCGCCGAGCACCGTCGGCGCGTAGAAGTAGCCCTTGCCGTCCACCCGTGACCCGCCGGTCAGGGGCTTGGCGCCCTTGTCGACGGCGTCCGACACCAGGTCCTCGACGATGCCGCGCTGGTCCTCGTTGATGAGCGGCCCGACCTTGGTGCCCTCGTCGGCTCCGTGCCCGACCTTCAGCCCGCCGAGCCGCTCGGCCAGCCGCCGGCTGAAGTCGTCGGCGACCTCCGCGGCGACGTGGAACCGGTTGGCGGCCACGCAGGACTCGCCGTTGTTGCGCATCTTGGCCAGCAGCGCGCCCTCCACGGCCGCGTCGAGGTCGGCGTCGGCGAACACGAGGAACGGGGCGTTGCCGCCGAGCTCCATCGACACGCGCTGCAGGTTCTGGGCGGACTGCTCGACCAGCTTCTGCCCCACCTCGGTGGACCCGGTGAAGGAGACCTTCCGCAGCCGGGGGTCGGCCATCAGCGGGCCGACCGTCCGTCCGGCGGAGGTCGACGGCACGACGTTCAGGACGCCGTCGGGCAGCCCCGCCTCCGACATGAGCGCGGCGACCCGCAGGGTCGTCAGCGGGGTGAGCTGGGCGGGCTTCACGACCATCGTGCAGCCGGCCGCCACCGCGGGGCCGACCTTCCGGGTCGCCATGGCGAGCGGGAAGTTCCACGGCGTGATGAGCAGGCAGGGCCCGACCGGCTGCTTCATGGTCAGCAGCCGCTCGGGCGTGGCGGGTGCCCGCGAGAACCGCCCCTCGACGCGTACGGCCTCCTCGGAGAACCACCGGAAGAACTCCGCGCCGTAGAGCACCTCGGCCTTGGACTCGGCGACGCTCTTGCCCATCTCCAGGGTGATGAGCAGCGCGAGCTCGTCGGCGTGCTCGGTGAGCAGGGTGAACGCGCGCCGGAGGATCTCGCCGCGCTCCCGCGGGGGTGTCGCGGCCCACTCCGGCTGCGCCGCCACCGCTGCGTCGAGGGCGGCTGTCGCGTCCTCCGGCTGCCCGTCCGCCACCTCGACCAGCGGCTCCTCGGTGGCCGGGTCGGTGACGACGAACCGGCCGCCGCGGCTTGCGTCCCGCCACTCCCCTCCGACCAGCACCCCGGTGGGGACGGCATCGAGGACGGCCTGGTGCTCGCTGCGGCTCACGCGGTGCTCCTCACGTCGGCGGGGACCGGGCCGGCCCCGGGGGTCAGCTCGATTCTGCCCCCGCCTTCCCGGCCGCGGCCGGGCCAACCGTCATGATGTGGCGGTGCCCGTCACCGGTGAGCTGCTCATCCTGCTCGCGATGCTCGTCGGGCTGGTCGGGATCCTGGTCCCGGTGCTGCCGGGGCTGCTGCTGATCTGGGCGGCCGGCCTCGTGTGGGCCTGGGCGGACGGCGGCGGCGTCCGCTGGGGCGTGGCGGCGGCCCTGACCGTGCTGCTCGTGGCCGCGACCGTGGCGAAGTACGCGCTCCCGGCCCGGCGGGCCACCGCCTCGGGAGCACCCCGCCGGACGGTGCTGCTCGGCGGCGTGGGCGCCGTCGTCGGCTTCTTCGTGATCCCGGTGGTCGGGCTCGTCGTCGGCGGGGTCGGCGCGATCTACCTCGCGGAGGCCCAACGGCTCGGTGACTCGGCGGCGGCCTGGCGCTCGACCCGCGCGGTGCTCGTCGGTGTCGGGATCGGGATGCTGGTGGAGCTTGCGGCCGGGCTGGCGATGGTCGGGCTGTGGGTGGTGTCGGCGGTGGTGATCTAGAGCTTCGCCTGGAGGTCGACCGCGTCGCCCATCCGGTGCACCCGCAGCGCGTTGGTGGAGCCGACGATGCCGGGCGGGCTGCCGGCCACGATCACGATGAGGTCGCCGCGGCGCAGACGCTCCTCCCCCAGCAGCATCTGGTCGACCTGCAGGACCATGTCGTCGGTGTGCTTGACCATCGGCGTCAGGAAGGTCTCGACTCCCCACACCAGCGACAGCTGGCTGCGCACGGCCTGAACGGGGGTGAACGCCAGCAGCGGGATCGGCGAGCGCAGCCGCGCCATCCGGCGGGCCGAGTCACCGCTCTGGGTGAACGCGACGAGGAACCTCGCCCCGAGCAGCTCGCCCACCTCGGCCGCCGCCTTGGTGATGGCACCGCCCTTGGTCCGCGGCTTGCCGGCGAGCGGCGGGATGTCGGCGAGTGCGTGGTCCTCCATCTTCGCGATGATCCGGCTCATCGTCTCGACCGTGCCGATCGGGAACTTCCCGACGCTGGTCTCGCCGGAGAGCATCAACGCGTCGGTACCGTCGAGCACCGCGTTGGCCACGTCGGAGGCCTCGGCCCGCGTGGGCCGGGACGCCTCGATCATCGACTCGAGCATCTGGGTGGCGACGATGACCGGCTTGGCGGCGCGCCGGGCCAGCGAGATCGCGCGGGTCTGCACGAGCGGCACGTCCTCGAGCGGCAGCTCCACACCGAGGTCGCCGCGAGCGACCATGATCCCGTCGAAGGCCGCGACGATCTGGTCGAGGTTGTCCACGGCCTGCGGCTTCTCGATCTTCGCGAGGACCGGGAGCCGGACACCCTCCTCGTCCATGATCCGGTGGACGTCCTTGATGTCGTCAGCGCTGCGGACGAAGGACAGCGCGATCATGTCGGCCTGCAGCCGCAGTGCCCATCGCAGGTCCTCGATGTCCTTCTCGGACAGCGCCGGGACGCTGACCGCGACGCCGGGCAGGTTGATGCCCTTGTTGTCCGAGACCCGTCCGCCCTCGACGACGGTCGTCACCACGCGGGGCCCGTCGACGCGGACGCATCGGAGCGCGACCTTGCCGTCGTCGATGAGCAGCCGGTCGCCCGGGTTCACGTCGCCGGGCAGCCCTTTGTACGTGGTGGAGACGATGTCCTTGTCCCCCGGCACGTCCTCCGTCGTGACGGTGAACTCGTCGCCCTTGTCGAGCACGACCGGGCCGCTGGCGAGGGTGCCGAGCCGGATCTTCGGGCCCTGCAGGTCGACGAGGACGCCGATGGCCCGCTTGCTCTCGTCGGAGGCCTTCCGGACGTTGAGGTAGACCTTCTCGTGGTCGGCGTACTCGCCGTGGCTGAGGTTGAGCCGGGCGACGTCCATGCCGGCGTCCACGAGGGCGCGGATCTGCTCCTCGCTCGACGTGGCTGGGCCGAGGGTGCAGACGATCTTGGCGCGGCGCACCCCCCGAGCCTATGGCTGCGGGGGGCGCGGAGCGGTTCCGGGGTCCATCCCGTGGGACCGAGCCGCCGCTTCCATGGCCGGGTGGTCGCCGACGGCCCCGGTCAGAGATCGACTTCGACCACGGCACCGTGGAAGCGAGGGCGGGTCAGGTCAGAAACGGTCGACGATCTCGCCGCAGAACGCCTTGAGGTCGTCCGGCTTGCGGCTGCTGATCAGCACGTTCGGCCCGTTCTCGCAGACCACCAGCTCCTCGTCCTTCCACTCCGCGCCGGCGTTGCGCAGATCGGTCCGGACGCTCGGCCACGACGTCATCGTGCGGCCCCGGACGACGTCGGCCTCGACCAGCGTCCACGGCGCGTGGCAGATCGACGCGACCGGCTTGCCCGCGTCGAAGAAGCCCTTCGCGAAGGCGACGGCCTCGGGCTGGGTACGCAGGTAGTCCGGGTTGGCGACACCACCGGGCAGCACCAGCCCGTCGTAGTCGGCGATCTTCGCCGAGTCGACGGTCTCGTCGACGTCGAAGGTGTCGGCCTTGTCGAGGTGGTTGTAGGCCTGCACCGTGCCGCCGTCGGTCGACACGAGGCGCGGCGTCCCCCCGGCCTCCTCGACGGCCTTCCACGGCTCGGTCAGCTCGACCTGCTCGATCCCCTCGGGCGCGACCAGGAAGGCGACGGTCTTGCCGGTCAAAGACTTGGCCATGAGGTATCACTCCCGGAATGGCGTGCGTGTGGGTCACTCCGACGCCTGCCCGGGTCCTCCAGGTGAAAACACCTCGGCCCGGTCTCACGACCACCTGTGACCGCTGTCACCGGAGCACCCGGACCTGATCGTTTGCGACCTTCCGCGGCAACCGCACCGGCGTGTCGCCGGCGCGTCCCGACCGAATGTCGCAAACGATCACCAGCGGTCGGCTGGCCGGCCGGGTCGCGACGGACCGGGAGCGCGGCCGCGGGCTAGGACGGGGTCAGACGGCCAGCGGTCGGGCGGTGGGGGCGATCGGGCGTGGGAGCAGCGATTGACCGCCGGAGAGCCACGCGTCGACACCGGCCGCGGCGGCACGGCCCTCCGCGATGGCCCACACGATCAGCGACTGGCCGCGGCCCGCGTCCCCGGCGACGAACACGCCCGGCACCGAGGACATGAACGCATCGTCCCGGGCGACGTTGCCCCGGGCGTCCAGGTCGACACCGAGCTGCTCTACCACCCCGGGCTGCTGCGGGCCGGTGAAGCCCATCGCGAGCAGCACCAGCTCGGCCGGTATCTCCCGCGTCGTGCCCTCGACGGGCTCGAAGCGCCCGTCGGCCATCACGACCTCGACGAGCT
>DASTVO010000243.1:0-4830 GCA_035759075.1 Actinomycetes bacterium
CCGGACAGCTCGGCCAGCCGCACCGTGAGCGGCGAGATCTCGAGGTTGCCGCCGCCGAACACCAGCGCGACGAGCAGGTCGTTCCAGACCCAGAGGAACTGGAAGATGCCGAAGGCGGCGATGGCGGGCGTCATCAGCGGCAGCATGATGCGGGTGAAGATCTTGACGTGCCCCGCGCCGTCGACCCGGGCCGCCTCGATCAGCTCGCCGGGCACCTCCTTCATGAAGTTGTGCAGGAGGTAGATGGCCAGCGGCAGGGCGAAGATCGAGTGCGAGAGCCAGATCGTCCAGAACTCCCCGGCCAGGCTGGGCAGCCCGAACGGCGGGCTCACGTAGAGCTGGAGCAGCGGGATCATCGTCACCTGGATGGGCACGATCTGCATGGCGAAGATCGCCACGAAGATCGTGTCCCGGCCGGGGAACTTCATCCAGGCGAACGCGTACGCCGCCAAGGTGGCCAGCGTGATCGGGATGAGCACCGACGGGATCGTGATCACGATCGAGTTGACGAAGTAGGTGGCCAGGCTCTCCGTCGCGCTGCCGGTGAGCACCGCGCGGTAGTTGTCGAGCGTGAAGTCCGGGCTGGTGACGATGGTCCACCAGCCGCTGCCCTTCACGTCGTTCTCGGGGCGGAACGACGAGATCAGCAGGCCGGCGGTGGGGACCGTCCACAGCGTCGCGATGACGACCGCGGCGAGCGACGCCCAGGGCGAGGTGAGCCGGCGCTTGGCCTCGCCGGCAGCCGTGGTCCTCGGGGCGACGTCCGGTCGACGCGGCTCCTTGCCGGTCTCGGCGGCGGTCGGGGCGGTCATCGTGCCTCCAGCTTGCGCATCTGGCGGACGTTGTAGACGACGATCGGGATGACGAGGATGAACAGCAGCACGGCGAGCGCGGCGCCCAGGCCGTTGTCGAAGGAGCGGAAGCTCTGCACGTAGAACTCGTAGGCCAGCACGCTGGTGTCGAAGTTGCCGCCCGTCGTGGTCCGCACGATGTCGAAGACCTTGAGGGTGGCGATGCTGATCGTGGTGAGCACCACGATCAGCGACGGGCGGATGCTCGGCACCGTGATGTAGCGGAACATCCGGAAGCCGGACACACCGTCGAGCCGGGCGGCTTCGACGATGTCGTCGGGAATCGCCTTGATGGAGGCCGACAGCACGGTCATCGCGAAGCCGGCCTGCACCCAGATCATGATCACGATGAGGAACAGCGTGTTCCACGGTTCGGTCAGCAGGAAGCGGTAGGTGTCGAGGCCTATCCCCTTCAGGATCGCGTTGGCGAGGCCGATCTGGTCCTGCTCGGTGGCGCGGTAGTCGTAGACGAACTTCCAGATCAGCGAGGCGCCGACCAGCGAGATGGCCATCGGCAGGAAGATCAGTGACTTGGCGACGGCCTCGATCCTGGCCTTGTCGATGAGCACGGCGTAGACCAGCCCGATGAGCGTCGCGAGGATCGGCGTGACGATGACCCAGACTGCCGTGTTGCGCAGAACCGTGATCTGGTCCGACGAGGTGAAGATCGTCTGGTAGTTGTCGAAGCCGACCCAGGCTCGGCTGGCGCGGTCGCGGAACGACTCCACGATCGTGCGGATGCCGGGGTAGAGCAGGCCGACCGAGATCAGGACGGCGGCGGGCAGGACGAACACGAGCGTCTGGACGAGCTCGCCCCGTCTGGACCTCACCCGGTCGGCGAGGAAGAGGACGACACCCATCACCGCGACGAAGATGAAGACGGCGATGAACATGTCGAGGAACTTGGAACCTGCCGACATAGCGGCCTACCTCCTTGGTCCGGCCATACCAGCACACCCGTCCGGTGACCTGTCGCCGGGGGAGCGTGCGGCTCCCCCGGCGACAGGTCTATCCAACTCCTCGACCTAGCTGGAGGGCCAGGAGTTCTCGATGGCGCTCAGCGCCGCCTTGGTGTCCTTGCCTGTGATCCAGGCAGTCATCTCCTTCCAGAAGGAGCCGGCGCCCACGGCGCCGGGCATCAGGTCGGAGCCGTCGAAACGGAAGACCGCCTCGGGGTCCTGCAGGATCTCACCGGACAGCTGGTCGACCGGGTTGGTCAGCAGGCTGACGTCGAGGCCCTTGTTCGCGCTGACCCAGCCACCGGCCGGGGTCGACTTGGCCTTCTCGTTCGCCCAGGTGTCCGAGGACAGGTAGGTCTGGAACGCCTGCACCTCGGGACGGTCGTCGAAGGCTGCGACGAACTCGCCACCGCCGAGAACCGGCTTGCCGGCCGCCTCGTCGACCGGCGGCAGGTAGAACGCGAACACATCGCCGTCCTCGGCCACGTTCGTGCCCTCGGGCCAGAAGTTCGCGTAGAAGCTGGCCTGGCGGTGCATGCCGCACTCCTGCTTGGCGACCGGCAGGCCACCGTCCTGGAACGTGGTCGTCGCGATCGACTTGACGTCGCCGATGCCCGCGTTGACGTAGTCCGGGTTCTTCAGGATGTTGCCCACCCGGTCCAGCGCCGAGACGACCTGCGGGTCGTCGAACGGGATCTCGTGGTTGACCCACTGGTCGTAGACGTCGGGGCCGACCTCGCGGAGCAGGACGTCCTCGAGCCAGTCGGTCGTCGGCCAGCCAGTGGCCTCGCCGGAGCCGATGCCCGCGCACCACGGCTTGATGCCGTCGGAGACCATCTGGTCGGACAGGGCGAGCATCTCGTCCCACGTCTGCGGGATCTCGTAGCCGTTCTCGTTGAACAGGGTCGGCGAGTACCACACGAACGACTTCACGTTGGCGCCCAGCGGTGCGGCGTAGAACGTGCCGTCGACGGTGCCGTAGCCCTTCCAGTCCTCGCCCCAGAACTCGTCGACGTTGGCGGCGACGGTGTCCGGTGCCGGCAGGACCTTGCCGGTGTCCGTGACGAGGGTGTTGAGCAGACCGGGCTGCGGGAGGTACGCGACGTCCGGCGGGTTGCCGCTGCGGACTCGCACGACGAGTTGGGCCTCGAACTCCTTGGACCCCTCGTAGTTGACCTTCGCTCCGGTGCACTCCTCGAAGAGCTTGTACGAGTCGATCTGGGTCTGGTCCTCGGGGGCGACGATCGAGGTGTAGACGCTGACCTCGGTGCCGCTCAGGTCGCCGAACTCGGTCAGGCCCTCACACTCGGCCTTGCCCTCCCCCGGCGCCTTGCCCTCGGCCTTGTTCGTGCCTCCGCCGCCGCCTCCGTCGTCGCCACCACACGCGACTAGGAGGAGGCCGGCGCTCAGCGCCCAGGCGACTACGGCGAGGCCGCGTCGTCCCTTCGTTGGTCCCATGCGCACTGCTCCTATCTCGCACTCCAGAGCCGGTCCGGGGCCTCGACAGCAGAGCGAGGCGCCCGCGTCCCGGGTTGATCCGATGTAAACGTTTACGCAACCCGGGGGCAATAGGGCGCGCCATAACGATTGCGTGACGTGACGATCGTGAGACGACCACTAGCCCCCCGCGTTACGCAGGCGTTACGGTGCGGACGCGAGGCCGCATCACCTTCCACTCGGACCGTCCGGCACGTTCCTGCCGGTGAAGGGAGCGCCACCCATGGCGACCGTAACGTTTGACAAGGCCACACGCTTGTTCCCGGGGGCTGAGAAGCCTGCCGTGGACGCTCTCGACATCGAGATCGGCGACGGGGAGTTCCTCGTCCTCGTCGGTCCGTCGGGCTGCGGGAAGTCCACGTCCCTGCGCATGCTCGCGGGGCTCGAGGACGTCAACGGGGGCCGGATCCTGATCGGTGAGCGAGACGTCACCAACCTGGCGCCGAAGGACCGCGACATCGCCATGGTGTTCCAGAACTACGCGCTCTACCCGCACATGTCGGTCGCCGAGAACATGGGCTTCGCGCTCAAGATCGCGGGCGAGGACAAGGACACCATCCAGACCCGGGTGCGCGAGGCCGCGAAGATCCTGGACCTCGAGCAGTACCTGGACCGCAAGCCCAAGGCGCTCTCCGGCGGGCAGCGTCAGCGGGTCGCCATGGGCCGCGCGATCGTGCGCTCGCCCCAGGTGTTCCTCATGGACGAGCCGCTGTCCAACCTCGACGCGAAGCTACGCGTCCAGACCCGCAGCCAGATCGCCGCGCTGCAGCGCCGCCTCGGCGTCACGACCGTCTACGTCACCCACGACCAGGTCGAGGCCATGACGATGGGTGACCGCGTCGCCGTGCTCAAGGACGGCGTCCTGCAGCAGATCGACTCCCCGCGGCAGATGTACGACCGGCCAAACAACGTGTTCGTCGCGGGCTTCATCGGCTCCCCAGCCATGAACCTGCTCACGGTCCCGATCGAGGGCAACTCGCTGACCTTCGGCGACGCCCACATCGAGGTCCCGCGGGAGACGGTCGAGAAGGCCGGCGAGGGCGGCCGACAGGTGACCCTGGGCGTCCGGCCCGAGGACATGGACCTCGTGGGTGAGGGCGAGGGCCTGCACACGGTGGTCAACCTGGTCGAGGAGCTCGGCGCCGACGCCTACGTCTACGGCACCGCCGACGTCAACGGGGAGGAGCACGACATGATCGCCCGCGTCGACGGCCGCAGGCCGCCGAGCAAGGGCGAGACGGTCAACTTCGCGCCCAAGAAGGGCCACGTGCACGTCTTCTCCACCACCACCGGGGAGCGCCTCCCCACCTGACGGACGCCGCGGGCGGCTGCCGGGCCCGGGAAGGCACCATGTCTCCATGGCCCTGCAGCTGCTCGCCGCGCCGAGCGACCCGGCCCTGCTCGACCTGCCGTGGGAGCTGCCGCTGGAGCTGTGGCCGGCAGACCAGCTGGTCCCGCTGCCTCGCGGCATCTCCCGCCACGTCGTCCGCTTCGTCCGGCTGGGCGGAAACGTCTACGCCGTC
>DASTVO010000244.1:0-10534 GCA_035759075.1 Actinomycetes bacterium
TGGCCCACGACGTCGACGCCGTGGTTCAGGGGGTCAAGCCGCACCTGCGCGGCTGGCTGCACGCGGGCACGTTCCCGGTCGCGCTGGCCGCGGGCATCGTCCTCGTGGTCCTCGCCGACGGCACCAGGGAGACGGTCGCCACCGGCGTCTACGCGCTCAGCGCCGCACTGCTGTTCGGGATCAGTGCGCTGTACCACCGCGGCAGCTGGTCCCCCTCGACCGAGCGGCACCTGAAGCGGCTCGACCACTCCAACATCTTCCTGATCATCGCCGGCACCTACACGCCGTTCAGCGTCATCCTGCTCGACGGCCGCGGCGGCACCGTGCTGCTCTGGATCGTCTGGGCCGCCGCCCTCGGCGGCATCGCGTTCCGGGTCTTCTGGGTGGGCGCGCCCCGGTGGCTCTACACCCCGGTCTACATCGCACTCGGCTGGGTGGCGGTGTTCTACCTGGGCGACATCCTCGCCACCGGCGGCGTGGCGGTCGTGACGCTGCTGGCCGTCGGCGGCGTGCTCTACAGCGCGGGCGGGGTCGTGTACGCGCTCAAGCGCCCCAACCCGTCGCCGCGCTGGTTCGGTTTCCACGAGGTCTTCCACGCGCTGACCCTCGGCGCGTACGTCGTGCACTACATCGCGGTGTCGATCGCCACGTACACGGCCTGAGCGGTCTCAGGACGCGTCGGCGTCCGGCCCCTGCGAGCGCACCCGCTCGACGTTCTCCATGGCCTCGCGCAGCTCGGCCAGCCAGTCCTCCGAGTGCTGGCCGACCAGCCGAACGCACCAGGCCAGCGCCTCGGACCGCGACCGGGCGACGCCGGCCGCGACGAGGGTGTCGAGCACCATCCGCTGGGGTTGGCGCAGCCGGGTCATCACCGGGACGGCGAGGTGGGTGAACAGCGATCGCTCGCCGTCGACCTCCACGCCCCAGGCGACCTTGCGCCCGAAGCGGTGCTCGGCCTCCCGGGCGATGTGGATGCGCTGGTCGCGGGTGTCCTCGCGGAAGCCGCGGACCCGCCCGTCGACCGCTGCGGAGCGCTCGGCCGGCGAGGCGCCGTCGGCGACGGTGGGTGCCGCGAGCGGTCCGACCACGGTGATCTCCTCGCGGTCCACGGTGACCTCCACCGGCCCGGCGAACCACTCCTGCGGGAGCCGTCCGGTGAACCAGCCGCGGACCGACTCCTCGTCGGCCTCGTGCCGGTGCTCATGGCGCCCGTGGTGCTCGTGTCGGTTCATGCAACGATGATTACACTGTTACAGCCCTGGTGCCAGACCCGTTCGCCGTCGGCGGACGCGACGCCTCCGTCCACCTCGGGCGCGGGTCACGCGTCCTCGTAGGTGCGTTCGTAGACGACGTAGGTGACCTCGCCGACCGGATGGGTGCCGGCCTCCGCGAAGCCGAGCCCGCGCAGCAGGGCGCGGCTGCGCGCGTTCCAGTCCTGCACCACGGCCCGCAGCCGGCGGGCGCCGGTGACCTCCCGCCCGTGGTCGAGCACGGCGGTGGCGAACTCCCGTCCCCGGCCGTGGCCGGTGAGGTCAGGGCGCATGCCCACGCCGACGTCGAGCACGCCAGGGCGCTGCTCGAGACCGGGGACCCGCGCCTCCACGCCGAAGCAGGCGAAGCCGACCACCTCGCCGTCCTCGTCCACCACGGCCCAGAAGCCCTCGGCCGGGTCGACCGGCCCGGTCACGTCGTAGACCGCCCACGGCCCCGGGTACGCCCAAGCGGCCATCGCCTCCCCCTGCTCCGGCGTGAGCGGCTGCACGGCATAGGTCATTGCGACGGAACCGCCAGTGCGCGGGCGAGGACGTCCGGGTCCGTCGTCGGGGCGTCACAGACGAAGTGCCGGCAGACGTACGCGGTGGGCAGCCCGTCACGCAACGGCCGGTCGGCCAGCAGCGGGACCTCGGGATCGGGCAGCCGGTCCGGGTCCCCGACGGCCACAGCGGCCGCAGGGGCGACGCCTCGCAGCGCCGCGCGGTGCAGCGCCACGGTCCCGGGGTGCCCGGCAGGTCCGAGGACAGCCACCTCCCGCGGCCCGTCGGCCAGGGCCTCCGCGACGGCGAGACCCCACCCGGCGAACCGCGCGTGCCCCGCGGCGAGCGGGGCGTAGACGGCGAGCGCCCGCTCTGCCGCCTCACGGTGCCGGGACGAGCCGGTGTAGGCGGCGTAGGTCAGCAGCGCGCCGGCAGCGGCCGCCTGCCCGGACGGCGTCGCGTTGTCCGTCGGGTCCTGCGGCCGTCGCATGGCCGCCAGCTGGGGGTCTGCCCGGTCGTCGGCGGTGTCGAAGAACCCGCCGGTGCCGTCGGCGAACCGGTCGAGGACGACGTCGAGCAGCCGCCCCGCGAGCGCGAGCCGGTGCGGCTCCCCCGTCACCGCGTACAGCGTGAGCAGACCCTCCGCCACGTCCGCGTAGTCCTCCAGCACGCCGGCCGGGCGCCCGGCGGCACCGTCGCGCGACACCCGCCGCAGCCGGCCGTCGACCAGGTGCACCGACTCCAGCAGGTCGGCGGCCGCCGTCGCGGCCTCGACGAGCTCGGGCCGGTCCAGCAGGGCACCGGCCTCGGCCAGCGCCGCCACGGCGAGGCCGTTCCAGGCCGCCACCACCTTGTCGTCGCGACCCGGTTGCGGCCGCCCGTCGCGGGCTGCGAGCAGGCGTGCGCGCACACCGGCCCACCTCTCGGGGTCGTCCGGGTCCTTCGGCAGCTGCAGGGTCGAGGCGCCGTGCTCGAACGTGCCGCCGGCCGTGACGACCAGCAGCTCGGTGGCCCACCGGCCGTCCGTTTCCCCGAGCACGTCGGTGAGCTGTTCCGGGGTCCAGACGTAGGTGAGCCCCTCGACGCCGTCGGTGTCGGCGTCAAGGGCGGAGGCGTAGCCGCCCTCCGCGGTGCGCAGCTCGCGCTGCATCCAACCGGCGGTGTCGAGCGCGACCCGGCGGGCCAGCTCGGACCCGGTGGTGCGCCACAGGTGGGTGTAGACCCGTAGCAGCAAGGCGTTGTCGTACAGCATCTTCTCGAAGTGCGGGACCACCCAGGCGGCGTCGACCGAGTAGCGGGCGAACCCGCCGGCGAGCTGGTCGTAGATCCCGCCGCGGGCCATCGCCTCGCAGGTGTCCTCGACCAGTCTCAGCGCCTCCTCGTCGCCGGTCCGCGCGTGGTGCCGCAGCAGCTGCTCGAGCACCATCGAGGGCGGGAACTTCGGCGCACCGCCGAAACCGCCGTGCACCCGGTCGTACGTCGACGCCAGCCCCCGTACGGCCGCCTCGAGGTGGTCGGCAGACGGAGGTGAGCCCTCCGACGGCTGGCGCACCGAGCGCTCCGCGAGGCCGGTCACGATCCGCTGCCCAGCCTCGAGCACCTCGTCGCGGCGTTCCTTCCAGGTCTGGGCGACGGAGGCCAGCAGCTGACGGAACGACGGCATCCCGTGCCGCGGCGTCGGGGGGAAGTAGGTGCCGCAGAAGAACGGCTTGCCGTCGGGGGTCGTGAACACCGTCATCGGCCAGCCCCCGTGGCCGGTGAGGGCCTGGGTGGCCTCCATGTAGACCGCATCGACGTCCGGGCGCTCCTCGCGGTCCACCTTCACCGCCACGAAGTCCGCGTTCAGCTGCGCGGCCGTCTCCTCGTCCTCGAACGACTCGTGCGCCATCACGTGGCACCAGTGGCAGGCCGCGTACCCGATGCTCACCAGCACCGGGACGTCTCGTCGCCGCGCCTCGGCGAAGGCCTCGTCCTCCCAAGGCCACCAGTCGACCGGGTTGTCCTTGTGCTGCAGCAGGTACGGCGACGTCGCGTCGGCGAGGCGGTTGGGCATGGCTCCCACTCTCCCGCACGCGTCCAGGGAACTCCGAACGACCTGCAGCGTGACGTGCCACGCTGAGGACATGCGCCGTGTGCAGCTGGTCGCCCTCCCGGCGCTGGCCGTCGCGTCGCTGGCGATGCTGCTCGCCGGTGAGCTCTGGACAGTCGTGTCCGCGTTGGCCCTCGGCGCGCTGGCCGGCGTCGTCGTGTGGGTGGTCCAGCGCGCCCGGGCCCGCTGATCGCTTTACGGATCATCGTGCCGGTGCTAGGACCGGGAGAACGGCCCGCGTCGCGGGCCCCGCTGGCTCTGGAGGCCACGCATGGACTCTCCCTACCTGGGCGCACCGGACGTCCACGTCTTCCCGGCCAACCTGGCGCTGCCCGGCGTCGGTGTCCTCCCGATCAACGCCTACCTTCTGATGGCCGAGGAGCCGGTGCTGATCGACACGGGCATCGGTGTCGACACGGACGACTTCGTCGACGCGGTGAGCTCGGTGGTCCCCCTCGAGGACCTGAGGTGGGTCTGGCTCACCCACGACGACGCGGACCACACCGGCAGCATCCAGCGCGTGATGGAGCTCGCGCCCAACGCGAAGCTGGTCACCCACGCCATGAGCGCGCTGCGGATGGCCACGTGGTGGCCGGTCCCCCTCGACCGGGTCCACGCCGTCCGTTTCGGCGACGAGGTGCATGTCGGCGACCGCACCCTCACCGCCGTCGCGCCACCGCTGTTCGACAACCCGATGTCGACGGGCCTGCTGGACGGCTCGACCGGCGCGTTCTTCTCGGTCGACTCCTTCGGCGCGATCCTGCCCGAGGCGACGCAGGACGCGGGCGAGGTGCCGCCGGAGGTGCTCGCCGGAGGGATGGTGGGCTGGGCGACGAGCGACTCGCCGTGGGCGCACGTCCTCGACCGCGCCCAGTTCAGCGAGGTCCTCGACCGCGTCCGGCAGATCCGCCCGAGCCGGATCTTCTCCTCGCACCTCCCGGCCGCGGACGGCACCTCGATGGACGAGTTCCTGAAGGTGCTGGAGACCGTTCCGGACGCTGAGCCGTTCGTACCGCCGAACGCCGAGGAGTTCGGCCACCTGATCGAGGCCATGGCGGCCGCCCAGCAGGGCGTGCCGGAGCAGCGCGGCGGGCAGCCGGAGGCAGCCACGGCCTTCACCGACTGAGCGGCCTCCGCCGCGACCCCATAGCGCAGACCCTCGGCATCGGGGGCAGGGACCGATGGCCCTGCCTCGGGGTCCCGTCGTGCGGTGCGATCGAGTCGTCCCTGCACCCACGAGCCAGAAGGAGCACGACGATGACCGCTGTCACCAAGCGCGCGTCGACCTCGCCGCTGGCCGACCTGTTCGACTGGTTCGAGACAGGTTGGCCGACGGCAATGGAGTGGAGACGCGGTTCCCAAGCCCTGCGCATCGAGGACCGGCTCGAGGCCGACCGGTACGTCCTGCGCGCCGAGCTGCCCGGCATCGACCCCGACAAGGACGTCGAGATCAAGGTCGCCGACGGCGTCCTCTCGATCTCCGCGGAGCGCCGTGAGGAGCTCAGCGAGAAGGGCCGATCGGAGTTCCACTACGGGTCGTTTCTGCGCCGTGTGACGCTTCCGCAGGGCGCTCAGGAGGACCAGCTCACCGCGACCTACAAGGACGGGATCCTCGAGGTGACGGTGCCGATGGTCGCAGCCAAGGCCGAGGCCCGCAGTATCCCGGTCACCCGAGCACCCTCGGACTGATCCGGCTACGGATCCGGACACAGCGAGGCGCCCGGCCGGTTGCCGGGCGCCTCGGTGTGCGGGACCTCACCGCGACTGAGCTGGCCTCCCCCGACGGGGTCAGGCAGCAGCCACAGCAGCCGCCGCCCTCCTCTCACGACGGGACTTGCCGAACTTGAGGTACAGCGAGGGCAGGACGAACAGGTTCAGCAGCGTCGCGGTGAGCAGGCCGCCGAGGATCACGATCGCCATCGGGTGCTCGATCTCGTGACCCGGGATGCTGCCGGACACGGCCAGCGGCACCAGGGCCAGACCGGTGGCCGACGCCGTCATGAGGATCGGTGCGAGCCGCTCCTTCGCGCCCTGCAGGACGAGGCCGGGCCCGAACGGCACCCCTTCCTCGTGCTCCAGCCGCTGGAAGTGGCTGATCATCAGGATGCCGTTGCGGGCGGCGATGCCGAACACCGCGAGGAACCCGACCAGCGACCCGAGGGACAGCACCCCGTCACCCAGGTAGACGGCGAGCACGCCGCCCACCAGGGCCATCGGCAGCAGCAGGAAGGTCAGGATCGCCAGCCGCATGCTGCCGAAGACCGCCTGGAGCAGCAGCAGGATCGCCAGCAGCGCCACCGCACCGAAGAGGTAGAGCCGGCTCTGGGCCGCCGCGAGCTCGTCGGACTCGCCGAGGACCTCGGCGTGGTAGCCCAGCGGGAACTCGACACCGGACAGCCGCTTCTCCACAGCCGCCACGACATCGCCCAGGTTGCCGTCCTCGCCCACGTTGGCGCCGACGTCGAGCATCCTGGACTGCTTCTCCCGGTAGATCGCGTTCGGGGTCGGGCCCATCCGGACGTCGGCGACGTCGGAGAGCTTGACCTTCTCTCCCGACGGCGTGTCGATCTGCAGGTTCGCCACATCGGTGAAGCTGTTGCGCGCCTCCGGGATCGCCCGGACGTGAACGTCGTACGCCCGGCCGCCGACGAAGATGTCGCTGACCTCCTCGCTGGCGATCAGCGTCGACGTCTGGCGGCGGATGTCACCAGGCGTGAGACCCAGCGCGCGTGCCTTCTCGAGGTCGGGCTCGACCTCGATGTGCGGAAGGCTGTCCTGCAGCTCCGCGTGGGCGTCGACGATCCCTGGGATGTCGGCGATCCGACCAGAGATGTCGTCCGTGAGCCCCCGCAGCACGTCGAGGTCCGGGCCGTAGACGCGTACCACGATCGACTCGCTGGAGCCGGTGAGCACCTCCTTGATGCGCTCGCGCAGGTACGTCTGCACGTCACGGTAAAGACCGGGGTACGCGTCGACCGTCTCCTGCACCTTGTGCAGCGTCTCGTCGTAGTCGACGCTCGGGTCGACGCTGATCCAGTTCTCGCCGAAGTCGACGCCGTAGATCTCGTCCGACAGCAGGGCCTGTCCGATGTGGGAGCCGCAGTTGCGGACACCCGGGATCTTCTGCAGGTCCTTGCAGGCAGCGACCGAGATCCGGAACTCCTCCGGTTGCGACGTCCCCGGCTGCGTCAGCCAGTGCATGAGGAAGTCGCGCTCCTTGAAGTTCGGTAGCAGCTGGGCACCCAGCGTCGGGAAGGCCAGCGCGCCGGCCAAGATCGTCACGACGGCGGTCCCCATCGCCGGCGACGGGCGGCGCAGCAGCGGGGTCAGCACCGCGGTGTAGCCCCGCTTCAGCACCCGCAGCAACGGCGACTCGCGGCTCACGAGGTTCCCACGCGAGAGCATCAACAGGCACAGCGCCGGCGTGAGGGTCAGCGCCACCACCATCGAGACCAGCACGGCCAGCGCGTAGGACAGGACGAGCGGCTGGAAGAACGAACCCGAGAGCCCTTCGAGGAAGAGGACCGGCACGACGGCAACGACGTTGATGAGCGTCGCGTACGTGATCGCCGACCTGACCTCAACCGAGGCGTCGAGCACGATCCGGAAGGTGGACGTGGTCCGCCCCTCGGCCCGGGCCTGTCGCAGCCGTCTGACGATGTTCTCGACGTCGATGATGGCGTCGTCGACGACCACTCCGATGGCGACCACCAACCCGGCCAGCACCATGACGTTGACCGTCGTGCCGTTGGCATCCAGGACCAGGAGTGCCGCGACGAGGGACAGCGGGATCGCGACGAGGCTGATGAACGCGGTACGCCACTCGAAGAGGAAGGCGATGATGATCAGGATCACGAGCAGGACGCCGATGTACATCGCCGTCGTCAGGTTGTCGATGGACTGCTCGATGAACGTCGCGGGCCGGAAGATCGTGGTGTCGTACTCGATGCCGGGAAGGCCTGGCGCGAGCTTCGCCATCGCCTCCTCGACGCCTCGGGTCACCTCGAGCGTGTTGGCACCGCGGTACTTCTGGATGATCAGCATCAACCCTTCGCCGTCGTTGATCACGGCGTCGCCCCAGGTCGGGCCGGAGTCGATGACCGTCCGGCCGAGGTCACCCATCCGGAGGACCCGGCCGTCCCGCTCGGCCACCGGCACCTGCGCGAGGGTCTCGGCGTTGACGATCGGCTGCACGTGCTGGATGTTCAGCCGCTGCGTCGCGGTCTCGACGAAGCCGCCGGTGCCGACGACGGCGCCGTCCGTGTACTGCATCAGTCCGGCTTCGAGCGCCTGCGAGCCGGCGTCCATGACCTCGCGGAGCGAGACGTCGTACTTCTCAAGCAGCGCCGGGTCGACCAGGGCGTGCCGCTGCGGCAGGCGCTCGCCGTAGATGTTGACCTGTGCGACGCCGGGGACCCGGAGCAGCCGCTGGTTGATCTTCCAGTAGGAGATCGTCGACAGGTCGATCAGCGACAGCGTGTCCGACGACAGGCCGATCTTCATGATCCGGCTGGTGGCCGACAGCGCCGGCATCATGTACGGCGGGCTGGCCCACGTCGGCAGTGTCGACGTCACCTGTGCGAGGCGCTCCGACACGAGCTGCCGGGCCTTCAGCTCGTCGGCGCCCTGGTTGAAGATCAGCCGGATCGACGACAGCTGGGCGACCGACTTGGAGCGCATCTGCTTGAGGCCTTCGATGCCGCTGAGCTGTTCCTCCAGCGGGACCGTGACGAGCTCCTCGACCTCGTTCGAGGAGTTGCCCAGCGCGATGGTCTGGACCTCGACCTGAGGTGGCGCGAACTCCGGGAAGACGTCCACCTTGGTCTTCGGGATCTCGGCGAAACCGAGCGTCATGATCGCCACTGCGGCGAACACGACGAGCCACCGGAACCTCAGGCTCCGTCCGACGATGAACTGCATAACCCCCCGACCTCCCCAGGCCTCAGTGGCTGCCGTCGATGCCGAGCTCGGTGCCGTAGATCTCCGTCGACCCGACGGTGGCCACTTGGTCGCCGGCTCGCACCCCCTCAGAGATCAGCACCCGGTCGCCCTCGATGCGGTCGATGGCGATCGCATGCCGGACGAACTCCAAGGGCTTCTCCACGACGTAGAGCCATGGCTTGCCCGTGCCGTCGTAGAGCAGCGCCTCGTAGGGGGCCGACACCAGGTCACCCGCCTGGACGACCTCGGCGGTCTCCAGCCCGATCCGCCCCGCCGCGTCGTCGGTGATCGAGACGTGCTTCACCTCGGAGTTCGGGATCTCCTCGACGTGCGACGGGTAGTAGTCGTCGGCGGCTGCCTCCTCGCCGCCACTGCAACCCGACAGCAGCACCGCTGCCGTCACGGCCGCCAGAGCGACCCCCCGTGCGCTCCGTGTCAGTCTCATCGGACCGGCCGTCCCTCCGGAGCAGTGACCGGCCCCGGCCGCTGGCCAGGAAGGCCCTCTCCGGCCGGCACTCGCCGCTCGAGGTCGATCGTGGTTCCTGCGGGCTCCTCCTCGTCCGTCGGCACCACGCCCTGCTTCTCCTCCGACGCCAGGAACTGGTAGAGCGCCGGCAGCAGGAACAGCGTCGTGAAGGCGGTGGTGACCAGGCCGCCGAGCAGTGTCACCGCGAGCGGGTGCAGCAGCTCGAGCCCTGGCCGCGTGCCAAGCACCACGAGCGGCAGCGTCGCGACCGCCAGAGCGAGGTACGACGTCACCGCCGGCCCCATCCGTTCTGCCGCGCCGCGCTGGACGAGCTCTGCGCGGGACTCGCCCGGCTGTGGCTGCAGCGCCTGCAGATCGACGACGAGGACGATGGCTCCGCGGATCGCCAGCCCGAAGATGGCCAGGAGACCGAGCATGGATCCGACTCCCAGCTCCGCGCCGGTGACGACAACCGCGATGACGCCGCCGACGAGGGCCACCGGCATCGCGGCCAGCACGAACGCCGCCGTCGTCCAGCTGCGGAAGGCCGCCTGCAGGAGCAGGAACCCGGCGACCAGCAGCGCGATCGCGAACCCGACGACCCGGCCGGCGCCGATCTCCTCCGACGTGGAGTCGGTGATGACCTCTGCGTGGTACTCGATCGGGAACTCGAGCTGCGCGAGAGCGCTCTCGATGTCCGCCGCCACGGCGGCCACGTCACGTCCGGACACGCCCGCTTCGACGTCGAGGCGCCGCGACACCGCGTCCCGTGAGATGACCGCGGGAGTCTCGGTGACTCGCACGTCCGCGACGTCGCCGAGCGGCACCTGGCCGCCGCCCGGACGGTCGATCAGCATGTTGCGCACGTCGTCGACGCTGCCGCGCGTCTCGTCCACACCCTGGACGATCACGTCGAAGACCTTCTGGTCCTCGAAGACGCTGCCGACCTGGATGCCTTGCAGGAGCGTCGCCTCGGCGCGGCGCACGTCGCCCGGCGTGATGTTGAACTCGCGGGCGCGGTCCAGGTCGACCTCGATCTCGATCGACGGCTGCCTCGCCGGCTCGTCCACGCGGGCGTCGACCACACCGTCGATGCCGGCCATGACCTCGCGGACCCGCTCGGCCTGCTGGCTGAGCACGTCCGGGTCCTGCCCGAACACGCGCACGGCCAGCGGCTTGCCGACGCCCGTGAGCACGCGCAGTCCGTCACCGCGGTTCGGGTTCTCGCCCCGGAGCAGCGCGCCGACCTCACGGATCTCCTGCGTGGAGTAGCTGACGATCTCG
>DASTVO010000245.1:0-3070 GCA_035759075.1 Actinomycetes bacterium
GCTCAACCGCTCGCTGGAGCTCACCAGCCTGCACGACGACCTGCTGCACGCCGGACGGCGGCCGACCACGACCGTCCTCCAGCTGGCCGAGACCCCGGCGGACGCCGAGGTGGCTGCGGCCCTGGCCGTCGTGCCCGGTGCCTCGGTCACCGTGCTGCGCCGGCTGCGCAGCGCGGAGGGCCGGCCGGTCGCGCTGATGACGAACCACCTGCCCGTGGGGCTCCTGCCGCTGCGGGCGGAGGACCTCGAGGCGCACGGCCTCTACGAGCTGTTGCGGGCCGCCGGGGTGCGCATCCGAATCGCCGACCAGTCGGTCGGAGCCGCCGCCGCGACCGCCGCTCAGGCACGGCAGCTGGGTGAGCGCCCCGGGGCCGCGCTGCTGACGATGACCCGCACCGCGTACGACGACGAGGGCCGGCCGGTCGAGCACGGCAGCCACCTCTACCGCTCCGCCTACCGGTTCTCGACGACTCTGGTGAGCCGTTGACCCGGTGGCGCCCTCTTCGCGCAACAGGGGGTACGGCGATGTCGTCGGGGACGTTCTCAGAGTGGTGGCCAGGGGCGGGGTCGAACCGCCGACCATCCGATTTTCAGTGCCGGTCGAGGGGTCCGGAGGGGTTTGTGGTGGCCAGGGGCGGGGTCGAACCGCCGACCTTCCGATTTTCAGTCGGACGCTCGTACCAACTGAGCTACCTGGCCGTGGGCCACAGGGCCCGATCTGCGCGGCCAACCATACCGCAGGGCTTCGACCCGCCGGTCGGCTCGTAGCCGGCACTCCTCGACGAGGCAGTCCGCCGGTCAAGATCGTTTGCGACGTTGTGTCCGGATGGCTCGGCGTGGCGCCCGCGTGTCTGGGAGGAACGTCGCAAACGGGGAGTCCGAAGGGGGCCCACGACGTGACGGTCCTTGCCCACGGGCCTGCCTCGCGTAGCTCAGACCTCGCAACAGGCCTGGCCGTGCTCCTGGACGCGGCCTGCCCGCTCACCAACCTCGAGGGGCCGGAGCGCGGGTCTAGCCTGGACGACGCACAGCAGTTCGGGCCGCATCTGCGGGGCCGCGATCGCGCAGTCCGAGAGGCGACCGCTGCCGCGAGCGTCTCACCGGGACGGTTCGACGTGACGACTATGTGCGGTCCTGACGGGATTTGAACCCGCGGCCTCCACCTTGACAGGGTGGCGAGCACTCCAAACTGCTCCACAGGACCTTGCTGTACTGCCGTGCCCCCAACGGGATTCGAACCCGTGCTACCGCCTTGAAAGGGCGGCGTCCTGGGCCACTAGACGATGAGGGCGGTGGGCCCACGGCGTCCTAGCCGTCGGGGACCCGGAAAGCATAGGGGACGTTCGCGGTCCGCGCCAAAGCCGGCCCGGCGGGACGTCAGGGCGCGCTCGGGGAGGTTGGCGGCGACGACGTCCCGGTCGGCGTGGGGACGCCCTGCCCGGCGGGACCCGCCCGCTCGTCCGGCGGGAACTGCTCGGCGAAGATCTTGCGCTCGATCTTCGCCGAGACCAGGCCCAGGCCGCCGAGGGTGATGTCGTCCCACGCCTGCAGCTGCCCGGTCTCGCGGTCGATGTACAGCACCGAGGCCCGGGCCGGCGTCGGCTTCTCGTTCTCCAGCCCGCGCAGCCCGGAGGCGCCGGTCGAGCCCTGGAAGAAGCTCAACGAGCCGCGCGGCAGCATGTTCTGCTCGCGCCGGTGGTAGTGGCCGGACAGGATCAGCGGCGCGGTCCCGTCGATCTCCGTCGCCGCCTCGCCGTCGTGCACGACCGCGATGTCCACCGGCTCGCCGGCCTCGGCGGAGCGCCGGGCCACGCTGGCGATCGCGAGGCCGACCTGCGAGACGGTCGGCGGCGCCACCTGGTCGCGGGTGTTCTTGTCGGGCGTGAACCGCGGGTCACCGGCGCCGACGAAGCGCAGCCCGCCGACCTCCTCCACCTGCCCGTCGAGCACGACGGCGTTCGGCTGCGCGGCGACCCCTGCCTGGGTGAGCTGCGAGTCGTGGTTGCCGCGCACCCAGACGTACGGGACGCCCAGCGCACCGATCGGCTCCAGGTAGTTGTTCTCGGCGGCCGTCCCGTGGTCGCTGATGTCGCCGGCGTCGACGATGACGTCGATCTCGAACTGCTCGGTGACCGGTCGGATCAGCTCCCAGGCAGAAGGACTGAGGTGCAGGTCCGAGACGAACAGCACGCGCACCGTCGACGGGTCGGGCCGGTACGCGGGCAAGGTCGATGTGACGTCGTAGAGCCGCGACACGTTCGTCACCAGCTTCGCCAGCTGTGCCTCGTACACCTGGAAGTCCCGGACGATGTCCTGCGCGTCACCGACGACCGTCGGGGCGCTGGCCAGCAGCCCGGTGTACTGCGGCTCGTTGATCGACTTCGGGTCCCAGGTCGCGGCGGCCGTCACCCCACCAGCCAGGACGACGGCGAGGCTGACCCCGCCGGCTGCGAGGACGAGCCGGCCCCGGCGCCGGAACACCATCACTCCCAGCAGCAGGGCGCCGGCGACGGCGGCGACGGCGGAGCGGATCACGACGACCCGCACGGCGCCGATCAGGTCCTTCGTGACCTGATCGCCCAGGCCGTCGACGATCGAGGGGTTGCTGAAGATGCGCCGTGCCTCGGCCGCGTTGATCCGGGTGACAGCGGCGGTGAGCCGCATCGGGCCGGCGTGGGTGTCGACCCGGAGCTCGCCGAGCGGGGGGATGGCGACCTCGGTGCCGCCGCTGATGCTCGGCCCGATGGACAGCCGGGTCTCCAGCGGTCCGACGGGGGCGTCGAGCCGGCCGCCGGCGAGCAGGCCGAGCCAGGCACCGACGAGTCCGACCACGATGACCTCGGCCACCAGGGCTACGCGTCGGCGCCGTGAGCGCGGTCCGCCCCGCAGGTGCTCCCAGCGCTCGTTCAGCCGGGACACGACCGAGCGAGACATGTCCCCTGCATACCCGATGCACGGCGCCACGAGAGAATCGACACGTGCTGGAGATGTCGGCGTCTCGATTCGAGGAGCTCGTGGCCGAGGCGCTGGACACCGTGCCACCGGAGCTGGCTGACCTCATGGACAACGT
>DASTVO010000246.1:0-11410 GCA_035759075.1 Actinomycetes bacterium
GTCGCGTCGGCGTGTCGGTACGGAACGTCGCCGAACGCGGGCGGGTGGGGGCCGGTGGGCATCGCCGGCTTCAGGACTGCTGCAGGAGCTCGGCCAGGGCGGCAGCCTCGTCGGCGCACGCTCCGCAGCCACGCAGGTGGGCACGCATGGCCGGGTCGACGTGGCCGGGGTCGCGGGCGAGCGACTCGACGTACTCGTCGAGTCGGGCGAAGCAGTCGTCGCAGGAGAGGTAGGGGTCCGTGTCGGCGAGCAGGTTGGCGGCGCTGGACGGGTCGAGCGGCGGGACGCGGTCGGTCATGACGGGCTCCGGTCGGCGCGAGGTTCGAGATGGCCAGTGGCGACCAGGGCTGCGCGCAGCCGGGTGCGCGCGTCGTGGAGTGTCTTGTAGAGCGCGTTGCGGTTGGTGCCCAAGCGCTCGGCGAGAACGTCGATCGGCACCTCCTCGACCAGCAGGGCCAGGGCGACCCGACGCTGGTGCGGCGTGAGCTCGGTGGCGATCGCGTCGCGGACGGCGCACAGGAACTGGCTCGACTCCGCGATGTCGTCGGGCGAGGGAGCCGTGTCGACGACCACCACGGTGTCGGGCAGCGGCACCTCACGCTGCCGCCAGGCGTGGCGACGCACCGCCACGCCGGCCTGCAGGATGCCGAACTTGTAGACCCACGTGGAGAAGCGACTGCGGCGCTGCCAGCCGACCAGCTGACGCAGCACCGCCATCGCGGCGTCGTCGGCGGCCTGCTGCGCCAGGTCCTCCAGGTCCCCGGGGCCGGCACCGGGGAGCAGATCGCGAAGGCGCCACACCTGGTGGCGCGTCGCGCGGAGCAGCATGGCGTGCAGCCGGCGCAGCGCCGCGTCACCCGGGCCGCCCGACGCGGCGAGGTCAGCGACCCAGGCCTCGTCGTCCGCGGTCGACATCGGGTGGCCGGTCGTGCGGTGGGCCGTTGTCATCGGACGCGGCCAGGCAGCGGGGCCATGATCCGCATGGCGAGCAGCGGCGGGCAGCCGCGGTCGACCAGCTCGAGCAGCGCATGGAGATCGAACCTGCGGTCGGTTGCGAGTCGTTCGGCGACGTCGGCGGGGAAGCCCGCCTCAAGCAGCCGGCACAGACGCCACGCCGCCACGTCCACCGGGGGGCCCTGCCCACAGCGCGGGCCTGACTCCAGCTTCTGACTGCTCATGCTTCGTAGGTGTCGGGGCGACCGCCCCGTCTTACCGATCCGGCAGCTTCCGGTAAGACCGCCGCACGCGATGACACGTACATCAGCATGACACTGCTATCCACTCGCCGCGTCGGGAGTCTGTCGCTGCTCGCGGCGGGAGCCGTGCTGGCCCTGGCGACGGCCTTGCTGGCGACCGGGCAGACGGCGACCGCCATCGATCACCGGCACGACCACGGCGGCGACCGTCCGGTGGCCCGCACCGCCGCCCAGGCCGCCTTCCACGACGACATGCGCCGGCTGTGGGAGGACCACGTCACCTGGACCCGGCTGGCGATCGTCACCTTCGCCGACGGGTCCGCCGGCTTCGACGCCACCGCCGAACGGCTCCTGCGCAACCAGCAGGACATCGGCGACGCGATCGCGCCGTTCTACGGTGCTGCGGCCGGTGACCGGCTCACCGCTCTGCTGCGCGACCACATCACCATCGCCGTAGAGCTGCTGCAGGCCGCGAAGGCGGGCGACTCCGCTGCGCTCGAGCGGGCCCGCGCCTCCTGGTACGCCAACGCGGACGACATCGCCGATCTCCTGGCTGCCGCCGACCGGACGCACTGGCCGCGCGACGTCATGCGCGCCGCGATGAGAGCCCACCTGGACCAGACCCTCAGCGAGGCGGTGCACGAGCTGACGGGCCAGTACGAGGCGAGCGTGGCCAAGTACGACGAGATCCACCACCACATCCTGCAGATGGCCGACGTGCTCAGCGACGGCATCCTGCGTGCCTTCCCCGAACGATTCCACTGACGCGACTGCGACCGACCGAAAGGACCCACCGATGACAGAGACCAGGCTGCCCCGCTTCACCGCCACGTCCATCGCCGCCCGTGACGGCTCGGGGCACGCGTTTCTCCTGCTGCGCACCGTTTTCACCGTGGCGCCGATCCTGTTCGGACTGGACAAGTTCGCCGAGGTGCTCACCCAGTGGGAGCGCTACCTGGCGCCGTGGGTCAACGACCTGGTGCCAGGTAGCGCGCACCAGGCCATGCTCCTGGTCGGCGCGATCGAGGTCGTGGCGGGCCTGCTGGTGGCTGCCCGCCCCGACCTCGGTGGCTACGTGGTGTCGGCGTGGTTGCTCGGCATCATCGTCAACCTCGTCTCCATGGGGGAGTACTACGACATCGCCCTGCGGGACTTCGGGTTGCTCGTCGCCGCCCTGGCGCTGGCCCGACTGGCCGCGGACCGACGTACGGCAGCCCGAGCCGTCAGCTGATGCGTCAGCGGCGTTTGGCAGGCGAAGGACCGGCCGACGGCGCGATCACTGCACCGCCAGCCGGTCCACTTTCCACGGCATGCACCCCTGACCGTGTTCCCCTGCGGCGGGGGCCGTGGCGGGCTGGTCAGGCGTCGCGGGCGACGACCGTGAGCCGGGGCAGCAGCGGCTGGACCAGCGGTCCGATCAGCAGCGCGTAGAGCACGGTCGCGATGCCGAGCGTGCCGCCGAGCAGCCAGCCGCTGAGGACCACCACGAGCTCGATCGCGGTGCGGACCACCCGCACCGGCCGCCCGGTACGGCGCACGAGGCCGGTCATCAGCCCGTCCCGCGGGCCCGGGCCGAGCCGGACGCCGATGTAGGCCGCCGTGGCGACGGCGTTGAGGACGATCCCGCCGACCACCAGCGCGGCCCGCAGCAGCAGGTCGTCGACGTCGGGCAGCAGCCACAGCGAGGCGTCGATCGCGATCCCGATGACGAAGACGTTGCTGACCGTGCCGACGCCGGGCCGCTCCCGCAGCGGGACCCACAGCAGCAGCACCGCGGCGCCGACGACGATGCTGACCAGGCCCAGCGAGCCGCCGACGGTGCGGGACAGGCCCTGGTGCAGCACGTCCCACGGCATGACGCCGAGCTCGGACCGGACCAGCAGCGCCATCGAGAAGCCGTAGAGCACCAGTCCCGCGTACAGCTGGGTGAGGCGGCGGGGCAGCCGGCGCGACGGCAGGCGCACGCGGGCCGGCGACGACGAGACCATGACCGCCATGGTGCGCCCAGATTGGCCCGCACATGGCAGGCCAATCCGGGAGAAGTGGCTGGCCCTCCCTTGTGCCCGGCGCTCCCTGCCCCGATGATTGGCCTGCTGAACCCAGGCCAATCCTCCGGAGCGACCCGTGACGACGATCAGCCCCACCAGGCTTGCCGGCCTGCTCGGCGACCTCTCCACCGAACGTCCCCCGCTGTACGCGGGACTGGCCACCCGGCTGCGGCTGCTCGTCGGCGACGGCCGTCTGCCCGTCGGGGTGCGGCTGCCGGCCGAGCGCGAGCTGGCCCGGGCACTGCACCTCAGCCGGGCGACGGTCGCGGCTGCCTACGGGCGGCTCCGCGAGGACGGCTGGGCCGACGCCCGCCAGGGCTCGGGCACGTTCACGCGGCTGCCCGCCGCCCCGTCGTCGGGCCTGTGGCTGCCCGCCCCGGCCACGCCCGGGGTGCTGGACCTGGCGCACGCCGCCCCCGCCGCGCCGCCCCAGGTACCGGCTGCGTTCGCCGCGGCGCTGCAGGACCTGCCGCGGCTGCTGCCCGGGCACGGCTACCACCCGAGCGGTCTGCCCGAGCTGCGGGCCCGTATCGCCGAGTACTACAGCCGGCGCGGGCTGCCCACCACGACCGAGCACGTCCTGGTCACCAACGGAGCACTGCACGGCATCTCGGTCGCTGTCGAGACGCTGGTCCCGCGGGGCGGCCGGGTGCTCGTCGAGCACCCCAGCTACCCCAACGCCCTCGATGCGGTGCGCGAGCAGGGACGGCGCACCGTCCCGGTCTCGGTGTCGCCCGCCGACCCGGACGCGGTGGCCCGCGACGTGCACCGCGCCGTGCGCGCGTCCTCGCCGCACGCCGCCTACCTGATGCCGGACTTCCAGAACCCGACCGGCCTGCTGCTCGACGAGACGCAGCGCCGACGCCTCGCGGTCGGGCTCGAGCAGACCGGCGTGGTGGCGATCGTCGACGAGACCCTGGTCGACCTCGGCCTCGACGCCGAGGCGCCGACCCCCTTTGCCGCCGTCGCCCGCCCGCATCTCGCCGTCACCGTCGGGACGATGAGCAAGAGCTTCTGGGGCGGGCTGCGGGTGGGCTGGCTGCGGGCCGAGCCCGAGACCGTGCAGCGGCTGGCCGCGGTGGCCGGGCGGGCCCAGATGTCCGGTCCGGTGCTCGAGCAGCTCGCCGCCTGCCATCTGCTCGATGCCGCCGCGGACGTGCTGGCGGCCCGAGGAGCCGCTCTGCGTGACCAGCGTCGCGCCCTGCTGGACGCGCTGGCCCGGCGGCTGCCGGACTGGGAGGCGCCCGTCCCGCCCGGTGGCCTGGTCGTCTGGTGCCGCCTCCCGTCCGGGTCGTCGACGACCGTGGTCTCGGCGGCCGCCGGCCGCGGGCTGCTGCTCGCGGCCGGCCCGCGGTTCGGCACGGGCCACTCCTTCGACGACCGGCTGCGGCTGCCGTACACCCAGCCGGTGCCGGTGATCGAGGCGGCGGTCGAGCTGCTCGCCGAGGTGGTCGCCGACCTGCCGCAGCGGTCCGCGGGAGCGACCCGCGACCACGCCGAGCAGGTCGTCGTCTAGCCGGCAGCGTCCGCGCCGTGGCCGACGAGCTCGTGCTCGTACGCGTACGCCGTGGCGGCGGCTCGCGACCGGCACCCCAGCTTGGTGAAAATGTTGCTGACGTGCCGCGCGACGGTCTTCTCGCTGATGACCAGCTCGAGAGCGATCGAGCGGTTGGTGCGCCCGGTGGCGACCAGCCTGAGCACCTCCACCTCGCGGTCGCTGAGCCCGCCCGGCTCCTGCCTGGCGCGTCGCCCCGACAGCCGCGCGACCCGCTCGATGTCGGGTGCCGCCCCCAGCTCGCGGAAGACGTGCAGAGCCGCGTCGAGCTCCATCTCGGCCGCGTCGGTGTCCTCGAGGCCGAGGCAGGCCTGGGCGATGAGCACCCGGGTGCGCGCGCCGTCGTAGGGCGCGTCCACCTCCCGCCACGCCACCCAGGCGCCCCGCAGCGACGTGAGCGCCGCGGCCGTCGCGCCCTCGGCCAGCAGCACCGCGCCGGTGGCGTGCGCCGCGACCGCCCGGACGTAGGCGGAGCCCACCTCGGCCGCGAGCGCGGTGAGCTCGTCGGCCGCTGCTCGGCCCGCGGCGACGTCGCCGGCGGCCACCAGCACCTCGACGCAGCCCGGCAGCAGCCGCACCCGCGCGCCGCGGTCGTGGACCTCGTCCAGCTCGCGGCGCAGGGACGCAGCCGCCTCCGCGGAGCGGCCCTGCGCCAGCCGCAGCAGCGCCAGGCCGGGCTGCGGGCTGCGGCCCCGTCGGTGCGCCTCCCGGTAGAGCCGCTCCGCCGTCGCCGTCTCGCCCTGCAGCCGGTGCAGCTCGCCCTGCTGGTAGAGCGCCATCCCGATCGCGGGCTGCGGCGCGGGCCGGGACAGCCGGCTGCGGGCCCGGCGCACCTCGCGCATCGCGTCGACCCACTCCCCGCTCAGCGTCATCAGCTCGGAGCGGTGGACGAGGCACTGCCCGCGGTAGGGCACCAGGTCGGGCTGCTCGGCGCACCAGCGGCTCAGCGCCGACGTCCACTCGCGGGCGCGCCGCAGGTCGAACACGTCCTGGCAGGCCAGGATGACCGCGCAGTAGACCAGCCCGGAGACGACCGGAGACACCTCGCCGGACGCCACCCAGGCCATCACCTCGTCGAGCAGCGCGACACCCTCGGCCGGACGACCGAGCTGCAGCAGCGACTGGCCCTGACCGAGCCGGCCGAGGGTGGCGAGGTCCGGGTCGCCGAACCGGTCGCCGAGCACGGCGACCTGCCGGAACAGGCCGAGCGCCGACTCCCCGTCGCCCGTGAACAGGGTCCCGATCGCAGCAGGCAACAGCAGGTACCCGCGTTCGACGCAGTCCAGCGAGGCGTCGTCGAGCAGCCGCTGCGCACGCCCCAGCCACCCCTGCGCCGGGGCCATCTCGCCGCGGTTCATCAGCCCGAAGGCCAGCCAGAACGCGGCCCGGGCCGCGCGCTCCACCTGACCGGCGTCGCAGTGCGCGCGGAACGCCCGGGCCATCACCTCGGCGCTCTCGGTGTCCCGGCCGAGCAGGTAGTCCGCCGTGGCCAGCCGCTCCAGACCGTCGGCGTCGAGGTGACCGAGAACATCAGCGGCGGCGAGCTCGTCGAAGGCCGTCCGCCACTCACGCCGGTCGAAGGCTTCCCGACCGCGCTGGGCCGCGACGTTCCCGGACGAACCGGAGGTCATCGCCTCGATACTGCTGCCGCCGACCTGCGCGATCAAGGGAGGTCGGGCGTCCGGCGTCGGCCGCCCGCGACCCGGGACGTACCGTGATCCCGATGCGCGCGTTCCTGATCGCCCTGTTCGTCCTGGTTCTCGCGGCGCTGGGTGGAGACCGGCTCGCCCACCGGCTGGCCGCCGACGAGGCCGAGCAGCGCCTCACCGCGGAAGGGCTCCGCGAGCCCCAGGTGGCCGTCGAGGGCTTCCCGTTCCTGCCTCAGCTGCTGTCCCGCAGCTTCGGCGAGGTGCAGGTCGAGGCCGCCGCGCTGCGTCGCGACGGGCGGCTGGTGCGGGACGTGACCGCGACCGGCCTCGACGTCGAGGGACCCCGCGACGGACAGGTCACCGTCGCGCGGCTGACCGCGCAGGGAACGGTCCCCTACGACGAGGTCCTCGACGAGGTGGGCGTGCCGGACCTGAGCCTGGACCACGCCGGCGGCGACGAGGTCGCACTCGCCCGCGAGGTGACCGTCCTCGGCCGGACCGTGTCGGTCTCGGCGACCGGCCGGGTCGAGGTCGCGGGCGAGCGGCTGCGGATCGTGCCGACCGGCTTCGAGCTCGCCGGCGGCGAGCCGGTCGACAGCGGTCTGCGGCCGCTGCTGGTCGACCGGTTCAGCGTCACCTATCCGCTGCGCGGCCTGCTCGACGGCCTCTCGGTGCAACGGGTCACCGCCGCACCGGAGGGCTTCGAGGTCGAGATCAGCGGCGAGGACGTCACGCTGAACCGCTGACGCGGCCGGGCCGCTCCGTCCGGTCGAGCTCGGCCCGCACCCCCAGCAGGCGCACCGGCCGCCGCTCCTCGAACCGCTCGAGGGCGGTCGCCGCGGCCGCTGCGATGGCCGCCGGGTCCGTCGTCGCCCCGTCGAGGGGCTGCCCGTGGGTGCGGGTCCAGAACGGCGCGAAGCGGACCTTCACCACCACCCGCACCGCCGTCCGCCCCTCGGCGGCGATGTCGGCCGCCACCCGCCCGGCCAGCATCGCGACCTCGCGGCGCACGTCCTCCCAGGCGGTCAGGTCGGTCTGGAACGTCACCTCCCGGCTGTGCGAGCGCCCGACGTAGGGCGCGTCCGTCACGCGGGCCGAGTCGCGTCCGCTCGCGAGCCGGACCAGCCAGGGGCCGGTCATCGGGCCGAACGAGGCGGCGAGCTCGTCCGGGTCGGCGGTGGCCAGCTCCTTCACGGTGCCGATGCCCGCAGCGGCCAACCGGGCCGACGTCTTGCGGCCGATGCCCCAGAGGGCGTCGGTGGGCAGGTCTCCGAGCACGTCGAACCACGTGTCGCTGGTGATCCGGAAGACCCCGGCCGGCTTGCCGAAGCCGGTGGCCAGCTTGGCCTGGAGCCTGTTCTGACCGATCCCGACCGAGCACTCGAGCCGGGTCGCCGCCCGCACCCGGTCCTGGACCTCCCGGGCCAGCCCCTCGGGGTCGTCTGTCGAGGCGGCGAGGAACGCCTCGTCCCATCCGAGCACCTCGACCACCACGTCGAGGCTGCGCAGGACTGCCATCACCTCGGCCGAGGCAGCCTGGTAGGCCTCCTGGTCGACGGGCAGGAAGACCGCGTCCGGGCACCGCCGCGCCGCGGTGCGCAGCGGCAGGCCCGAGTGCACGCCGAACCGCCGCGCCTCGTAGGAGGCGGTGCTGACCACGCCGCGCTTGGTCGGGTCGCCGTCTCCGCCGACGACGACCGGGCGCCCGCGCAGCCCCGGGTCGCGCAGGACCTCGACGGCGGCGATGAACTGGTCGAGGTCGACGTGCAGCACCCAGCGCGTCACACCTCGGTGCGGGCCTCCTGGATGGGCAGCACCGAGCCCGTGACCTGGACCTCGTGGTCCTCGCGGGGGCACAGCGCCTGGCAGTCGGCGATGACGGCCACGAGCAGCTGGCGCAGCCGGCCGTCCGGGTCGGGCGAGCAGGACTCGGCGATCGCGTGGACCGCGCCGCGAACCGTGTTCGGCGCGGCATGACGGCGGAACCCGCGTACCGAGATCCCGGCCCGGCGGACGAACTTCTGCGCCCACGCCGCGGCCTGCGGCGCCGACTCCAGCGCCTCCCGGCTGGCGTCCTCCAGCGTGCCCGCCGCCCGCCCGTCGAGGTCGGCCAGGACGCAGTCGGCGGTGAGGACCGACACGGCCATCACGTTCTGGCGTTCCTCCGAGGCGACCGGAAGCGCCGCCTGGGCACACCGGAGTGCGATCCGTGCGTCCACCCGGAGGTCCTCGCTCGTCAGACCGACGACCGCGGGGATGAGCACGGCGAGCTTCTGCCGGTTCGCGTCGGACGTGCAGTCGTTGACGTGGCGGGCGAGCTCACCCAGCAGCGGGTGCGTGCAGCGAGGGTGGTCGCTCCACCGCTCGCCGGCGAGGACGGACGCCATCTCCATGAAGCACGCGCCCTTGCGGCTGTTGCGATGCTTGCCGCGGGACAGCACCGGGATCATGTCGGGCGGACTGGGAAGCGGTGTGGTCATGAGCGCCCCTACGCGACGAACGGATCTCCCTGCCAGTCTGCGCCTTGTCCCGCGCGGATAACACCCCCCGCGAAGGATCTCTCGGAACGGAATCGGCCGGGACCGGACGGCGCTGCCGGCCGCGGTCGCCCGCTAGTCCGCCGGGGCGACGATCTCCCGGCCGCTGACCTCCTCGGCCATCACCTTCACCCAGAAGGTGTCCGGGCTGCCCGCCCCCTCGGCGAACCAGTACGGGACGTCGAGCTCACGGTCCCACTGCTCGGTCCGGGCGGGGTCGTACTCGATCGACGCGGTCCCCTTGACCAGGACGCTCCATCCCGTGCCCGCCGCCCGGTCCACCTCGTCGACCTCGACGGCCACCGCGTTGTTGTCGCCCGCGGTCTGCAGCTTGGAGCCCCAGCTCGTCCGGAACAGCAGCGTCGCTCCGTCCAGCCCGATGTTCACGGGCAGGATGACCGGCTCCCCGTCGTGGACGAAGGCGAGCCGCGCGATCGTCGCACCCCTCAACCGGTCGAGGCACTCGTCGAACCCGAGCACCCGCAGCCCCCGACGATCCCTGACCACGTCCGCATCCATCGGCGGCCTCCTGTCCGAGGCCTTCACGGTAGGTGCCGTGGCACCGCGACAGCAGGGCACTTGGTCCCACCCGGCGACGACGTCCGGACCTCAGGGCGGGCCGGTCGCCGCGTCCACCGGGACGAACGTCTCTGTCCGGGACAACTCCGCCGGGCGTTCGCTGGACCAGGACACCGCATCCGACCGAGGAGGTCCAGATGAGCTGGGGCGCGAGCTATCCGGTCCGGGTCGAGGGGCACCTCGACGACGGACACCTGTCGCGGTGGCTGTGGCTGGTCAAATGGCTGCTGGCCGTCCCGCACTTCATCGTGCTGCTGTTCCTGTGGCTCGGCTTCGTCGTCGTCAGCGTGATCGCGTTCTTCGCCATCCTGTTCACCGGCCGGTACCCGCGGGCCCTGTTCGACTACAACGTCGGCGTGCTGCGATGGACCTGGCGCGTGAGCTACTACGCGTACGGCGCACTCGGCACCGACCGCTACCCGCCGTTCAGCCTGCGCGACATCCCCGACTACCCGGCCCGCCTGGACATCGAGTACCCGGAGCACCTGTCCCGGGGGCTCGTGCTGGTGAAGTGGTGGCTGCTCGCGATCCCGCACTACATCGTGGTCGCCTTCTTCCTGGGCGGCGCGACAGTCGCGCTGAACCAGGACAACCAGGACCCGACGACGGGCGGTCCGGGTCTGATCGGCGTGCTGGTGCTCTTCGCCGCGATCGTGCTGATCGTGACCGGCCGCTACCCGAAGGGCGTGTTCGACCTCGTGCTCGGGCTGAACCGGTGGGTGCTCCGGGTCGCCGCGTACGCGGGGCTGATGACCGACCGGTACCCGCCGCTGCGCCTCGACATGGGTGGCGACGAGCCGGGCTCGCTCGTGGTCGACACCCGGCAGGCGCCGGGCCAACCGCCGCCGCCGCGGCCGCCTGCGGGGCCGGGACGGATCATCGGCGCGGTGCTCGTCTCGCTCGTGGGCCTGCTCGGCTTCGGCCTGCTGGTGGCGGGCTTCGTGCTGCTGGCCGTGGACCGTACCCAGCGCGACTCCGACGACT
Organism: Actinomycetes bacterium; assembly: GCA_035759075.1. Classification (GTDB taxonomy): domain Bacteria; phylum Actinomycetota; class Actinomycetes; order JACCUZ01; family JACCUZ01; genus DASTVO01. The sequence goes on from DASTVO010000246.1 coordinate 10,549, forward strand.
GGCTGACCAGCGGGTCGCAGTCGCTGAGCACGAGCAGCGCCGCCCTGGTGAGCGAGGACATCCAGCTCCGCTTCGACGCTCCCGACGCCGTGTTCGGCGACGTGCAGGTGCGCGCGACCCAGCGCGGCGACGGCGAGCTGTTCCTCGGGATAGCCGAGCGGTCAGACATATCGTCCTACCTGGCCGCGTTCGGCCACGACGTCGTGACCGAGGTGGGCGGTCGGGACGCGACGTACCGCCGGGTCCGCGGGGACGTCGCGGCGCCGGCGCCGGGCGACCTGGACCTCTGGGCGCAGTCGCAGTCCGGGACCGGCGAGCAGGTGCTGACCTGGACGCCGAGCGAGGGCGACTGGGTCCTGGTCGTCATGAACGCCGACGGGGCACCCGGGGTCGACGTCAGCGCGGAGGTCGCGGCGGAGCTGCCGGTGCTGCCGTGGGTCGCTGCCGGGCTGATGGCGCTGGGACTGGTGGTCCTTGGTGGCTCCGCGGTCGGCGTCTACCTCCTGCTGCGCAGGTCGTGAGCCGATCGTCGCCACCGGTGACGACGCCGATGACCGGGTTCGGGACCTAGGTCATGCCATGACGGGTCCGTCGCTCCTGAGAGGGTGACCGGCCACCCGACAGCGTCGTGGCCATGAGAACCAGGACAGCCGCCCGACGGCGACGCGCAGCCGCTCGTCGCTGCCAGGACTGCGGACAGTTCTTCGCGTTGCAGCTGATCCATCACCCGGCCGGGCTGGTCATCCGCTGCCGGGAGTGCGGGGCGACGCACCCGGGCTCGTCGACGCCCACCCGCATCAGGGTCACCGCCTGATCGGTGCCACGCGCCAGCGGCCGGGGGGAATCTGCGTCTATCTGCGTA
>DASTVO010000247.1:0-2344 GCA_035759075.1 Actinomycetes bacterium
CGGCACCCCGGTCAGGCCACCCACCACGCTCGGCAGCGCGCCCTCCATGCCCGCCACCACGACGAGGCAGTCGGCCGCCTCGAGCTGCGCGCGGACGGCCATCAGCCGGTGGATGCCCGCCACGCCGACGTCGTCGACCCGCTCGACGCCCGCCCCGAAGGCGCGGGCGAGGAACGCCGCCTCGGCGGCCACCGGTGCGTCCGAGGTCCCCGCCGACACCACGCAGACGGTGCCGCGCGCCACCGGCAACGGCCCGACGGCAGCGGTCGACGCGACCTCGTCGACCAGCGCGTCCGGGAAGGCCTCGCGGACCACCGCCACCGTCTCGGCGGGCAGCCGGGTCGCGACCGCCGGTCGGCCCGGGTGCGCCACGGCCAGCTCGCGCAGGATCGCCACCGTCTGCGCCGGCGTCTTGCCGGCCGCGAAGACGACCTCGGGGTCGCCGGTGCGCAGCCCCCGGTGGGTGTCCACCCGGGCGAAGCCGAGGTCGGTCACCCCGTTCATCGGGCCGGCGGCGAGCCGGGTCAGCGCGGTCTCGACCGACAGGCCGCCGTCCGCGACCTGGCGCAGCAGCAGCTCGACGTCCGTGCGGTCCATGGCGGGCAGGCTAGTGCGGTCACCGGCGCGGTAGCGTGCCGCCCGTGCCCGACCCGCAGCTGGACCGCGACACTCTCGAGCTCGTGGCCCTCGCGGCAGCCGCGACAGCCGGGCTGTGCCTTCTGCTCGTGCTGCTCGCGCTGGGTCGGGTCCGCGCGCTGGGCAAGCGGGTCCGCCGGCTGTCCGGGGTGGCGCCGCGCGAGGCCGTGGCCGTCGGCGCCGTCGACCCGCAGGCGCTGCGGCACGTCGGGGTCGTCCGCTACGACGCCTTCGGCGACATGGGCGGCGCGCTGTCGTTCTCGGCCGCGATGTTCGACGACCACGGCGACGGCCTGGTGATCTCCTCCATCAACGGCCGGTCCGAGACCCGCACCTACGCGAAGGCGCTGCTCGACCTGCGCAGCGACCACGCCCTCTCGCCCGAGGAGCAGCAGGCGATCGACCGGGCCCGGCCGGACCGCGGTCGGTAGGGTCGGCGCATGCCTGGGGTGCCGCCGGCCCGCTACGCCTACCTGGGTCCCGAGGGGACCTTCGCCGAGGCGGCGCTGCGCACCCTGCCGGCCGCCACCAAGGCAGACCTGCAGCCGTACGCGTCGGTGGCGCTGGCCCTCGACGCGGTGCGCAGCGGGGCGGCCGACCACGCGCTGGTGCCGATCGAGAACTCCATCGAGGGCTCGGTCACCACCACCCTGGACGAGCTCGCGTCCGGGGACCCGCTGATGGTCACCCGGGAGGTGCTGCTGCCCGTCTCGTTCGCGCTGATGGTGCGACCGGGCACCGGTCTGCACGCCGTCCGCCGGGTTGCCACCCACCCGCACGCGCACGCGCAGTGCCGCCGCTGGCTGTCCACCGTGCTACCCGACGCGACCGTCGTGCCGGCCCTGTCGACGGCCGAGGCGGCCAAGACCCTCGCCTCCGGGGACGGCAGCCACGACGCGGCCATCGCCGCGCCGATCGCCGCCGAGCGGTACCGCCTCGAGGTGCTCGCCGAGGACATCGAGGACAACCCCGACGCCGAGACCCGCTTCGTGCTGGTCGGCCGTCCCGCCCAGCCCCCGCTGCCGACCGGGCACGACAAGACCTCCCTGGTCGCCTTCATCTCCGACGACCACGCCGGGGCGCTGCTCGAGGTGCTGACCGAGTTCGCGGTCCGCGGGGTCAACCTCACCCGGATCGAGTCCCGGCCGACGGGGGAGCGGCTGGGCCGCTACTGCTTCTCCATCGACTGCGAGGGCCACGTCGACGACGCCCGGGTCGGCGAGGCGCTGACCGGGCTGCGGCGGGTCTGCCCGGACATCCGGTTCCTCGGCTCCTACCCCCGGGCCGACCGCGGGCCGGCCGCGGAGCAGGCCGAGCGGGACGCCAAGGAGAAGGACACGATCTACCGCGACGCCGCCGCGTGGCTCGGCCGGGTCCGCAACGGCAAGTACTGAGGTGCCATGAGCGACGACTACCGCACCCTCAACCGAGCCAGCTGGGACGAACGCGCTCCCGCGCACGCCGCCTCGCCCGACTACGCCTTCGACCGCTTCGTTGCCGACCCGGAGTTCCTCTCCGGCGTCGTCCGCTTCGACCTGCCGCTGCTTGGCCCGGTCGCGGGCCAGCGCGGCGTGCACCTGCAGTGCCACCTCGGCACCGACACGATCTCCCTGTCCCGGCTGGGCGCCCGGATGACCGGGCTGGACTTCAGCGGCGCCGCCGTCGAGCAGGCGCGGTCACTGGCCGCCGCCGCCGGCGCGGACGTCGA
>DASTVO010000248.1:0-9977 GCA_035759075.1 Actinomycetes bacterium
TCTTGTCGAACGGGGTCAGCGTGAGCATCCGCGCGTCGACCACGTGGAAGGAGGCGAGCTGGTTCACCGGGGTCGGGGCGCCGTAGTAGTCGACCAGGATCTTGTTGAACATGGCCGGGTTGGCGCGGCCGGTGCGGATCGAGGAGAAGTCCTCGCGCGCGACGGAGACAGCCTTCTCCATCTTCTCCTCGGCCTCGAAGAGTGTCTCGTCGATCACGTCAGTCTCCTGCGTCAGTCGTCGTGGTGCCGGCCCTTCGGGCCGGGTCAGGCGTCTGGCCCGATCAGAGAGCCGATCTTCTCGCCGTGGACAGCGCGGGCGATGTTGCCCTCCCCCGTCAGATTGAACACGACGATGGGGAGGCTGTTGTCGCGGCAGAGGCTGATCGCCGTGGAGTCGGCGACCTTGAGCCCGCGGGAGAGGAACTCGTCGTAGGTGAGCCGGTCGAACCGTACGGCGTCGGGGTTGGCCTTCGGGTCGGAGTCGTAGACCCCGTCGACGCCCTTCTTGCCCATCAGCAGCGCCGAGGCGCCGATCTCGAGGGCGCGCTGCGCGGCGACGGTGTCGGTGGAGAAGTACGGCATGCCGGCGCCGGCGCCGAAGATGACGACGCGGCCCTTCTCGAGGTGCCGGATGGCGCGGCGCGGGATGTACGGCTCGGCGACCTGACCCATGGCGATCGCGGTCTGGACGCGGGTGTCCACGCCCTGCTTCTCCAGGAAGTCCTGCAGGGCGAGGCAGTTCATGACCGTGCCCAGCATGCCCATGTAGTCGGCGCGGGCCCGGTCCATGCCGCGCTGCGAGAGCTCGGCGCCGCGGAAGAAGTTGCCGCCGCCCACCACGACCGCGACCTGTACCCCGGAACGCACCACGTCGGCGATCTGCCGGGCGATCGTGGCGACCACGTCCGGGTCGACGCCGACCTGGCCGCCACCGAAGACCTCACCGGAGAGCTTCAGCACGACCCGGTCGTAGCGCCGGGCGGCGGACGACGAGGAGGCCGCGACCGCGCCGGGTCCCTCGGTGGAATCCTGCACGGCCGCGGCCTCCTCGTTCGTGACGTCTCGTCCCTTCCCTGCAGTCTGCCAGGAGCCGCGTCAGCGACAGACCCGGCCGACCGGGAGGGTCAGCCTGCGCCGACCTCGAACCGGGCGAAACGGCGCACTGTCACACCGGCGGCGTCCAGCACGGCCTTGACGGTCTTCTTGCTGTCCTGGACCGAGGCCTGCTCGAGCAGGGCGACGTCCTTGAAGAAGCCGTTGACCCGACCCTCGACGATCTTGGGCAGCGCCTGCTCCGGCTTGCCCTCCTCACGAGCGGTCGCCTCGGCGATGCGGCGCTCGTTGTCGACGACGTCGGCCGGGACCTCGTCGCGGGAGACGTACTGCGGCTTCATCGCGGCGATCTGCATCGCGGCGGCGCGGGCGGCCTCGAGGTCGTCGCCCTCGAACTCCACCAGGACGCCGACCTGCGCGGGCAGGTCGGAGCTGCGGCGGTGCATGTAGGACGCGACCTGGCCCTCGAGCAGCGCCACCGCGGCGAGCTCGATCTTCTCGCCGATGACCGCGGCGACCGAGTCGATGTTCTCCTGGACGGTCCGGCCGTCGGCCAGCGTCTCGGCCAGCAGCTTCGCCACGTCGGCCGTGCCGGTCTTGTGGGCGTGCGCGACGATGTCGGCGGCCAGCTGCTGGAACTGCTCGTTCTTGGCGACGAAGTCGGTCTCGCAGTTGAGCTGGATCATCGCCCCGTCGGCGGCGGCGACGAGGCCGTTGCTGGCGGTCCGCTCGGCGCCGCGCTCCTTGACCTTGGTCTCGCCCTTGATGCGCAGCAGCTCGGCGGCCTGGTCGTGGTCGCCGCCGGCCTCCTCGAGGGCCCGCTTGGCCGCCATCATCCCGGCGCCCGTGGCATCGCGGAGCTTCTTGACCTCAGCGGCGGTGATGTTCGCCATGACTACGCAGTCTCGCTCTCATGAAGTGGTGGGTCAGGGTGGTGCTGCCGCGCCGGCCGGCGGCCCGGACCGGGGCCGGCCGGCGCGCGCGGGGTCAGGCCTGGTCGGCCTCAGGTGTCGCGGCGGCCTCGGGAGCGGCCGTCGCCTCGGGGGCGGCGGTCGCCTCGGGGGCGGCGGTCGCCTCGGGGGCGGCGGTCGCCTCGGCGCCCGCACCCTCGACGGTCTGCCCGGCCTCGGGGGCGGGGGTGCCCTCGGCGGCCTGGCCGCGCAGGAGCTCCTGCTCCCACTCGGCGAGCGGCTCGTCGGTGGCGAGCTGGCCGTCGGCCGGCTTCTCGTCGGCGTCCTGCGACGTGCGGACGCGGGCCATCAGGCCCTCGGCGACGGCGTCGGCGATCACCCGGGTCAGGAGGGTGACCGAGCGGATGGCGTCGTCGTTGCCCGGGATCTTGTAGTCGATCTCGTCCGGGTCGCAGTTGGTGTCGAGGATCGCGACCACCGGGATGCCGAGCTTGCGCGCCTCGCCGACGGCGATGTGCTCCTTCTTGGTGTCGACGATCCACACCGCGCTCGGGACGCGAGCCATGTCCCGGATGCCGCCGAGCGTGCGCTCGAGCTTCTCCTTCTCGCGCTGCAGGACGAGCAGCTCCTTCTTCGTCATGCCCGAGCCGGGCACGTCGTCGAAGTCGAGCTGCTCGAGCTCCTTGAGGCGCTGCAGGCGCCCGTGCACGGTCTGGAAGTTGGTGAGCATGCCGCCCAGCCAGCGCTGGTTCACGTACGGCATGCCGACGCGGGTGGCCTGCTCGGCGACGGTCTCCTGGGCCTGCTTCTTCGTGCCGACGAAGAGCACCGAGCCGCCGTGGGCGACGGTCTCCTTGATGAACTCGTAGGCGCGGTCGATGTAGGACAGCGACTGCTGCAGGTCGATGATGTAGATGCCGTTGCGCTCGGTGAAGATGAAGCGCTTCATCTTCGGGTTCCACCGGCGGGTCTGGTGTCCGAAGTGCACGCCGCTCTCGAGCAGCTGCTTCATGGAGACGACCTGGTTCGTGGCCACGGCCGTGCCTGCCTTTCTCGCGCGACGCGGCCCGGCACGGGCGGCGACGCGCTTCTCGGTTCCTTCCGGGCGCACCAGGTGGTGCGTCCGGCCTGACGCCTGCGGGTGCGCTCGCCACTGTCGCCGTCGCGGGTCGAGTGGACCGGTGAGCGCGCCCCCGCCCCGGGTGGGATGGTGTGTGCGGGCGTGCGAAGTCGACCCGCCGGAGCGGGCCGCTGCCGACGAGTGTACGCCGGGCGTGCCCGGCCCCGGAAATCCGGCGCTGTCCACAGCTCGCTGGCCCCGGCCGGTCGTCCCCAGCCCGCGGCCGCAACGCCGGCCACGGCACCGCCGGCCGCCAGGCTTGTCGGCGTGTCCCGACTCACCCGCCGACTGCTGCTGCCCGCCTGGCTGGCGCTGGCTGCCGTCCCGATCTCGCTCACCGCCCCGACGGCAGCGGGCGACGGGGGCTGGCAGTGGCCGCTGACGCCCCGGCCGGCGGTGCTCGGCGGGTTCGACGCCCCGGCGGGCCCGTACGCGCCCGGTCACCGCGGGGTGGACCTCGCGGCGCGCGTCGGCCAGCCGGTGCTCGCGCCCGGCGCCGGGACCGTCGCCTTCGCCGGGCCGGTCGCCGGCCGCGGGGTGGTGAGCGTGGCGCACGCCGACGGGCGCCGGACGACCTACGAGCCGGTGGCTCCGGACCTGCCGGTGGGAGCCGTAGTCGACGTCGGGGAGCGGGTGGGCACGGTCACCGCCGCCGCCGGGCACTGCCTGCCACGCACCTGCCTGCACTGGGGGCTGCGGGTCGGCGAGACCTACGTGGACCCGCTCACGCTCCTCGAACCGCCGCGGGTGCGGCTGCTGCCGATGTGGGCACCCCTCGCGGCAGCCTGGTGGGGCGTGGACGCGCAGTCCTCGGTTCCGGCAGCCCCGGCCCAGGTGACAGCCTCGGCTCCGGTGACTCCGCCCCGGCCCGACCGCGGGCCGCTGCTCGCCGGGCTACAGCAGTGACGGCAGGTCGGCGGCCAGCCGGCGGTAGTCGGCGGGTGCGTTGTAGACGGCGGCCGAGAGCCGGACGAAGCCGCGCCCCGCCCACGTGGTCACCGCCACCTCGACGGCGGCCTCCTCGCCGATGCGGGCCTGCAGGGCGGCCGCCTCGGCGGTGTCGGTCACCAGGCCGGCCGGCAGCGGGACGAGCTGCATGCTGACGGCGGGGTCGCGCGGCAGCTCGGAGGCGTCGACGCCGAGGGACTCGGCGACCTCCCGCTGCCCGGCCACCGCGAGCTCGACGTTGTGCTGACGCACCCGGCCCAGGCCGAGGCGGTCCAGGACGCGCAGCGCCCGCGGCGCCGACAGCCAGGAGGTGAGGTCGTCGCTGCCGACGTCGTCGAACGCCCGAGGGAAGCGGTGCTCCTCGCCCCAGGAGGCGACCAGCGGCATCAGCACGTGCCGCCACCGCTCGCCGGCGTGCAGCACCGCGGCGCCGCGCGGGGCACAAGCCCACTTGTGCAGGGTGCCGAACCAGAAGTCGGCGCCGATGCGCTGGACGTCGACAGCGAGCATGCCGGGCGCGTGGGCGCCGTCGACCATCACCGCGACGCCCCGCTGCTGCAGCGCCGGCACCAGGTGGACCAGCGGGAGGCGGCGGGCGGTCGGCGAGGTCACCTGGTCGAGGACGACGAGCCGGGTGCGCTCGTGAAGCGCCTCGAGCACGACCTGGGCGGCCGTCTCGTCGTCGCCGTCGAGTGGCACGTGGACGGTGTCGACCTGGGCGCCCGCGCGGCCGGCCCACCGGTTGGCGGCGATGCGGACGGCGCCGTAGGAGTGGTCGGTGAGCAGCACGGCGTCGCCGGCGGCGAGCGGGAAGCCGGCGAAGACGGTGCTGGCCGCCGACGTGGCGTTGTGCACGAACGCCAGCTCGTCCGCGGGCGCGCCGAGGAAGGCGGCGACCTCGGCGCGGGCCTGGTCCAGGGCGTCCGGGAGCTCGCGGTTGAAGAACCGGGTCGGGTTGCTCTCCATCCGGTCCCGCCAGGACTGCTGCTCCTCCAGGACCGGGCGAGGCACGGCGCCGTAGGAGCCGTGGTTGAGGTGCGCGACGGTCGGCTCCAGCGGCCAGAGCGCCCGCACCTCGGGCCAGTCCGGGCCCCAGATCGGGTTGGCGTCGTCGTCGGAGCTCATGGTCGACGGCTCAGCAGGCACCCGGCCAGCCTAGGTGCCGGTGCCGGACAGACCCGGCGAGGTCGTCGACGTGGTCGTGCCCGGCCGCCAGGACGGCTACTCCGGGGCGTTCTCAGGTGCGGGCCGGGCAGGTGCGCGGTGGCGCGCGGGGGCTCCCGGCGCCGTCCGGCCCACGGTGGCTGGGACATCGTCGACGGTTGGGGCCGACGTCGTCCGGGTGTGCCTCGCCGTACGTGCCCAGGTCTGGGGCGGGCTCTCCACCGCGGCGGCGGGTAGCTTGCGGCGGGCGAGGGACATCAGGCCCTCCCGGTCGGTGCCGGCTTGAGAAGTGGCCCGTGCACGGTGTCGTGGGTCCCGGACGCCCTTACCGTGCGCGCGGCAGCCAAACCCGGCCGCGCGACCGCGACCCGGGGGACGGGCAGGCGGTGGTCGACGGCGGCGCGATGGCTTCGGGCGGCGATGCTGGCCCGGAAGACCTGCTCGTAGCGCGCCGCCATCGTCGCCACGTCGAAGACGTCGCGGACGTGCTCGCGGCAGGCCAGCGGGTCGAGCCGGCGGGCGGCGTGGATCGCTTCGGGCAGCTGGTCGGGACGATCGCACAAGACACCGGTCACGCCGTCGACGACGACCTCGGGCACCGAGCCTCGGCGCAGCGCGACAACCGGCGTGCCGCACGCCATCGCCTCGATCATCACCATGCCGAACGGCTCGTCCCAGACGATGGGGAACACCAGCGCGGCGGCCCGCGCCAGCAGCGCGCGCTTCTCGGTCGCGTCGACCGGTCCGGTCAGCATGACGTCCGGGCCGAGGCGCGGCGTGACATGCGTCCGCAGGTACTCCAGCTCCACCGGCTCGGTGCACTTGCCGGCGACCACGATCGGCAGACCGGCGGCCCGCGCCGCGTCGATGGCGAGGTGCACCCCCTTGTCGGGGTGCAGCCGCCCGAGGAAGAGCAGCATGTCGTCCTTGTCCGCGCGGAAGGGAAAGGTGTCGACGTCCACCGCGTTGTGGACGGTGCCCACCCAGGGCAGGTCGGGCACGGACCGCCGTTGCGCCGCCGATATGGCGACCAGGTCGATGCTGCTGCCGAGCTGCCGGTAGTACTCGCCCGGCTCGCCTGCCACCGGGCCGTGCATCGTGACGACCGTCGGCACGTCGCGTCCGCGGGCCTGCAGAGGTCCGGCCAGCGTGTGGTCGTGCACGACGTCGGGCGACAGGTCCGCCAGCGCGCGGGCAGCAGCTGCGGCGTGCAGCACCTCCGGCAGCGGCTCGCCGAGACGGGCGCTGGGGGGCTCGTCGTACGTCGTCACGAACTCGGCCGCGGTACCGCTGGCGCCCGCCCCGACGAGAGTCACCGTGTGGCCTCGGTCGATCAGCCCGGTCACGAGGTCGGCACAGACGTTCTCGACGCCGCCGTAGCCGCGCGGCGGCACCGTGAACCACGGTGGCGCGACGATCGCCACGTGCAAGGGTGCGTGCCGTCCGGGTGCGGTCATGGTGCCTGCCCTCAATGTGCTCACCGCGCGGATCACAGCCGGTGACGGCCGGGCCGCGCTGATCGCTTCGAGGGAGGCGGAGTGCCTAGACCTTCAAGGGCCCGGCGAGACGTGTGCGCGCCGGGCCGCGACGTGCCTGCGACACTACCCTCCTTCTGCCGGCGGGGCAGCATCGCGTCGAGGCGTGGACCCGATCACGACGATGCCCTCCGGGAGCCCCCTGACCTCGACCAAGTTGCCGTCGACCGACAGGGACACGCTGGCGTCGGCGAGCCGGACGTTCTCGAGCTGCACCCTGCCCAGCTCGGGCAACAACCGCGGAGCCAGCCCCAGGCACCCCTTGGGCACGTCAGGGTCGAGGCGCAGCAGTGACCGCAGCAGGAGCAACGGGCTCGCCGCTGCCCAGGCCTGAGGTGAGCACGACGTCGGGTAGGGCACCGGTTGCTCGAACTCCGCGCGGTCGAACCCGCAGAAGAGCTCCGGCAGCCGGCCGGCGAAGACCTCGCCTGCGTCCATCACCGCGCGAGCGACTCGCTGTGCCTCGGTGACGAAGCCGTACCGCATCAGCCCCGCGACGGCGATGGCGTTGTCGTGGGGCCACACGGACCCGTTGTGGTAACTCATCGGGTTGTACGCAGCCATGGTCGAGGCCAGCGTGCGGAGGCCCCAGCCGGAGAACATCTCAGGCCCGGTCAGAGCGGCCGCCACAGACGACGCGCGCGCCTGGTCGACGATCCCGGTCCAGAGGCAGTGACCCAGGTTCGACGCCAGGCTGTCGACTGGTCTCTTGTCCGCGTCGAGTGCCAGCGCGAAGTAGCCCCGGTCCGGCAACCAGAAGTCGCGGTTGAACGCCGCCTTGAGCTCGCCCGCGCGGGCTGCGCACCGGTCCGCCGTCGCCTCGTCGCCGCGGCTGCGGGCGATCTCGGCGCGCGCCACGTACGCGGCGTAGACGTACCCCTGGACCTCCGCGAGCGCGATCGGCGGCTCGGCGATCCGGCCGTCGGCGAAGGTGATGCCGTCGAACGAGTCCTTCCACCCCTGGTTGACGAGGCCCGTGTCGGCGGCGCGCTGGTACTCCACGTACCCGTCACCGTCACGGTCGCCGTAGCCCTCGACCCACCCGAGCGCGCGGTCGGCGGTCGGCAGGAGCTCGTCGACGTCGGCACCGGCAAGACCCCATCGGTGCAGCTCGCCGAGGAGCATCACGAACAGCGGCGTCGCATCAGCCGACCCGTAGTAGACCGAGCCGCCTCCGAGCGCGCTGACCGAGTCCATCCCGTGCCGGATCTCGTGCAGGATCCGGCCCGGCTCCTCGTCGCGACGTGGATCGACGACGGTGCCCTGGTAGCGGGCGAGCGTGCGAAGGGTGCCGACAGCCAGGCTCGGGTCGAGGGGCAGTGCCATCCACGACGTCAGCAGCGAGTCCCGGCCGAATATCGTCATGAACCAGGGTGCGCCTGCGGCGACCGCGACCTGCGAGGCGTCGTGGGGGTCAACGATGCGCAGGGCTCCGAGGTCCTGTGCCGACCGGGCGACGAGATCGGTGAACCCCTCGTCCTGGGTGTCGACGACTGACGTCGAGTGACGCCAGTCCCTCAGCCGCCGGGCGGGTTCGGCGCGGTCCACCGGCTGGCCGGTCGGGTAGGGCGCGAGACCCTCGACCCCGTCGTAGGACGGGTGCACCTGCACGGTACCCACCCACTCGCCGCGGGCCGGGACCGTCACGGCGACGGTCAGCGCGCCCTCGGCGTCAGCTGTCCAGCCGGGCGCCTCGACCCTGACCCCGCGGTGGTCGCCGTCCAGCCGACGCTCGAACGCGATCTGGCCGGGCAGGGTGAAGACCTGGTGCGCTCCGCGCGGCCTGACTCGTTGCTCCTTGACTTCGAACAGGTCGGCGAAGTCCGCTGCGACCTCCAGTCGCAGCCGGCAGTCGACCTCGGAGGCGCCCACGTTCCGCAGCACGAGGTCCTCCCGCATGCCCTGGCCGACGTACCGGTGACGGAGCAGGAGCAGGGTGCTGTCGGCGCGGCCCTGGCGGGGTCGGTCACGACCCACGAACGTGGTGGCGAAGGGCTCGGCCGGCATCGTCGTCAAGACGTCGGGCGGCACCCCGTCCAGGAGCAGCCGCCAGCCGGACAGGAGCCGCGTGTCCCGGACGAACAGGCCGTGCGGCAGGCCGGGAGTGATGTCGCCCGCGCGCCCGCTGATGCAGAAGGTGGCGCCCTCGACCAGGGTGACCACACCCTCGGAGCTCTCGAAAGTCGAGGGCTCGCCCACGAATGTCCAGCCGACCGGCACACGTCTCACCTGCCTCCGGGACGCCCCGAGGCGTCACCGGCTCGCCACGGGCGGCGTCGGCCGCGAAGGCCGGCGTTCGGGGGGAGACCGCGCACCGAGTCTTGCACGGTCTCGGCGGTGAGCCGGCAACAACAGCCGGGTCAGTCGTCCTTGCTGCCCTCGGCCAGCTTCCCGCGCAGCTGCAGGACCGCCTTGGTGTGCATCTGGCAGATCCGGCTCTCGGTGACGCCGAGCACCTGGCCGATCTCGGCGAGCGTGAGGCCCTCGTAGTAGTAGAGCGTCACGACGATCTTCTCCCGCTCGGGGAGCATGTTGATCGCCTTGGCGAGCAGGTACTTCGTCTCCTCGGACTCGAAGGCGAGGACCGGGTCCTCGGCCTTGGTGTCCTCCAGGGTGTCGACCAGGCTGAGCTTGTCGCCCTTCTCGCCGCCCACGCTGAGCAGTTCGTCCAGCGCGACGAGCCCGATGAAGGAGATCTGGCTGAACGTCTGCTGGAGCTGGTCGTTCGTGAGGTCGAGCTCCTCGGCGAGCTCACCGTCGGTCGGGGTGCGATGCAGCTCCGACTCCAGCTTCCCGTACGCCCGCTCCACCGACCGGGCCTTGGCCCGCACCGAGCGCGGCACCCAGTCGATCGAGCGGAGCTCGTCGATGATGGCGCCCTTGATCCGGGAGATGGCGTACGTCTCGAACTTGAAGCCGCGGCCGAGGTCGAACTTCTCGATGGCGTCGATCAGCCCGAAGATGCCGTAGGAGACGAGGTCGGCCTGCTCGATGTTCGGCGGCAGCCCGACCCCGACGCGCCCGGCGACGTACTTCACCAGTGGCGAGTAGTGCAGGATCAGCCGCTCGCGCAGCGCGGGGTCGGCCTTCTTCTTGTAGTCCTGCCACAGCTCGCGCAGGGCCGTCTCCGCAGCGCTCTTCTCGGCGGCGGCGTCGTCCATGACGGTCTCTCGCGCGCTCGCCGCACCCACCCTCCCGGTGGACGCGGCGGCGGCGCCGTCACGCCCTTGGGTGCGCTTGGTCATA
>DASTVO010000249.1:0-2351 GCA_035759075.1 Actinomycetes bacterium
CGACTCGCTGGGCTACATGGCCCACGAGCCGATCTACCGGCAGTACCACCACCACCAGATGACGTTCTCGATGATGTACGCGTACTCCGAGAACTACGTGCTGCCGATCTCGCACGACGAGGTGGTGCACGGCAAGGGCTCTCTGCTGCGCAAGATGCCTGGCGACCGGTGGCAGCAGCTGGCCAACCTGCGCGCGTACCTCGCCTTCATGTGGGCGCACCCGGGCAAGCAGCTGCTCTTCATGGGCTCGGAGCTCGGGCAGGAGTCGGAGTGGGCGGAGTCTCGCTCGCTGGACTGGTGGCTGACCGAGAACCCCGACCACCGCGGGGTGCAGACGCTCGTGCACGACATGAACCGCACCTACGCCGGGACGCGAGCCCTGTGGACCCGCGACGCCGACCCCGGCGGCTTCGAGTGGATCGACGCCAACGACGCAGGCAACAACGTGTTCTCGTTCCTGCGGTGGGGTGACGACGGTTCGGTGCTGGCGTGCGTGGCGAACTTCTCCGCGGTGCCGCACGAGGGCTACCGCATCGGTCTGCCCTTCGCCGGCCGGTGGGACGAGGTGCTCAACACCGACGCCGACACCTACGTGGGCAGCGGCGTGGGCAACCTCGGCGGGGTCGAGGCGGTCGGCGAGGGCTGGCACGCGCAGCCGGCGTCGGCCACCTTGCGCGTCCCGCCGCTCGGCACGGTCTGGCTGCACCGCTCCCCGGCCTGACGCGACGGGCGTCGGGTTCGCCGGGAACGTTTGCAGTGGTCATGCGGAGGAGACGTACTCCTCCGAGTCCCCTACCGACTGATCGGAGCTCCGATGAACACCCGCACCATCGCCATCCTGGCGCTCGTCATCGCTGTCGTTCTCCTCATCATCTTCCTCGTGTGACGTGACCACCCGCTGACGCACGATCGACAGGACGGCCGCCTCCGCCACGGGGGCGGCTGTCCTTCGTGCGGACCGGCGCTCCAACGCGGTGGCGACGACCGCGCCGGTCAACGCCACCAGGACCCCGGCCACGACGTCGACCAGGTAGTGGTTGCCGGTCACGACCACGGCGACAGCCATGGCGACGGGAGCCAGGACTCCCAGAGCGCGCAGCACGCGGCCCGTGGCCGCCCGCAGCAGCGCCAGGCCGATCAGCAGGTCCCAGCCGACGTGCAGACTCGGCAGGGCCGCGTACTGGTTGACCAGCGAGGGCGGCTGGAGGACCCGGTAGGACGAGCTGTGCCGGGTCACGGTGTCGGCGACCCCCAGCTCCGGCATCAGCCGCGGGGGCGCGACCGGGTAGAGCACGAAGACGACGACCCCGATGGCACCGCTGACGAGCATGGCCGTGCGCAGCCACCGGTACGTGCCGGGTCGGCGCCAGACCAGCCAGAGGCCCACGGCCGCGATGACCGGCCAGTGCCCGTAGATGTAGACCCAGTTGGCGAGGGTCACCAGCTCCTCGTGCGGCAGCACGAAGCCCTGCGCCCACCGCTCCAGGTCAAGACCCAGGCCACGCTCGAGGTCGACGAGCCGCCGGGCGTGGTCGGCCGCGACCGGGTAGGCGGCCTCGGTCGCCCCGCGGGTGAGGAAGTAGGCGAGGACACCGGCCACGAACAGCGCCGGCTCCGTGAGCAGCCTCGGCAGCCGGCGGGCGAAGGGTTCCTGGGCGCGGTGCATCCTCGCAGCCTGGGCGGCGCAGCCGGCTGCCACATCCGGGCGAGACCCTGAGCCGTCCCTCGGCCGACCCTCGCCCGGCGCTCAGGGAGGCCCTAAGGCACCCCGCTCAGAAGAGCGCGTTGGCCAGCGCCGTACGCGCTCTCGCCACCCGCTCGTCCTGGTTGCCGACGAGCTCGAACAGGCCGACCAGGTGGGTGCGCGCCTGGTTGCGCTCGTCCCCCGACGTCCGCCGCACCAGGTCGACGAGCCGGTCGAACGACTCCTGCACCCGGCCGCCGAGCAGCTCCAGGTCGGCCGCCTGGCACTGGACCGCGACGTCGTCCGGGCGCTGGCCGGCCTCCCGGAGGACCGTCCCCTCGTCCAGCGACTGGGTGCGCCGCATCAGCTCGACCTGGCCGAGGCCGAGCCGGGCGTCCTCGTCGGTGGGGTCCGACTCCAGCAACCCGCGGTACGCGGCGGCCGCTGCCTCGTAGTCGCCGCGCTCGATCGCGTCGTAGGCCTCGTCGTACCGGGGGTCGCCCGTCTCCTCGGTGCTCTCGACCGGAGCCGGGGCCTCCCCGGCGGTCACCCGGCCCGCCACCCCGTTGGCCTCCGCCACCCGCAGCAGCTCGTCGAGGTACTGCCGCACCTGCGCCTCGGGCAGCGCTCCTTGGAACAGCGGGATCGGCTGGCCCTTGACGACCGC
>DASTVO010000250.1:0-2962 GCA_035759075.1 Actinomycetes bacterium
GCCAGCCTGCTCGAGCTCGCCGAGGCCTGCGACGTGCCCGTCCGGTGGTCATGCCGGACCGGGATCTGCCACACATGCGAGACGGCGCTGCTCGCCGGGTCGGTGTCGCACGACCCGGCGCCGGTCGACGTGCCGGCCGCAGGCAACGTCCTGGTCTGCAGCGCCGCGCCGCAGGAGGATCTCGTCCTCGACCTGTGAGCACCGTCGCGACGGCGGTGCCCGGGGCGCACTCACCGACGGCCGAGAGACCCGCAGGGAAGGTGCCGGACTCGCCGGAATAGGGAGACACGCGCTAAGGGTTCGCGCGGTGGCGGTCGAGTACGTACAGTGGGTGAAGCAACCCGCCAAGAGGTTGCCCGGAGCGCTCCACACGAGATGCGCCCGGTCCCGTGCCGGACGGCCATCAACCGTCGGCTGCAGGAATCCAGACTTACGGCCCCGCGCCCGCTGTGGCGCGCCGTGGCCGGTTGCGTGGGAAGGAGACCACTCATGGTCGAGGACGACTTCGGTCCCTGGGACGACTGACCCGGGATCTGACGACGACGCCCCGTCCGGGACTGCCGGACGGGGCGTCCTGCGTGTTCGGGGTCAGGTGGTCAGGGCAGCGCGGGCAGCGACACGACCGGCAGCGGGAGCGACGGCAGCGGTGCGGGCAGGGTCACCGGCGGTTCGACCGGGTCTGGCGTCGGGGCGGGCTCCTCGGGCGAGCTCTGCGGCGGCGGAGCGGTGGAGTCGTCGCCCGAGCCACCGGATCCGCTGTCGCCGGAGCCGCCGGAGCCGTCGGCAGCGCCGGACGAGGCGGCTGACTGGACCCGGCTGCCCGAGGCGCGGGAGGCGACGGTCTGCGCCGCACCGGTCGACTGGCGGCCGGCGGCACCGCCGGCTGCCTGGCCGGTCTGCGGCGCGGGGCCGCGGTCGGCCGCCGTGGGCACCGCGCTGGCCGCAGGCTCCGGGGTGCCGGGGTTGGCCGTGGCGCTCGGGAAGGTGATCAGGGTGCCGCGGTCGCGGTCCTGAGGACCGGCGGCCACGCCGTCCCCGCGCCGAGGCTGGCCGGCATCGAAGGGGGTGGCGACCAGGGCCGCACCGGCGACCACGCCACCCACGGCGAGCGGGACCGCCGCTCCGACGGTCCGGCTGGTGCGGCTGCGCCGACGGTGTCGGCCGCGGCGGGCACGGCGGCTCACGGGTACTCCTTCGCAGAGGACCACCGGAACGTTCTCCGGCGAGGCAGAGGCAACCGTACCGGTATGCCCTCATCTGTCCCCTGGGAAAACGTCCGGCAGCGCCGGAGGTCACGGGTCGCCCGGCCGCGCTGGTCACGCGGCGGATAGCGTCCCCCCGTGAGGTCGAGGTTCTTCTCCGGCCTGCCGCGGGAAGTGACCGTTCTCACAGCGGTGGCCTTCGCCGTGGCCGTCGGGTTCGGGGTCGTGGCACCGGCCATCCCGGTGTTCGCCCGTGAGTTCGGGGTCGGGCGCACCGCGGCCGGCGCCGTCATCTCGGCCTTCGCCTTCATGCGGCTCGCGTCTGCGCTGGCCAGCGGCCGCCTGGTCAACCGCATCGGCGAGCGGGTGGTGCTCGCGAGCGGGATAGGCATCGTCGCGGTGAGCAGCGCGCTGGCCGGGCTCGCGCAGTCCTACACCCAGCTGCTGCTGCTCCGCGGCGTCGGCGGCATCGGCTCGGCCATGTTCACCGTGTCGGCCATCTCCCTGCTGCTGCGGGTCGTCGACGCCGACCAGCGCGGGCGCGCGACGAGCATGTGGCAGGCCGGGTTCCTGCTGGGCGCGATCGCCGGGCCGGCCATCGGCGGGCCGCTGACCGACATCTCGCTGCGGGCGCCGTTCTTCGTGTACGCGGGGACGCTCGCGGTGGCCGGCGGCATCGGGATGCTCTTCCTCACCCACACCCCGCTGCACGACCTCGAGAAGGGCTCTGGAGCGGCCGGGTCGAACCAGACGACGCTGGGCCAGGCGCTGCGCGTGTCCGGCTACCGGGCTGCCCTGACGGCCAACCTCGGCAATGGGTGGGCGCTGTTCGGGGTCCGCAGCTCGCTGATCCCGCTGTTCGTCGTGGAGGGCATCGGCGCCTCGGCGACGTGGGTCGGGGTCGGGCTGCTCGTGTCGGCGGCGACCCAGGGCGGGTCCCTGCTCGTGGTGGGGAGCTTCACCGACCGGGTCGGCCGCCGCCCCGGGATGATCGCCGGCGCGGCCCTCGCGACCGCGAGCCTCGGCGCACTGGCCATCAGCGACAACCTCGCGGTCTTCGTCGTGTCGATGGCGGTGTTCGGCTTCGCCTCGGCGTTCCTCGGGGTGGCACCCAGCGCCGCGGTCGGTGACGTGGTGTCCGGCCGCGGCGGGACAGTGGTGGCGGTGTTCCAGATGTCAGCGGACGTCGGGGCCGTCGTCGGGCCGCTGGCGGCCGGCTACCTGGCCGACGAGTACTCGTTCGGCGCAGCGTGGGGCGTCACCGCGGGCGTGCTGGCGGCCGGGCTGGTGACTGCCGTGCTCTCGACGGAGACCAAGCACAAACCGAAGGACCCCGAGACGGTGGACGCCCCGCCACCCGGGTAGCGAGCGCTCTTCGTGTGCCGGCTGGAACACGTTGCCGTCCAACGGTTTCGGCTGTGCACAACTCTTCCGTGGTGTTCGCCGAACCTGGTAGAGTCGAACACATGTTCGAACTGGGTTAGCGGTCGGGGAGGTGAGCCGGATGCGCGCCGGGCAGGCCGAGGCGGAGGTCCTCGAGGTCGCGGTGTTCGACCAGGGCCGGCCCACCGACGTGATGGACACCTCGGTGCTGACCTGCGGCACCGACCCGGCCGCGACCGCGCTGGGCCCGACCGAGCTGGTGCCGCCGGACCCGACCGGCACCGCCGGGGCGCACCCGCTGGCCACGACCCCGGCCGGGCCGGAGCTGGCGACGCTGCTGGGCCTCTTCGACCCGGCCACCCTGGGCGACGCCGACC
>DASTVO010000251.1:0-9224 GCA_035759075.1 Actinomycetes bacterium
GAGGAAGGCGAACATCACGGCAGCCCGGATCACCACCTCCATCACGGCACCACGAGCATCCGGAACCGGACCCGCGCCGTGACGGCGGTGCCGTCCATCAACCGGACCTGGTACCGGCCCCACGAGCCGTTCTGGTCTGGCGCGGTCCGGGCGTCCAGGCTCACCCGGAACCGGTCACCGGTGGGCGGGTCGAACTCGTAGACGAGGAACCGCCCGTCCGACGTCTCCTTGCTCGGGTTCGGGTAGAAGTTCTGGAAGTCGAACCGCTCCAGCAGCTCGGCGCTCACGGCCAGCCGGATGGCGCCGTCGAACCCACCAGGCCGGTCGACCTCGACATGGAACGGGACGGCGACGCCGGCGCGCGTGACCTGCGCGTGGCTGACCCGCAGCAAGCTGCCGTCACCGGTCGACGTCTCTGTCGCAGTCCGGATGCCGAGCAGCCCCGCCAGGGCGCACCCGCAGACCGTACGACGGCAGTCGGCGGCCGCCGTGACGCCACGCGGGTCGCGCTGCACTGCTGTCTCACTGCGGGCGTGGATCACCCCTCGGCGCGGAAGACCTCCGCGACCGCACTGAGGTCGGCCTGCCCGAGCCCAGCGTCCAGGGCGCGTTGCACGACTGCGCGGTTGACGGTCAGCTGCGGGACCTGCGCGCCGACCCGTTCGGCCAGCGCCGAGGCCAGGTCCAGGTCCTTGGCCACCAGGTCGATGGCGAAGGCGACCGGGGCCGAGCCGGGGTCCTCGTACGCCTGGCGTTTGTACAGCACGAACGGCGCCGCGGTCGCCCCCGACGCGAACACCTCGTACGCAGCGGAGCGTTCGACGCCCGCCTTCTCCGCCAGGACAAGTGCCTCGGCGAGCGCGACGTTGAGGGCGTGGACCAGGCTGTTCACGGCGAGCTTCATGGTCGCGCCGGATCCGAGCGGTCCCAGCACCAGGATGCGCCGGGAGAAGGCCTCCAGCGCCGGACGAGCCTTCTCGACGCTCGCTGGGTCGCCGCCGGCCATGACGAGGATCTGACCCGCCTCGACCACCGAGACGCTGCCCGACACCGGGGTGTCGAGCAGCGTGGATCCTGCGCGGGCCACGTCCTCCCCGAGCGCGCGGATCGTCTCCGGGTCCACGGTGCTGGTATCGGCGACGACGGTGTCGACGCCGAGGCCCGCGACGATGCCGTCCGGGCCGAGGTAGGCCTCGCGCACCGCCGCATCGTCGGCGAGCGACACCAGCACCACCTCTGCGTCCGCCACCGCCTCCCGCGGCGTCGGCGCGACCGGCAGACCGTGGGCAGCCGCGACGGCCTCGGCGCGAGCCCGCGTGCGGTTGTACACCCGGACGTCGTGGCCCGCGGAGACGAGCCGGTCGACCATGGCCGACCCCATCCGCCCGGTCCCGACGACGGCGACTCTCATAGGACGAGCCAGCCGCCGTCCACGTACAGCTGCACGCCGTTGACCCCGCGGTTGGCGAGCAGGAAGTCCACCGCGCCGACGATGTCGGTCATCGTCGCCAGCCGGCCGCTCGGAGTTCGTGACCGGTAGCCCTCCAGCACCTCGGGCGGCTTCGCGGCCCAGAACGGGCTGTCGCCGACGATTCCCGGGTGGAGTCCGTTGACCCGTATCGGCGCCAGCTCGGAGACCATGGCGTTGACCATGCCCACCACGCCACCGTTGACCGTCGACACGGTCAACGAGCCCGGGTACGGCCGGTCCTTTGCCCGGCCGCCGAAGACGACGACGGCGCTCTCGTCGTGCATCGCCGGCAGCAGGGCGTGCACCACCTCGGAGTAGCCGACGAGCTTGGTCGTGACGAGCCCGATCGCTCGGTCCGTGTCGTAGTCGCGGGCAGTGTTCTGGTCTCGGTCGATGGCCAGGAGCACCAGGTTGTCGACGTGCCCGACGTCGGACAGCGCAGCCCGGATCGTGTGCGGCTCGGCCAGGTCCAGACCGACTCCGCGGACGCCTTCCCCGATCGAAGCCGCCACCTCGGCCGCCCTGGCCGGGTCCCTTCCGGTCAGCACGACGTCGTCGCCCTGCTTGTGCCGGTGCCGGGCGATCTCCAGCCCCAACCCCCTGGTGCCGCCCACGACAACAGTGGTCACGTCCCGCTCCCTTCCAGCCGCTGCGCGAGGTAGTCCCAGTCCCGCGCGAACCGGTAGGCGTGCCGCCCCGGCGGCTGCGGCGCCTGCGTCTCCAGCCAGCGCACCGGCCGGCCACCCACGGGCGTGAAGCCGTGCACGCAGCCGACGCCGGCCCACGCCACGTCACCGGGCTCCAGCACGTACGACACGCCGTCGAACGTCGCCTCCACCGAGCCGTCGAGGATCAGGTAGGTCTCCTCGAAGGGGTGGTCGTGTCCCCCGATCCGTCCGGTCGCCTCGTACTGCACCATGAACATCGTCGAGAGCTCCGCGCCCAGGTCGGAGTCGATCATCATCTTCACGGTGATGCCGCTGTAGACGAGCAGCGCCGTCCGCATGCTCGCCGACACGGCCAGCCGCTCCTGGGACTGCTGTGCCGGATCCATGTTCTCGGGGTCGATGTGGCCGTACCGCCGCGTCCTCGGGTCGCGCACGTCCGGGCGCACCGGTGGCGTCAGCGCGATCTCGGGCACCAGGTAGGTGTCCCCGTCGTGGTCCGCGCGCGGCGCCGGCGCCGACATCCGCGCCCAGCGCACGTCGACAGCCCCCTCGTTGCGCAGCGAGTGCTCCACGCCGAGCGGGATCAGGCCGTAGTCACCCGGCCCGAGGAGCGCCGCCTCGCCGGCGGTCTGCACGACCACCTCGCCGTCGAGGACGTACAAGCTCTCCTCGTACGCGTGCAGGTGGGTCGGCAGCGCGCCGCCCGGGGCGAGGCGCCCGACCGAGAAGCCGGTGTGCACCGCAGCGGTCGACCCGTCGACGGCGGACCAGGTCTCGAACCCGTCCGCCTTCGCCAACGGGCCCGAAGCCGTGCTCCACACGGCGTCGGCCGCCCGCCGCACCACGTGGGAGGTGCTCATCCGAGTCCGGTGCTCATGCCGGGACCTTGGCCTTCGCGGCGGCGTCGACCAGCCGGTCCCGAGCCTCCTCGACCAGCGTGCGGGCCCGGTCGAGGTCACCGAGCAGGCGTCCGTCGCGCTTGCGAAAGTCGCCGTCGACGATGACGTGCTCGACGTTGGACACATCCGCGCAGAGCGTCACCGCCGACACCGGGTCGTGGACCGGTGCGACGTTGAGCGCGGTCGCGTCGATGACCACGACGTCGGCTCGCTTGCCAGGAGTCAGCGACCCGGTGCGGTCCTCGAGCCCGGCCACGTGCGCACCGTTGACGGTCGCCATCTCGAGCATCTGCCGGGCGGTCAGCATCGTCTCCGGGACCGTGGTGTCGGCCTCCCAGCACACGGCGTTGACCCTGGCCCGCTCCGCGCCGAAGGCGGCGCGGATCTGGGTGAACATGTCCCCCGGCACCGTCGTCACGACGTCGGTGGACAGGCTCGGTCGCAGCCCGTGCAGGTAGCTCTTGTTCACCGGCGGCCACCCGTGCCCCATCTGCAGCTCCACCTGCGCCGCGATGGAGATGGTGCCGCCGGTCTCGGCGACGCGCTTCCACTCGTGGTCGCTGAAGTAGCAGCAGTGGATGAATGTGGTGTCCGGGCCGAGCAGGCCGAGCCGGTCCAGCTGCTCCACCATCGCGAACCGGCCGGCCATCCGGCCCATCGCGACGTGCACCGTGATCGGGATGCCCAGCTCGCGCGCCAGCCCCCACTCGGACTGGACCACCTGGTCCTGGGTGAAGCCGGGGCCCCGGGTGGCGAGCGCCATCGTCAGCAGCCCGTCGTCGGAGGAGAAGTAAGCGTCCCGGACGCGCCGCACGTCGTCACCGGGGATGGCCTCGGCGCTGAAGAACCAGTACTTCTCCAACGAGGTGTTGGCGCTGCCGTAGGCGTACTGGGCGCGGATGCCGGTCTCCTTCAGCCCGGCGACGGCCGCGTCCGGGTGCTCAGGGGTGTTGTTGATGTGCGACCAGTCGACCAGCGTCGTGATGCCGGCATTGAGGCACTCCAGCGAGCCGGCCAGGTTGCTGGCGTACACGTCCTCCGGCCGGTAGACCGGCGCGAACGTGTCGAGCACCTCGACGAAGTAGTCGTCGAGAGTCGCGTTCGGCGCGCACCCTCGGATCGCCGCTTCCCAGGTGTGCCGGTGGGTGTCGACGAATCCCGGGATCACGATCTTGCCGGTGCAGTCGACGACCTCCGCGTCCGCGTCGATGTTCGCCTCGACGCCCGCGATCCGTCCGTCGTCGATCAGGACGTCGCCGACCGGGAGGTCACCGACCTCCTGGTCGACGGAGACCACGGCACCGCCCTTGAGGAGGATCTTGCCCATCCGCCTGCCCCTTTCCGGTGGAGTCGTCGGTTCGCCGTCAGTACGCGGCGAGCGTTCGTATGGCCGCCGTGACCTTCTCGACGGTCGGGATGACCTGGTCCTCGAGAGCGTCCGCGAAGGGCAGCGGGACGCACTCCGCGGCCACCCGGCGGATCGGGGCGTCGAGCAGCTCGAAGCCCTCGTCGGCGACGAGCGACGCGACCGTGGCGCCCCACCCGCCCTGGTACGGGTTCTCCTCGACGACGAGCAGGCGGCTGGTGCGTGCTACCGATCCCAGCACCGTCGCCGCATCCAGCGGCACCAGGCAGCGCAGGTCGATCACCTCGACCGACACTCCGTCGACGGCCAGCTGCTCCGCGGCGGCCAGCGCCAGCGGCACCGTCGACGCGAGCGCGACCAGGGTGACGTCGGTCCCGTCGCGCGCCACCCGTGCCCGGCCGAGCTCCACGACGTGGTCAGGCGGCGCCGGCTCGCCCTTGCTGGCGAACAGGCCCTTGTGCTCGAAGAACACGACGGGGTCGTCGCTGCGGATCGCGGAGGCCATCAGGCCCACGACATCGGCCGGTGTCGACGGCGCCACGACCTTGAGGCCGGGGATCGCGAACGCCCAGTTCTCCACCGCCTGCGAGTGCTGCGCGCCGAAGCCGAGGCCTCCGCCGTTCGCGGTCCGCACGACCAGAGGAACCGTCACCTGACCGCCGGTCATGTACCGCGCCTTCGGGATCTCGTTGGCCAGGTAGTCCCAGCAGCAGGCGAGGAAGTCGCTGAACATGATCTCGGCGACCGGTCGCACGCCGGTCATCGCGGCGCCCATCGCGGCGCCGACGATCGCCTGCTCGGAGATCGGGGTGTCCCAGACCCGGGACGGGCCGAACTCCTCGAACAGGCCCGCCGAGGTCTTGAAGACCCCACCGGCTGCGCCGATGTCCTCCCCCAGGCAGACCACGGTCGGGTCACGCCGCATCTCGCGGGCGATGCCCTCGGACACCGCCTCGCGGTAGGTGGTCAGGTCCGCCACGCCGAGCCCCCGTCCGCCCACACGTCGGTGAGCGCCTCGGCCGGGTCAGCCGGCGGAGCCGCCTTGGCTGCCTCCACCGCGGCGGCGACCACCGACGCCGCGCGGTCGTCCGCCTCGGCCACCTCCGACTCCGCGACACCGAGCCCGGTGAGGTCCAGGCGGGCGACCTCGAGCGGGTCGCGGCGCAGCCACGCCTCCACCTCGTCGGCGGGCCGGTAGGTGCCCGGGTCGGTCCGGCTGTGCCCGAAGTGCCGGTAGGTCCGCGCCTCGACCACGGTGGGGCCCTCGCCGGAGCGCGCCCGGTCGACGGCGGTGCTCATCACGTCCCGCACCGCCAGCACGTCGTTGCCGTCCACGAGCACGCCCGGCATGCCGTTTGCCCCCGCACGGTCCGCCGCCGGGTTGGGCACCGAGGTCACCGAGGCGATCGGCGTGTACTCCATGTAGAGGTTGTTCTCGCAGACGAACACCACCGGCAGTCGCCACACCGCCGCCAGGTTGAGCGCCTCGTGGAACGCGCCGATGTTCGTGGCGCCGTCACCGAAGAAAGCGACGGCCACCTGGTCGGTGCCGCGCAGCCGCGCCGACCAGGCGGCGCCCACGGCCATCGGCAGGTGAGCGCCCACGATCGCGTACGACCCGAGCATGCCCCTGTTCGCCTTGGTCAGGTGCATGGAGCCGCCCTTGGCCCGGCACAGACCGGTCGCCCGGCTCATCAGCTCGGCCAGGCACTCCTCGGGCGTCGCGCCCCGGGCGACGGCGTGGTGGTGGCCCCGGTAGGTCGCGAAGACGTAGTCGTCGGGCCGGAGCGCCGCACTCGCCCCGACCGCGACCGCTTCGTGGCCGGCGGCGAGATGGGTGGTCCCCTTGACCAGCCCGGCCATGAACAGGTCGTACGCGGCGCGCTCGGTGCCGCGGATCACGGCCATCTGCTCGTACAGCCCGAGCAGCATGCCCCCGTCGACGACCGGCCGCTCGGTGTCGAGGCTCACCTCTCACCGCGCCCGGCAGGAGTGTTCAGGTGCGACTGGGCGTCGCGTACCGCAGGCAGCGGGCCGTCGACGGACCAGTAGCGGCGGCCCGCCACCAGCAGGTCCTCGGCGGGGAACTTCGTGATGACCTCGCACCCGTCGGCGGTGACGACGACCTCTTCCTCGATGCGCGCGGCCGACCAGCCGTCCGCCGCCGGCCAGTAGGTCTCGAGCGCGAAGACCATGCCTTCCTCGAGTGGCTCCGGGTGCTCCAGCGACACCAGGCGGCTGAAGATGGGCTTCTCCCAGATGGAGAGCCCGACGCCGTGGCCGTACTGCAGCGCGAAGGCCGCCTCCTCGCTGGGGAAGCCGAACTCCTGAGCTGTCGGCCACAACGACACGATGTCGGCCGTCGTCGCTCCCGGTCGCACCGCCGCGATGGCCATGTCCATGTACTCGCGGCACCGGACGTACGCGTCGCGCATCGCAGCGGAGGCGCTGCCGACGGCGAAGCACCGGTAGTAGCAGGTCCGGTAGCCGAGGTGACTGTGCAGGATGTCGAAGAATGCTGGGTCGCCGGGCCGGACCACGCGGTCGCTGTACACGTGCGGGTGCGGGGAGCATCTCTCGCCGGAGATGGCGTTGACCCCTTCGACGTACTCGCTGCCCAGGTCGTAGAGCACCTTGCTGACGACGCCGACGCACTCGTTCTCGCGGACGCCCGGCCGGAGGAACTCGTACAGCTCCTCGTAGGCCGCGTCGACCATGGAGCAGGCCTGCGTGAGCAGCGCGATCTCGTCGGGGGTCTTGATCCGCCGCGCCTCGAGGAAGACCTGCTGCCCGTCGACGACCTCGAGGCCTTCGGCGCGCAGCGCGGCGAGCACCGGCATCTCGGCGACGTCGACGCCTACGGGCTCGCCGTCGACACCCGCATCGCGCAGGACCGTCGCCACCTTGCGCGCGACGTCCTCGGCGACGCCGGCGTCGGGGTGGAAGGCACCGCGCAGCGTCGAGATCCCTGCCCTGGCCCGCTTGTCCCCGTCCAGCCACGGCGTGAACAGCTGATGGTGGCGGGCGGCCGAACCGAAGTCCCAGAGCACCGGCTCGCCGCCGCGGGGAAGCACCGCGAACCGGATCAGCTTGTCCATCGCCCAGGTGCCGATGTGGGTGGCCGTGAGGTAGCGGATGTTGGCGAAGTCGAAGGTGAGCAGGGCCCCGAGCGAGGAGCGGTCGAGGGCCGAGCGGGCCCGGCTCAGTCGTTCCCGGCGCAGCCGGTCGAGATCGATCCGCTGCTCCCAGTCGACGGCATTGGGGCCGAACGTCCGAACCGCCACGCGCTCTGCCTCCTCCCCGACGCCCTCGATCGTGAGTAAAGTTCCACTGATCGGCAGTGTCAAGCGTCACTGCACAGAGGCCGCTGGGAGGAGGGCCAGTGCCGGCCGGACCCGCGCCGTACGTCGGCGAGCGGTTGCGTGAGGAGCGCACCCGGCGGGGTGTGAGCGTGCGGGCCCTGGCCCGCGAGCTGGGGGTCTCGGCCAGCCTGATCTCCCAGATCGAGACCGGGAAGAGCCAGCCCTCGGTGAGCACGCTGTACGCGATCACGACCGCCTTGCGAATCTCGGTCGAGGACGTGTTCGGACCGAGCCGAGCCACCGACGACGGAGTGGCGCAGGCGACGCTGGACGCGCTCGGCCCGCAACGCGGTCAGCGCGTCGGACCGGTGGTGACACCGGGACAGCGACAGGTCCTGCAGCTGGACTCCGGCGTGACGTGGGAGCGGCTGGGTCAGCTGCAGCACCCGCACGTGGACTTCCTGCTCATCACCTACGAGCCCGGCGGCACGTCGTCGAGCAACGGAGGGCTGATGCGCCACGGCGGCTGCGAGTACGGCCACCTGATGAGCGGCTCGCTCATCCTGACCCTCGGCTTCGAGGACCACGTGCTCTCGGCGGGCGACTCGGTGTCGTTCGAGTCCAGCATCCCGCACCGCTACCGCAACGACGGGCCGGAGCCCGCGGTCGGCGTCTGGTTCGTGACGGAGTCCTGACCGGCCGGCCACACCGGAACGCGGCGACGCGCGTGCCGTCCGGGGGCGCGATCGGAGGTCGGTCACGGTCGTCTAGATTCCCGGCGTGAGCGCTCAGGCCCCTTCCGCCGTCGTCCTGATCCGTGCCGAGCGGTTCGTTCCGAACCCGGCCACCGCCGCCGACAACGCCTTTCAGAACGACGCGCCGCGGGGACAGTCCGACGAGATCACGTCGGCCAAGGCACTCGCAGAGATGGACGCGGTGGCCGACGCCCTCCGGGCAGCCGGCGTACGCGTCCACGTGTTCGAGGACGAGGACCACACGCGGCCGGACAGCGTGTTCCCCAACAACTGGCTGTCGACGCACGCCGGCGGCATCGTGGCGGTCTATCCGATGTACGCCTCCAACCGTCGCCACGAGCGTCGCGCCGACGTACTGGAGATGCTCAAGTCGTCCTACCGGGTGCAGACCATCGTGGACTACTCGGGCCTCGAGCCCGACGGCATCTTCCTCGAGGGGACCGGCGCGATGGTCCTCGACCACGTTTCGCGGGTCGCCTACACCGCGGTGAGCCACCGGGCGGACACCCACGTCCTGGAGCGCTTCTGCACCGACTTCGGGTACGAGCCGATGGCGTTCGTCGCGGTCGACTCAGGAGGCGTGCCGGTCTACCACACCAACGTCATTGCCTGCATCGGCACGGATGTCGCGATGATCGCGCTGGGGATGATCCCCGACGAGCAGCGGCGCGAGCAGGTGCGCGAACGCCTCACCGTCAACGGCCGGACGGTCGTGGAGCTGACCGAGCAGCAGGTGCGCGAGTTCGCCGGCAACGCCGTCGAG
>DASTVO010000252.1:0-2186 GCA_035759075.1 Actinomycetes bacterium
TCGGCGCACGTCCACGTCGGGGTACTTCTCCGACCACCCGGCGAGCGACTCGGCGAGCAAAATCTCCTGGTCCCGTGCGTAGAGCACGGGGTCGTGCTGCACAGGCAGCGCCGACCCGAGCGCGGTACCGACGACCGGCTCGAACCACGCGTGCACGCCGGTGAGCGGCGACCGCAGCTCGCTGGCCAGCTGGAAGGCGTAGCCGATCGCCGCCTCGGAGAGCTCGGAGCCGTCCGCACCGACGACGACACCCTTCGCCGACGGGACCAGCGATGCCATCGGCACCGCGATCACGGGGCAGGTCGCGTGCGACGCGACGTACATCGTGGTCGAACCCGCCAGCAAGGTCGAGACGGCGCTCTCCCCGCGCGACCCCAGCACCAACGTGCCCGCCCGTCGGCACTCGTCCGTGAGCACGCGCTCGGGGGACCCCTCCTCCAGGGTCGACTCGACCGCTAGGTCCGGGTGGCTCCGACGTGCCCGGTCCGTCGCGACCTCCAGCTGGGCCGACGCGTCCTGGCGCAGGTCGTGCGCATCGCTCACGATGTATCCGCCGCCGAGCCCGCTGCTGTACAGCGTGGGCTCGAAGACCCGCACAATCCGCACCGGCGCCCGGCGTCGCTCGGCCAGGTCCAGTGCCCACCCCAGCGCGCGGTCCGCGCCGTCCGACCCGTCGTAGCCGACGACGACAGTGCTGCTCATGGCTCCTCCTCCGGGTGTCCTGAGCCCAGGACACCGGTCCTCCCAGCGCGGCGGACAGTGCTGGGAGATGGCGGCAGTCGGGACCAAAGTCCCTCGGGCCACCGACTCAAGGCCTGCCGCTGGGACTCCGGACGCCCGTATCGTCTGGTTCCATGAGTTCCGTGTGCGCTGTCGCGTGCCTCCGGGAAGGGCGGCCTGCATGACCGAGTCCACCGCGGCGCGGCGCATCCGCGTCTACCTGCTCGACGACCACGAGGTGGTCCGCCGGGGCCTGCAGGAGCTGCTCGAGAGCGAGGGCGACATCGAGGTCGTCGGGGAGTCGGGCAGTGCCGCCGAGGCGACACGACGCATCCCGGCACTGCGGCCGGATGTCGCCGTGCTCGACGCCCGCCTGCCGGACGGCTCGGGTATCGACGTCTGCCGGGACGTCCGGTCCCGCGAGCCAGGGACGGCGGCCCTGATCCTCACCTCCTACGACGACGACGAGGCGCTGTTCGCTGCGATCATGGCCGGTGCCGCCGGCTATGTGCTGAAGCAGATCCGCGGGACCGACCTGGTCGACGCGGTCCGCCGGGTGGCCTCGGGCCAGTCCCTGCTCGACCCGGCGGTCACCCAGCAGGTGCTCGACCGGCTGCGCAAGGGGCCCCAGGAGGACGAGGCGCTGGCGCCGCTGACCGACCAGGAGCGGCGGCTGCTGGAGCTGATCGGTGAGGGGCTGACGAACCGCCAGATCGCGGAGCAGATGTTCCTCGCCGAGAAGACGGTGAAGAACTACGTCTCGAACCTGCTGGCGAAGCTCGGAATGGAGCGGCGCACGCAGGCCGCCGTGTTCGCCGCGAAGCACCTGCCGAGCTAGCTGGTTCCGCCCCGTTACCGGTCGGCGGCGGCCAGCATCCGGAACGCGGTCGAGGTGACCTCGTCCGGCGTCATCTCCGGGTCGTCGATCAACCTCAGCTCCAGCGGCACCAGCACCGCTCGCTGGAGGTAGGACAGCGCTCGCGGCTGATGGTCGCAGCGCCGGTGGACCTCCCGGGCGACGGTGACCTGCATGTCATGCCAGGGACCCTCGTCCCGGGTGCACGCGACGCCCGCCGCGATGGCGCGGACCGACTCGTACGAGCCGTGCGCAACCGGGTTGACCCACATCCACGGCTCCACCCGATGGCTGCCGCCCCGCGACCGGGTGCGGTCGAGGAACCGGCCGGCCAGGAAGTCTTCCGTCTCGTCGCCGAGACCGGACCCGGTGCGGAAGAGCCGCTGCCAGGGGACTCGCCAACCCATTGCACCGCTCCTCTCCCCGCGCCTGTGGACCCAGCACAGCGGACGAGCCGGGATGGCACAGGAGCCCGATGCCCTGTCGGGTCGGGCCGAAGGTCCCGCCGGCGGCGCGGGTAGCGCAGGACGCGGACGGGTAGCGGGTCGGGCATGGACCGCATCGCACTCGTCGACGTCGACGGCACCCTCGTGGACAGCAACTACCAGCA
>DASTVO010000253.1:0-3399 GCA_035759075.1 Actinomycetes bacterium
GCGAGCACGTAGTCGCGGACGTCGCTGTCCGTGCCGTTCTGCGGTCGCAGCTCCGGGACCCAGTGCGGGTTCGGCAGGAACCGGCAGTCGACCACGAGGTCGGCGTCGACCGGCAGGCCGTACTTGTAGCCGAACGACATCACGGTGGCGTGCAGACCGGAGGCGACGTCCTCGAACGACTCGCGGACCTTGGCGGCGAGCTCGTGCACGTTGAGGTTGCTGGTGTCGATGACGATGTCGGCGTCGGCGCGCAGGTCACGCAGCAGCTCACGCTCGCGGGCGATGCCGTCGACGAGGCGGCCGTCGGACTGCAGCGGGTGCGGTCGGCGGACCGCCTCGTACCGGCGGACCAGCGCCTCGTCGGCCGCCTCGAGGAACACGATCCGCGGGTCGCTGCCGCCGGCGGCGAGCTGGGCGCGCGCGGCGGTGAGGTCGGCGAAGAAGGCCCGGCTGCGGACGTCGACGACGGCCGCGATGCGCGCGACGTCGCCGCGGGAGCGCCCGCCGAGCTCGGACAGCGTGGGCAGCAGCGCCGGCGGCAGGTTGTCGACCACGAACCAGCCGAGGTCCTCGAGCATGTTGGCCGCGGTGCTGCGGCCGGCGCCCGACATCCCCGTGATGATCGCCAGCTCCGGCCTCGTCGGCGCCTGGTCGCTCTGGTCGGTCACTCCCGCTCACCCTCCGGCGCGACGGCCGGCGGCACGGGCGCCGGCTCGTCGTCGTCGAGGATCTCACCGGTCGCGGTGTTGACGGCCACCGGCTTGGCGCCGCCCGTCGTCTGTGCCCTGCGAGCGGCCAGCGCGTCCACCACGGACTCGGCGGTCCGCCGGCCGACGCCGGGCACCGCCATGACCTCCTCGACGGTGGCCGCCGACAGCCTCTTCAGCGAGCCGAAGTGCTTGAGCAGCGCCTTGCGCCGCGTCTCCCCCAGACCCGGGACACCGTCGAGCGCGCTCGTCGTCATCGACTTCGACCGCCGGGTGCGGTGCAGCGCGATCGCGAACCGGTGCGCCTCGTCCCGCACCCGCTGCAGCAGGTACAGACCCTCGCTGGTGCGCGGCAGCACCACGGGGTGCGGGTCACCGGGCAGCCAGACCTCCTCGAGCCGCTTGGCCAGCCCGCACAGCGCGACGTCGTCGATGCCGAGCTCGTCCAGCGCGCGCCGGGCGGCGGCGACCTGGGGCGCGCCGCCGTCCACGACGACGAGGTTCGGGGCGTACGCGAAGCGCCGCGGCCGCCCGGTCTCCGGATCGATCCCGGGGACCTCGCCGGTCTCGGCCCGCTCCTCCACGTACCGCCGGAACCGCCGGCTGATCACCTCGTGGATCGACGCGACGTCGCCCTGCCCGGCCTGCCCCCGGATCACGAACCGCCGGTACTCGCTCTTGCGGGCCAGCCCGTCCTCGAACACCACCATCGAGGCGACCACGTCGCTCTCCTGCAGGTGCGACACGTCGTAGCACTCGATCCGCAGCGGGGCGTCGTCGAGCCCGAGCGCGTCCTGGATCTCCTGCAGCGCCTGGCTGCGCGAGGTCAGGTCGCTGCCACGCCTGGTCTTGTGCAGGGCCAGGGCGTGCGCCGCGTTGCGCTCGACCGTCTCCATCAGCGCCCGCTTGTCGCCACGCTGCGGCACCCGCAGCGTCACGGTCGAGCCGCGCAGGCCGCTGAGCCAGACGGAGACGGCCTCGGCGTCCGGGGGCATCGCCGGGACGAGCACCTCGCGGGGCACCGCGTCACCGCTCTCCCCGCCGTAGACCTGCTGCAGGAAGTGCTCGACCAGGTCGCCGGTGGTGAGGTCCTCGACCTTGTCGACGACCCAGCCGCGCTGGCCGCGGACCCGACCGCCGCGCACGTAGAACACCTGGACCGCGGCCTCCAGCGGGTCCTCCGACAGCGCGATGACGTCGGCGTCGGTCCCGTCGCCGAGCACGACGGACTGCTTCTCCACCGCGCGCTCGAGCGCCTTGATGTCGTCGCGCAGCCGGGCGGCCCGCTCGTACTCCTGGTTCGCGGCCGCGACCTGCATCTCCTTCTCCAGCCGCCGCAGGAACGTCGCGGTCTGGCCGGCCATGAAGTCGCAGAAGTCGTCAACGATCGCCCGGTGCTCCTCAGCGCTGACCCGGCCGACGCACGGCGCCGAGCACTTGCCGATGTAGCCGAGCAGGCAGGGGCGGCCGACCTGGCCGGCGCGCTTGAAGACGCCCGCCGAGCAGGTCCGGGCGGGGAAGACCCGCAGCAGCAGGTCGAGGGTCTCCCGGATCGCCCAGGCGTGCGCGTACGGCCCGAAGTACCGCACGCCCTTCTTCTTCGGCCCGCGCATCACCTGCAGCCGCGGGAACTCCTCGTTGAGGGTGACGGCCAGGCTGGGGTAGCTCTTGTCGTCCCGGTAGCGGACGTTGAACCGCGGGTCGAACTCCTTGATCCAGCTGTACTCCAGCTGCAGCGCCTCGACCTCGGTGCCGACCACGGTCCACTCGACGCTTGCCGCTGTCGTGACCATCGTCTGGGTGCGGGCGTGCAGGTTCGCCAGGTCCTGGAAGTACGAGGACAGCCGGGACCGCAGGCTGCGTGCCTTGCCGACGTAGATGACGCGGCCGCGCTCGTCGCGGAACCGGTAGACACCCGGGGAGTCGGGGAGGGAGCCCGGCGCGGGACGGTACGACGCCGGATCTGCCACGCGGACAACCCTACGTCGGCACCCCGACGTGCTGGCTGCCGTCAGCGTGTGGCGAACGACTCAGGCGCGGACGACCTGGTCGCCCTCGACCGCCACCGGGATCTCCTTCAGCGGCCGGGTCGCCGGCCCGTTGAGCACCGAGCCGTCCTGGACGCTGTAGGCGCTGCCGTGACAGGGGCAGCTGATCCGCTCCTTGTTGATGCTCGCGACCGTGCAGCTCTGGTGCGTGCAGACCGCTGTGAAGGCCTGGAACTGGCCCTCGGTGAGCTGGGTGACCACGACCTTCTCCTGCTCGAGGATCACCCCGCTGCCCACCGGGACGTCGGCCGTGGCCACCAGGCCGCCACCGGCCGACCCGCCGCTCTCGGCCGGCGAGCCCGCGCCGGTCGAGGTCTCGCTGCCCGGGTTGCCAGTGCCACCCGCGTTGCCGGTGCCGCTCGTCTCGTCGTCACCTCCGCAGGCGGCGAGGACGACGGCCCCGCCGGAGGCGGCCGCGACACGCAGGAGCGTGCGCCGCGAGGTGCCGGATCGGACTGTTCGAAGGTCTGGGGTCATGTCAGCCATGATCCTCCGAACGAACCACCTCGCCAGATCGTTCTCGGTGAGCGCCGAGCCGCAGGGCCAGTCCGTCCGCGATGCCCGGCAGGGCCTCCAGAGGCACCCGGCTCCCGTGGACCGTCAGCACGCCGAGCTGCTCGCCCAGCAGGACCAGGGGCACGGTG
>DASTVO010000254.1:0-6626 GCA_035759075.1 Actinomycetes bacterium
GGAGAGCGCCGTCTCGACCTTGCTGGCGGGTTCGACCACGATGTACGTCGCGTCGCACGCGACCTGCCCCGTGATCGCGGTGCCGATGACGTCGCTGGTCCCGTCGGCGAAGGGTGTCGTCGTCGGTGCGGACGGCTCCGAGCTCTCCGAGGCGGCGATCGGCTACGCCTTCCAGCTGGCCAGCGAGCTGCGGTCGCCGCTCACAGGCGTGCACGCGTGGTTCGAGCCGGTCGTCGGTACCGCGCTGGGGTCGGCGCTGCCTGTGCAGCACGACCCCGTGCTCTACGCACGGGACCAGGAGATTTTGCTCGCCGAGTCGCTCGCCGGGTGGTCGGAGAAGTACCCCGACGTGGACGTGCGCCGACGGGTGGTGCACGGACCGGCGGCAGCAGCCCTGGTCGAGGCCGCCGTCGGAGCCCAGCTGCTGGTCGTCGGGAGCAGAGGCCGCGGCGTCGTCCGCAGCCTGCTGCTCGGATCGGTGAGCCACGCCGTGCTGCACCTCTCGACCGTCCCGGTGGCCGTGGTGCGCTGACCCTCAGCGCAGTGGCGCAGCCCAGCGCAGCACCGTGCCGCCCTCGGGCCGCGGTGACACCTCACAGGTCCCGCCGAGCTCCACGGCCCGCTCCTGCATGTTGCGGATGCCACTGGTCTGCACGTCCGGCTTGATGCCCCGTCCGTCGTCGACGACGGTCAGGACCACGTCGGTACCGGCCTGGACCACGACGTCCACCGTGGTCGCCTTCGCGTGCCGTGCGGCGTTGGACAAGCCTTCGCGGAGCACTGCCAGCAGGTGCGGGCGTATCTCGTCGGGCACTGCGCTGTCCAGGGGCCCGTCGGTGACGAAGCTGGGGCGGAAGCCCAGCATGACCGTCTGCTCCTCGACGACCTTGCCCAGCTCGGTTCGCAGCCCGGTCAGGCTGCCGCGCTCGCTGCCGAGCTCGAAGATGCTGCGCCGGATCTCCTTGATCGTTGCGTCGATGTCGTCGACGGCGTTGCTCACCCGCTCCGCCACCTCCGGCCGGACTGCCATCCGCGCGGCGTTCTCCAGCGTCAGCCCGATGGCGAACAGACGCTGGATGACGAGGTCGTGCAGGTCCCGGCCGATCCGGTCGCGGTCCTCGAAGACGGCCAGCCTGGCCCGGTCCTCGCGCGCGCTGGCGACCTGCAGCGCCAGCGCCGTCTGCTCGGCGAACGCGACGGGCAGGGCCATGTCGGTGTCGAGGAACTCCTGCTCGCGCTCGCGGTCCCAGCCGAGGGCGAGCACACCGGTCAGCTCGCCCGCGGCGCACAACGGCAGCGCCATCACCGGGCCGAGGTCGGGGAAGGACTCCGGCAGGCTCCGGCCGCCTTC
The DNA here is from genome assembly GCA_035759075.1 of Actinomycetes bacterium. Taxonomy (GTDB): domain Bacteria; phylum Actinomycetota; class Actinomycetes; order JACCUZ01; family JACCUZ01; genus DASTVO01. The sequence continues at coordinate 1,352 of DASTVO010000254.1, forward strand.
CAGCGCGCTCGACTCCTGCGCGAGGTCTCGGACGACGACGCGTTCCCCGCTCGTCAGCACCTGCCCGACCAGACCGCGATAACCGCGCCACTCCGAACCGACCAGTTCGGCGTCGTCCACGCCGGACAGGACGCTGACCACGAGGTCGTCGGACTCCGCCTGCCGGAGGAGCACGGCGGTCACGTCTGCGCCGGCCACCTCGCGGGCGCTGTCGGCCACCAGCTGCAGGGCCTGGTCACGGCTGACCTCGCCGAGCAGGGCTGCGGTGATCTCGGCAGCCGCCTCCAGCCACCGCCGCCTCCGAGCCGCCTCCTCGTAGAGGCGGGCGTTCTCGATCATCACGCCGGCCGCCGCCGCGAGGGCCACGACCACCTGCTCGTCCTCGAGCGTGAAGGACGCACCGTCGCGCTTCTCGGTCAGGTAGAGGTTGCCGAACACCGTGTCGCGGATCCGGATCGGCACCCCGAGGAAGGTGCCCATCGGCGGGTGGTTGGGCGGGAAGCCGTACGACGTCGCGTGGTCGCCGATGCTGTCGAGGCGTACGGGGTGCGGCTCGTCGATGATCAGGCCCAGCAGGCCGTGGCCCCGCGGCAGGTCGCCGATCCGGTCCCGGTCCGCCTGCGAGAGGCCGTACGTCACGAACTCCCGCAGCCGCCGGTCGTCGCTGGACCCGGCGACCGCCAGGACACCAAGGGCACCGAAGCGCGCGCCCACCAGCTCGCTCGCAGTTGTCACGATCCGCTGCAGGACGCTGTCCAGCGAAAGGTCCCCGGCCAACGTGACCACGGCGTCCAGCAGGCCGCGCAGCCGGTCCTGCGCCTCGAGCACCTCGTCCACCCGTTCGAGCAGCTCCTCGAGGAGCTCGTCCAGGCGCGCCCGGGCGAGGGGGCCGAGGCCCGTCGAAGGCCCCAGGTCGTCCGTGGCCACGAAACCCCCTCTGCTCGACGGCGTGCATGAGTCTCCCGACAGCGTAGAGCCGACGGCGTCCGTCGGCAGGAACTCATGATCACGATGAGACCGCGGGCCCTTGTGCCCCCACGGTCGAACCGGACGGCCCTCGGCTCCCGCCGCGGACATCGGTTTCCTGGACGCATGACGCGTGAGGCAGTCCTACGTGTGTCACGTGCTCGCGCAGCGCGGCGCCGCGTGGATGACATGGACGCGACCATCCCGCATCTGACGGCTGCCGCCGGGCAGACCGCCTGCTCGACCGCCCGAGCGTGGCGACTCCGGGTGCGGGCCGGGGGTCTCGAGCTGCTGGCGGAGCGGTCCTCCCGGCGCGCCGTCCTCGCTGGAGGGGCGGCCTTGCTGAATGTCCGGCTCGCGCTTGCCGACGCGGGCGTCGAGCCGGTCGTGATACCGGTCCCGCACGACCGGTCGGACGTGCTGGTTCGGGTGGAGCCAGGTGCGCCGATTCGGGGGCGACCGACTGACAGCTACCTCTTCGGCGAGCTGCTGAGAGGTCGCCAGGGAGCGCCACGGCTCACCGACGGCAACCTGTCCGACGGCCTCACGGCCCACCTCGCCGCAGCGGTCGAGGCCGAGCGGGCGCGGTTGGTCCCGCTCGGCGCCGGGTGGTCCGCTGAGCAGGCATCCGCCGCCGGTCTGCTGGTCACCGACGGTGACGGCGTCCTGGACTGGCTCCGTGCCGGCCAGGCCATGCAGCGCCTGTACCTCACGGCGAGCGCAGCATGGCTGGCGGTGCGCTGCGATCTCGACACCCTCGAGGTCCCCCATGTTCGCGAACGCGCCCGACGCGACCACTGCCCAGATGGCTTCCCGCAGGTGATGCTGGAGCTAGAACAGCGGACCGCGCCGGTCTCTTAGCACCGAGGAGGAGACTCATGCCCCTGGCCGAGAAGGTCCTGGCCGACGTCGACGCGTACTGGAGGGCGGCGAACTACCTGTCCGTCGGGCAGATCTACCTGCTCGACAACCCGCTGCTGCGGGAACCGCTGCGCCCCGAGCACATCAAGCCGCGGCTGCTCGGGCACTGGGGCACCACCCCCGGCCTGAACTTCGTGTACGCCCACCTGAACCGGGTGATCGTCGAACGCGACCTCGACATGATCTACGTGACCGGCCCCGGCCACGGCGGTCCCGGACTCGTGGCCAATGCCTACCTCGAAGGCACCTACTCCGAGACCTACCCGGCCGTCAGCCAGTCCGTGGACGGGATGCGCCGCCTGTTCCGGCAGTTCTCCTTTCCCGGCGGGATCCCGAGCCACGTCGCACCGGAGACTCCGGGCTCGATCCACGAGGGCGGCGAGCTGGGGTACGCGCTGGCGCACGCCTACGGTGCGGCGCTGGACAACCCCGAGCTGGTCGTCGCCTGCGTGATCGGTGACGGCGAGGCGGAGACCGGCGCGCTCGCGGCCAGCTGGCACTCGAACAAGCTGCTCAACCCGGCCCGCGACGGAGCGGTCCTGCCGATCCTGCACCTCAACGGGTACAAGATCGCGAACCCGACGGTCCTGGCGCGCATCCCCCACGACGAGCTCGAGTCGCTGCTCGTCGGCTACGGCCACGAGCCGTTCTTCGTGGAGGGCGACGACCCGGCGACCATGCACCGGGAGATGGCGGCGACGCTGGACGCCATCTTCGACCGCATCGCGACCATCAAGGCGGTCGCGCACGCGGGCGACCTGACCAGGCCGAGGTGGCCGGTCCTCGTCCTGCGGACGCCGAAGGGATGGACGGGACCGGAGACCGTCGACGGGCAGCAGGTCGAGGACACCTTCCGGTCACACCAGGTCCCGCTGGCCGGGACCCGGCACGACGAGGGGCACCGAGAACAGCTCGCCGAGTGGCTGCGCAGCTACCAGCCGGAGCAGCTCTTCGACGATGACGGCCGGCTGGTGGAACGGCTGCGCCTGCTGCCCCCGCAGGGGGACCGGCGCATGAGCGCCAACCCGCACACCAACGGCGGCCTGCTGCTGCGGGACCTCGCGCTGCCCGACTTCCGCGACTACGCAGTCGACGTCACGGTTCCCGGCCGGAGCACGGCGGAGCCGACGCGGGTGCTCGGTGCGTTCCTCCGTGACGTCATGCGGGCCAACATGCAGAGCTTCCGGCTCGTCGGCCCGGACGAGACCGCGTCCAACCGGCTCTCGGCGGTCTTCGAGGTCACCGACCGCACCTGGGTCGCCGAACGCTTGGAGTCCGACGACCACCTCTCCCCCGACGGCCGCGTCATGGAGATCCTCAGCGAGCACCTGTGCCAGGGGTGGCTCGAGGGTTACCTGCTGACCGGCCGGCACGGCCTCTTCAGCTGCTACGAGGCGTTCATCCACGTCGTCGACTCGATGTTCAACCAGCACGCGAAGTGGCTGAAGGTGACCCGCGACATCCCGTGGCGGAGGCCACTGGCCTCGTTGAACTACCTGCTCACGTCGCACGTGTGGCAGCAGGACCACAACGGCTTCTCCCACCAAGACCCTGGCTTCATCGACCACGTGGTCAACAAGAAGGCGGAGATCATCCGCGTCTACCTGCCGCCGGACACGAACTGTCTGCTCTCGATCGTCGACCACTGCCTGCGCAGCAGGGACTACGTCAACGTCGTCGTCGCCGGGAAGCAGCCGACGCCGAGCTGGCTGCCGATGGACGAGGCGGTCCTGCACTGCACCCGCGGGGCGGGGATCTGGGAGTGGGCCGGCCACCGCGACGACGGCGAGCCGGACGTCGTCCTGGGCTGCGCCGGCGACGTACCCACCATCGAGACCCTCGCGGCGGCGAAGCTGCTGCGGGAGCACCTGCCCGACCTCAAGGTCCGGGTCGTCAACGTCGTCGACCTGATGCGCCTCCAGGACGAGGGGGAGCACCCGCACGGAATGTCGGACCGCGAGTTCGACACGCTCTTCACGACCGACAAGCCGATCGTCTTCGCCTACCACGGCTACCCGTGGCTCATCCACCGGCTGACCTACCGCCGGCGCAACCACCCCAACCTGCACGTCCGCGGCTACAAGGAGGAGGGGACCACGACCACGCCCTTCGACATGGTCATGCTCAACGACCTCGACCGCTTCCACCTGGTCATCGACGTCATCGACCGGGTACCGAAGCTCGGTTCGCGCGCTGCTGCGCTGCGGCAGCAGATGGTCGACGAGCGGCTGCGGCACCGTGCATACACCCGGGAGATGGGGGAGGACCCGCCCGACATCCGGCACTGGCAGTGGGCCGACGCCGACGCGACGAGCTGACAGCGTGCGGGTCCTCACCGTCAACACCGGGTCGAGCAGTGCCAAGCTCCGGGTGCTGGACCCGTCGGACGACACGGTCGCGGCGGTCGACACCGCCCCGGCGGAGGTCGAGGAACGCGCCGCCCAGCTGCTGCGCGACGTCCCTGTCGACGCGGTCGGGCACCGCATCGTGCACGGCGGACCGCGGTACGCGGCGCCCGCTCGCGTCGACGACGCGCTGCTCGCCGACCTCCGTGCCCTGACGCCGTTGGCGCCGCTGCACCAGCCCGTTGCGCTCGACGTCGTCGAGGCCGTCCGACGGGCGCGCCCCGACCTGCCGGCCGTCGCCTGCTTCGACACCGCGTTCCACGCCGACCTCCCGGTCGAGGCACGCACGTACGCCCTCCCGAGGGCCTGGCGGGAGCGGCACGGGCTGCGGCGGTACGGGTTCCACGGCCTGTCGTACGCGTGGGCGAGCCGTCGCGCGCGGGAGCTGCTCGGCCGCGACGACCTCCGCCTGGTGGTGGCACACCTCGGCTCCGGGGCCTCCCTGGCGGCGATCCGCGGGACCCGTGCCGTCGACACCACCATGGGTTTCACTCCGCTCGACGGGATCGTGATGGCGACCCGAGCAGGCGCTGTGGACCCCGGGCTGCTGCTGTGGCTCGTGGCGCACGGCGGCCTGGGCGCGGCCGAGGTGCGCGACGGTCTGGACAGCGACAGCGGGCTGCTCGGCCTCGCCGGCTCCAAGGACATGCGCGAGGTGCTCGAGCGTGAGGCGAGCGGCGACCCGGACTCCTGCCTGGCGATGCAGGTGTACCTGCACCGGCTCGCGGCCGGCGTCGCGTCGATGACCGCGTCCCTCGGCGGCCTGGACGCGCTGGTGTTCACCGGCGGTGTCGGCGAGCACGCTCCGGAGGTGCGCCGGCGCGCGGTTGACCGGCTGGGCTTCCTCGGTCTGGCCCTCGACCCTGTGCGCAACGCCGGTGCGGTGGGCGATGCCGACCTCTCGGCGGACGGCGCGGTGGCTCGTACGCTCGTCCTCACCGCCCGGGAGGACGTCGAGATCGCCCGTGGGGTCCGCGCGGCGC
>DASTVO010000255.1:0-6368 GCA_035759075.1 Actinomycetes bacterium
CCCGACCGGCAGCGACATCGACGCGTTGCCCGCCAGGTTCGACGGGATGGTGCACAGGTCGGCGAGGTACATCGCCAGCGGGTCGTCGAGCCGCTCGCCGAGGCGGAACGCGGTCGTCGGCGTGGTCGGCGAGACGAGCACATCGGCCTGCTCGAACGCGGCGTCGAAGTCGCGCGTGATGAGCGTCCGGACCTTCTGCGCCTGCCCGTAGTAGGCGTCGTAGTAGCCGCTGGAGAGCGCGTACGTGCCAAGCATGATCCGCCGCTTCGCCTCGGCGCCGAAGCCCGCGTCCCGGGTCAGCGCCATGACGTCCTCGGCGCTCGCGGTCCCGTCGTCGCCGACCCGCAGGCCGTAGCGCATGCCGTCGAACTTCGCGAGGTTCGACGAGCACTCGCTCGGCAGGATCAGGTAGTAGGCCGGCAGCGCGTAGTCGAACGCCGGGCAGTCGACCTCCACGACCGTGGCGCCGAGCTGCTCGAGCTGCGCCACCGACTCACGGAAGCGCTGCTCCACGCCGGCCTGGTAGCCCTCCCCGGTGAACTGCTTCACCACGCCGATCCGCATCCCGCGCACGTCCTGGGCGCGGGCTGCGGCCACTATGTCCGGGACCGGCGCGTCCACCGACGTGGAGTCCAGCGGGTCGTGCCCGCCGATGACCGCGTGCAGCAGCGCGGCGTCGAGCACGGTCCGCGCGCAGGGCCCGGCCTGGTCGAGGGACGACGCGAGCGCGACGAGGCCGTAGCGGGAGACACCGCCGTACGTGGGCTTGATGCCGACGGTGCCGGTGACGGCTGCGGGCTGGCGGATCGAGCCGCCGGTGTCCGTGCCGATCGCGAGCGGCGCCTCGAACGCGGCGACGGCCGCTGCCGAGCCGCCGCCGGAGCCGCCCGGGATGCGCTCGAGGTCCCACGGGTTGTGCGTCGGGCCGTACGCGGAGTGCTCGGTGGAGGAGCCCATCGCGAACTCGTCCATGTTCGTCTTGCCGAGCACGACCATGCCCGCCTCGCGCAGCCGCCGGGTGACGGTCGCGTCGTAGGGCGGCACCCACCCCTCGAGCATCCGCGAGCCACAGGTCGTCGGGAGGCCCTCGGTCGCGATGACGTCCTTCACCGCGATCGGCACGCCGGCGAGCGGGCCGACGTCCTCCCCGGCGGAGCGTCGGGCGTCGACGCGCCGAGCGGCCTCGCGGGCGCCGTCGGCGTCGACGTGCAGGAACGCGTGCACGGCACCGTCCACGGCCGCGATGCGGTCCAGATGGGCGTCGGTGACCTCGAGCGCCGAGGCGTCGCCCCGGCCGAGTGCCTCAGCCGTCTGCGCGGCGGTCATCCGGACGAGGTCGGTCACGCCTCCTCCCCCAGGATCCGCGGCACCCGGAACCTGCCGTCCTCGGCCGCCGGAGCGCCGGCCAGCGCCTGCGCCGGGGTGAGCCCGCCGCGCAGCTCGTCCGGGCGCGTGACGTTGGTCAGGGGCAGCGCGTGGGAGGTCGGTGGGACGTCCGCGGTGTCGAGCTCGCTGATCCGCGACACGGCGCCGATGATGACGTCGAGCTGAGGACCGAAACGGTCCAGCTCGTCGTCGTCGAGCGCGAGCCGGGCGAGGCGGGCCAGGTGAGCCACCTCGTCGCGCGTGATCGAACCGCTGTCGGACATGCGGGTAGGGCTCCTCGACGGTGGGCTGCTCCCGGAGGCCGGGCTGACCCGCCCATCCTAGGGGCGCACCTCGCAGCCCTATCCCGGGCCGGCGAGCGCTCGCGCCGCGTCCGGGCCTTGCTCCAGCAGCACCATGAAGCCGGCCTCGTCGAGCACCGGCACGCCGAGCTGCAGGGCCTTGTCGTGCTTGGAACCGGGGCTCTCGCCGACGACCACGAAGTCGGTCTTCTTCGACACCGACCCCGCGGCACGGCCGCCCCGGGCCTGGATCGCCTCGGTCGCCTGGTCGCGGGAGAGCCCGTCGAGCGACCCGGTCACCACGACGGAGAGGCCCTCCAGCGGGCGGGGTCCCTCGTCGCCGACCTCCTCGGCCGTCCGGACGCCGGAGTCGCGCCATCGCGCCACGATGGCGCGGTGCCAGTCGACGTCGAACCAGTCGAGCACCGATTGGCCGATGACCTCACCGACGCCGTCGGTCTGCGCGAGCTGCTCCAGCGACGCCGTACGGATCTTCTCGATGTCGCGGAAGCCGCGTGCCAACGCCTGTGCGGCCGTCGGGCCGACGTGCCGGATCGACAGCCCCACCAGCACCCGCCACAGCGGCCGCTGCTTCGCGGCCTCCAGCGCCGCGAGCAGCTTGCGGCCGTTGGCACTCAGCTCGCCGTCCTTGCGGCGGAACATCTCGACCCGCAGCAGCTTGTCCTCGTCGAGCGCGAACACGTCGCCCTCGTCCTGGACCACTCCCGCCTCGAGGAGGCCGACGGCTGCCTCGTAGCCGAGGACGTCGATGTCGAAGGCACCGCGGCCGGCGAGGTGGAAGATGCGCTCACGCAGCTGGGCCGGGCAGCTGCGCGAGTTGGGGCAGCGGATGTCGGCGTCGCCCTCCTTCTCCGGGCGCAACGGCGTGCCGCACTCGGGGCACTCGGTCGGCATGTCGAACTCACGTTCGGTGCCGTCGCGCAGGTCGACCACCGGCCCGACGATCTCGGGGATGACGTCGCCGGCCTTGCGCAGGACGACCGAGTCGCCGATGAGCACGCCCTTGCGGCGGACCTCGGAGGCGTTGTGCAGCGTCGCCATCTCGACGGTGGAGCCGCTGACGAAGACCGGCTCCATCACGCCGTAGGGCGTGACCCGCCCGGTACGACCGACGTTCACCCGGATGTCGAGCAGCTTGGTGGTGACCTCCTCCGGCGGGTACTTGAACGCGATCGCCCACCGCGGTGCACGTGAGGTCGAGCCGAGGCGCCGCTGCACGGCCACCTCGTCGACCTTGACGACGACCCCGTCGATCTCGTGCTCGACGTCGTGGCGGTGCTCGCCGTAGTGCTCGATGTACGCGATGACGCCGGACAGGTCGTCCACCACCCGGTAGCGCTCGCTCACCGGCAGCCCCCAGCCGCGCAGCGTCTCGTAGGCGGCGGACTGGCGCGGCGGGCTGAACCCGTCTCGAGCACCGACACCGTGCACGACCATCCGCAACGGTCGGCTCGCGGTCACCCGCGGGTCCTTCTGCCGCAGCGAGCCGGCGGCGGCGTTGCGCGGGTTGGCGAACGGCGCCTTGCCCGCCTCGACCAGCCGCGCGTTGAGGTCGGCGAAGGCCTCGACCGGGAAGAACACCTCCCCGCGCACCTCGAACCGCGCCGGGACGTCGGCTCCGGTCAGCCGGGTCGGGACCGAGTCGAGGGTGCGCACGTTGAGGGTCACGTCCTCGCCGGTCACGCCGTTGCCGCGGGTCAGCGCCCGCACCAGCCGGCCCTGCTCGTACAGCAGGTTGATCGCCACCCCGTCGACCTTGATCTCGCACAGGTAGTGGACGTCTGCTCCGCCGGCGTCGCGCTCGACCCGGTCGGCCCAGGTGGTGAGCTCCTCGACGGTGAAGGCGTTGTCGAGGCTCATCATCCGCTCGAGATGGTCGACCGCGGTGAACTCGGTGGAGAAGGTCCCGCCCACCGTCTGCGTCGGCGAGTCGGGTGTGCGCAGCTCGGGGTGGGCTGCCTCCAGCGCCTCCAGCTCCTGCATCAGCTCGTCGAACTCGGCGTCGGCCATGGTCGGCGAGTCGCGCACGTAGTAGTCGAAGCGGGCCCGGTCGACGATCTCGACGAGCTCGGCGTGGCGGTGCTTTGCCGCGGGCTGCATGTCCGGCTGGGCCGCGGGCTGGCTGTCGGGCTGGGCGTCGGCGGGCATCAGTCCTCCGGGTCGTGGGCGAGCTGGCCGGCGGCCTCCCGGGCGAGCCGCAGCGCGGACCGGACGTGCTCCGGGTCCGCTCCCGCCATGCCGCACGTGGGCGTGACCACGACCCGGCGCAGACCCTCCGCGGGCAGGCCGAGCCGGTGCCACAGGCGCCGTACCGGGCCGACCGTACCCGCCGCCGCCGACAGCCCGTCCCCCTGCGACGGCACGGCAGGGACGACGCCGGCGAAGAGCGCGACCCCGTCCTCGAGAGCGGTCCCGAGCTCCACGTCGGTCTCCTGCGACACCTGGGTCAGGTCGAGAGAGAGCCCGGCGGCGCCGGCGCGGTGCAGCAGCCCGACCGGTGGCCGGGCCGCGCAGCAGTGCACGACGACCGGGACGTCGACCGCGGTGACGACGGACCGCAGGACGGACTGCGCGTCCTGCGCCGGGACCGGCGCGAACCGGCGGGCGCCGGAGGAGGACCGGATCCCGCCGGCGAGCACGGCGGGCAGCGCCGGCTCGTCCAGCTGGAGCAGCGGAGCGGCGCCCGGCAGGCGGCGGCGCAGGTCGGCGACGTGCGCGACGACCCCCTCGGTGAGCGAGGCGACGAGGTCCCGGACCGCACCGGGGTCGGAGAGCACCGGCTCGCCGCGGGTGAGGCGCAGCGCGGCGGCCGTCGTCCACGGCCCGGCGACCTGCAGCTTGACCGGCCCGGTGGCCCCCTGACAGGCCGACTCGAGCTCGTCCAGGTCCTGGGAGAGGTACGCGGTCGCCCGCCGCTCGTCGCGCCCGGGCCGGTCGACGAGGCGCCAGCCGGAGGGCTGCACGTCGACGTGCAGGTCGACCAGCAGGGCCGCGGCGCGCCCGACCATGTCGGCGCCGGGGCCGCGACCGGGCAGCTCGGGCAGGTGCGGCAGGTCGGGCAGCTCCCCGGCGACGACGGCGGCGGCCTCGCGCGGGTCCGTGTGCGGCATCGACCCGACGCCCGTGGCCCAGCCGTGGCCGGGAGAGAAGGACCTGAGCCCCTCGTCCCGGTCAGTACTCGACACGGTCCGCCTTGGCCAGCCATGCCTGGAAGGGGCTCGCCGCGCCGTCGACAGAGAGCTGCCGGACCGGCAGCTCCCAGGTGTCGCGGGGGCGGTCGAACAAGTCGTAGAACGCGCGGTCGTCGAACCCGCCGTCGGCCGCGTCGTGACGGTCGGCGGCGTAGAGGACCGCGTCCACCCGCGCCCACAGCGCGGCGGACAGGCACAGCGGGCACGGCTCGCAGGAGCTGACGAGCACCGTGCCGGTCAGGACGTGCGTCTCCAGCGCACGGCAGGCCGCCCGGATGGCCACCACCTCGGCGTGCGCCGTGGGGTCGAGGTCGCGGGTCACCCGGTTGACGCCGTCGGCGACCACGTCCTCCCCGCGTACGACCAGCGCAGCGAAGGGTCCACCGCCCTCGGCGACGTTGGCGACCGCGCGCTCGACGGCAGCGTGCAGCCACCGACCCTCGGGCCCGGTCATGTCCTGGCCGCAGCCGGCGCGGTCGCAGCGATGGTCGCCGACCCGATGACCGCATCGCCGTCGTAGAGGACGACCGCCTGGCCGGGTGCCACGCCGCGCAACGGCTCGGCCAGCTCGACCAGCACGCTGTCGCCGTCGCAGCGCACGGTGGCCGCAACGGGCTCGCCGTGCGCCCGGACCTGTGCGAGGCACGGCGTGGCGGTGACCGGCACCGGTCCGCTCCACACCGGCCGCTCCCCCGTCAGCAGCGAGACGTCGAGCAGCTCGGCCGGCCCGACCGTGACCGTCCGGTCGACCGGGGACACGTCGAGGACGTAGCGAGGCCGTCCGTCCGGCGCAGGGCGGCCGACGCGCAGCCCGCGACGCTGGCCGACCGTGAAGGCGTACGCGCCGTCGTGCGCGCCGACGACCTCGCCGTCCTGGTCGACGACCGGGCCGGGTGCGTCACCGAGCCGGCGCTGCAGGAAGCCGGCGGTGTCGCCGTCGGCGATGAAGCAGATGTCGTGGCTGTCGGGCTTGGCGGCAACTGCCAGGCCGCGTCTGTCGGCCTCCCGCCGCACGGCGTCCTTGCGCGAGTCGCCGAGCGGGAACATCGCGTGCGCGACCTGGTGCGGGGTGAGGACGGCGAGCACGTACGACTGGTCCTTGTGCTCGTCGACGGCCCGCAGCAGCCGGCCGTCGCGCACCCGCGCGTAGTGACCGGTGCAAACCGCGTCGAAGCCGAGCGCGAGCGCCTTGTCGAGGACCGCTGCGAACTTGATCTTCTCGTTGCACCGCAGGCACGGGTTGGGGGTGCGGCCGGCGGCGTACTCGGCCACGAAGTCGTCGACGACGTCCTCGCGGAAGCGCTCGGCGAGGTCCCAGACGTAGAACGGGATGCCGATCACGTCGGCAGCGCGGCGCGCGTCGCGGGCGTCCTCCAACGTGCAGCAGCCGCGGGCGCCACTGCGGTACGACGCGGGGTTGCTCGACAGCGCCAGGTGCACGCCGGTGACGTCGTGCCCGGCGTCGGCGGCGCGAGCTGCAGCGACCGCG
>DASTVO010000256.1:0-6897 GCA_035759075.1 Actinomycetes bacterium
ACGGCCACGAAGATCGGGCGTACCGAGACTTCATTCGCGCGATTCTCACCCCTGCGCCGACAAGCCCACGCCGTACCGAGTAGCACACGGTGTGCCGGTGACCCGCTTGGGCGGGCTGCGCACCAACTTTGGGTGCTGGAAGCGCCCTCTGGTCGCCCATCGGGGTTGGCCTCGCCTGAAGCTGCGGGGCTGCGTGCTGTTTGTCGACACGTATGGCCGCAGCTTGTCGAGGTCGGCGCCGGGAACGAGTGCGCTCGGAGCGAGCCGTGCCGCCGATCAGGGCGGATGCCCTCAGCCCGCACGCGAAGGGCCGACTGAGATACGCACAGAATGACGGTTCTGTTCGCCCACTCGTGTCGATCATCATGCGTCTTTCCGCACAGAATGACTGCTGGGCCCCCGCAACGGCCTGTCAGCCGTGGCTGCGTTCAGAGTGGTCCTGCACCCGGTGGGCGGTGTGGTCTGGCGTGCGCTCGTACGCCAACTGATTTGCCTGCCGCAGGAGGAGTACGCCGAGTGCGGACCAGGCCGCGAACATGGCCACGAGGCTGATGTCGTGCCATGGGTCCGGTTCGATCGCGAGGGCACCGAAGGCGAAGATGCCCGACAGCAGGAGCATCTGCCAGACACCGCGAGTCGGGGGACGCCTCCTGAGTGACAGACCCCACGTCACCGGGCCGACCGACAGCAGCAGCATGCCGAGCAGGAAGGCGATGAACGATGCCTCCAGCGGAGACCCGCTTAGCAGGGCGGTGATCAGACCGACCAGGCCGAAGACGACCAGCAAACCTGCACCGGTCACGGTCATGAGCGCGCCAATGCGTACCGGCCTTGTGGGACAGACCGTTTGTGCGCGCAGACCCATGACCGCGGTGAGGAGCAAGGCGAAACCGGCCGTGGCTGTCACCAGGAGCAGTGCGAACACCGGCATGTTCGTCACCGCGCCGTCGTTGCGTTGCGGGTTGAACAGCCACTCCCCCTCCACGCCGGCGATCACCAGCACTCCCGAGGTGGCCGCCGCTCGACCCGTCAGCTGGACACTCGACACCATGACGAACTCCCTTCAACGCCGGCGTCCCTCGCCGGTCCTTCGACGGTAGGGATGCCAGTCACCTGACGTCGTCAGCACTGATGACGGTCTCGGGTCCCCCGCATGGCGGACCCACGATCGTGAGCATCCTCCGCAACGTGGATGTGCGGCTGCCAGGCAGTCACTACCGTCGGGCCATGCCTCGTGCCCGGCCGCTGCTGCTTTTCGAGGTCGTCGTCGTGCTGACCCTCGCCGTCACGGCGGTTGCCCAGGTCTGGGTCTCGCCCCCGGCAGGTCTGGTGGGCGGTGCTGCGGTGCATACAGTTTTGGCTGCGGCGTTCACGCTTCCGCTGCTCGTCCGCCGTAGGTTCGCGGTGGCCGTCTTCGTGACCGTCGTGGCTTCGGCATGGTTGCAGTTCGAGCTCGGTGGTGGGCTCGGGCAGCCTTTCTTCGCCGTGATCATCGCGTTGTACGCGGTGGGCGCACACGGGTCGCGGCCGTTCACCTTCGTCGGTCCGGCGGCCGTCGTACTCCTGGTGCTCCTCGCCGACATCCCGCGGCTCCGGGACGGCGCTGCCTGGGACGAGGTGGTCCCGGCGTGGTTCATCCTGTTCGGCGTGTGGGGATTCGGCCGATGGATGCGCCACCGTGCACGGGCCGCCGGGGCGTTGACCGAGCGCGCCGAGGCGGCCGAGCGGAGTAGGCACGAGCAGGCCACGAGGGCCGTCGCCGAGGAGCGGGCTCGTGTCGCACGAGAGTTGCACGACCTGGTCGCGCACAGCATGGGCGTGATCGTGATCCAGGCACAGGGCGCGCAGCGGGCGCTCGACACCTCCCCGGACCAGGCACGCGAGGCACTTTCCTCCATTGAGACGGCCGGTCGCAGCGGTATGGCCGAGATGCGCCGCCTGCTGGGTCTGCTCACCGACGGTGGCGCAGGCGCAGGCACGGTGCCGCAGCCGACCCTGCAAGAGGTTCCGGACCTCGTGGCTCGGCTGAGGGCGACGGGAGTGCCGGTCGACCTCTGCGTCGAGGGCGCCGTCCGGACGCTGCCCGCTGGGGTCGAACTGACCGGGTACAGGATCGTGCAGGAGGCCATGACCAACGCCCTGAAGCATGCGGGACAGGTCCCGGTTGACGTGCGACTGCGGTACGAGCCGGACTGGCTGGACATCGAGGTGACCGACCAGGGGCCGACCGACAGCATGCAGCCGCTCAACGGCCACGACAGTGGCTCCCACGGACTCATGGGCATGCGCGAGCGGGTCTCGTTGTACGGCGGCACAATCGACACCGGTCCCACAACCGGGGGCGGCGGCTTCTCGGTCCATGCCCGGATCCCGCTGGAGTGGAAGCCGGCATGATCCGGGTTCTGCTCGCCGACGACGAGGAGCTCGTCCGCACCGGCCTCCGAATGATCCTCGACGCCGAGCCGGACATCACCGTGGTCGGGGATGCCGTCGACGGTGCTGACGCCGTCGCCCGGGCCGAAGAGCTAGCACCCGACGTGGTGCTCATGGACATCCGGATGCCTCGCCTGGACGGCCTCGAGGCGACACGCCGGATCGGCGCCATGAAGGCCGGCCCCAAGATCGTCATCCTCACGACCTTCGATCTCGACGAACACGTCTATGCCGCACTTGCCGCCGGTGCCAGTGGTTTCCTACTGAAGGACGCACCTGCGAGCCAACTCGTCCACGCGATCAAGGTGGCAAGCGAAGGCGACGCGTTGCTCGCACCGAGCGTGACGAGGCGGTTGATCGCGCGGTTCGCAGACAATCAACCGCCCCCGCGACCCCAGCTGCCGGTCGACCTCACCGCTCGCGAGACCGAGGTCCTCAGCCTCATGGCAGAAGGGCTCTCGAACGCGGAAATCGCCGGGCGCCTCGTCGTCGGCGATGCCACCGTGAAGACGCATGTCGCGAGAGTCCTCGCCAAGCTCGGCGTCCGCGACAGGGTGCAAGCGGTAGTGCTCGCTCACAGGTCCGGGATGGTCAGCTGACCTCAGAGCGCTGGATGCTCGGCGTTCGCGATCCCCGCGTCCGCGAGCACACGTCGCGACGTGCGTCCTTCCGCCGCGACCGACCCGACCGGGCCTCACAACCTGACTCTGTGACCATTGCGTCATGAGCGCTCGCGAGCCGATCAACCTCGTCATGAGCTACTTCACGTCGACGCCGAACAATTACAGGTACAAGGCAACGGCTATTGGCGATGGTGACGCCCTCAGCGACCTCTACCTGGCCATCGACGCGATCGGTGATGAACCGCCACGAACCATTGAAGTGACTGTTCGCTTCGTGTGACATTTTCGATCCGACCGGTCCGCCGCGTGCGTCATTCCGCCGCTCATGCCGCTCTGCGTCGAGGTGGCCGCTTCGACGGACGTGCGTGCCTTCGGGCCGCCATCAGACCCACATGCGGCGAGCCGAAGCACCAAAGTCACAGTGCCGACGAATCCACTCCTGAGGATCACGTCGCCTCGTACCTGTCCCCTGAGGGAGCTGGTGCTCAGCCTCCCAGAGCGGTCCTCAGGTCGAACCACGTCGTCGGGTCGAAGGGGGTGCTGGCGACCGTCGCGCCGGCGAGCAGCCGCTTCATGTCCTCGACCGGCAGCTCACGCCCTGGGTCGAACTCGTAGGTCACATCGACGTCGCCGTGGTGGATCCCTACTGCCGTCCCTCCGCCATCACTCGGGACCACGCAGCCGCGGTGACCTCGGTAGGTGAACTCGAGGCACTCGTCGGGGGCCACGGCTGTGGTGGCCGAGACCATGACGTCGTCGTCGACCCGCACATACATCGTCCAGCCGGATTCGCCCTCGTCCTTGAGGAAGTCGACGCGGTGCGCGTTCGCGATCGCCGGTAGTGATGCGGGCGCCGAGCCGAAGCGGACCGGGAGGAGCAGGGTCTTGCCGCCGGGCCTGACGGCCTCGGCAGCGGTGAGCATCTTGCTGCGCAGGTCCGACGGCAGCTCCGCGTCGGTCCAGCCTGCGTCCACTCGGGCCCACGAGTCCGGTGCGTACTCCCAGGCCAGGACGGCCGTGTGGAACCCGTCGCCGTGGTGCTCGGCGTAGGTGCCGGGGACCCCATTGACCGTGACGGGTTCGCCGTTGTTGGTCCCGGGGATGTTCGACATCGGCCGACCCTCGTAATTCACCTTCACGTTCAGGCGCCTGCCGTTGCTCTCGCCATCGAGGACCTGGACTTCGATCGACTGCCAGTCCCGGTCGACCGCCCAGGCGCCAGACAGTGCCAGGTCGGGTGCCCGCTCGAGGTGGAAGCCGAGCTCGCGGAGGTCGAGCAGTGACTCGGGCGCGATCAACGGCGTGGTCAGCCCGGGGTTCTTGGTCGGCTCAGGCTGTTCAAGAGGCGGCGCGCTCCGGTCGTCGTCGAGGCCGGGGACGGTCACGGCGGATCCCGCGATCACGGCGGCGGTGGCCGCGACCATGACCGCCACGGCGGCCGCGGCCTTCGTACGCCGCCGGTGCGCCCGCTTGATGGCCGTCGGCGCGCCGGGGGCTCGGGTGCGCGCACCGACGTCGGTGACGAGGGTGTCGAGCAGCTGGTCCAGGTCAGGCATGGGAGGGTTCTCCGTCCTGGGGAGCGAGGAGGGTGGCGAGGGCGGCGCGACCGCGGGAGAGGCGGGCCTTGACGGTTCCCTCGGGGCAATGCTCGATCCGGGCGATCTCGCCGACGGGGAGCTCGCCGAGATGGTGGAGCACGACGGCCCGCCGCTGTGCCTCTGGCAGCTGCTTGAGCGCTCCGATGAGGGCGGCGGTCGTCTCCGACGGTGGCGCTACATGCTCCGGGCCCCTAGAGCTGGCCAGGAACCCGGCCGCAGTCCGGGCCCGCCGCCATCGCGAGACTGCTAGGCGGGTCGCCACCTGACGGACCCACGCCCCGGGGTCGTCGTACTCGCGCAGCGACGACCACCGCGGCCAGGCCCTGCTGTAGGCCTCCTGGGCAAGGTCCTCGGCGTCGCCGAGAACCCCGGTCATGGCGTAGGCGCAAGCGACCGTTCGCGCCCAGGTCGCGTCATAGAACGCGGTAAAGTCGCGTTCGCGGCTGGGATCCATGCCATTCCCCATCCGGCGAGAGCAGGGACGTGTCAAAGCCTGACACGTGCGACCTCTGCTCGCGGTTGCATGGGGCGCTGCGGACCGGCGCGAACGCCTGCGCCGCAGCGCGTGCTTCTAGTCGGAGAATCAACAGGATCCCGGATACGTCGGGCGTCCGCTCAGGCCGCAATCCGCGGGTTCTAAGAGGTGTGCGTCTTTCCGCCGCATGCGCTCGGCAACCCAAATCCGGTGACGCGACAGGTGACCAGCGGCAAGCGCTGGATCCATATGGATCGCAATCGCGGAACCTGGGGGCTTACCGGCCGGAGCCTGCCTCAAGGATCGGGGCTCCCCCGGTCGATCCAAGGCGCCTTATGCTGCCGTGAACCGAGCCGACGCTCCGCTCGAGCCAGGAGCAGCGCATGACCAAACCATCGACCAGCTGGCAGTTCGACACGATCACGTACGCCGGGGGATCGCAGGACGGGCCGCGGGCCAGCGTGCAACTGACCCGCCAAGGGAAGCAAGTTCACGCCGAGGGGTCCGGTAATGGACTCATCGACGCCGTCTGCGACTCGATCTCACGGGCCACAGGGGTGGCGGCGCGAGTAGTCGCGTTCCGCGCATACTCGGTCGGCCCTGGAAGCGAGGCCGTCGGCGAAGTCGAGCTCGGGGTAGAGATGCCGGGCCGCCGGGTAACGGTCACGGCGTCGTCTACGGACGTGGTGGAAGCTGCCGGCCGGGCCTTCCTCGCAGCCATTAACCAGCACGGCTAGAAGGCGCAAACGGTGCGCTGAACCGACCCAGAACAGCAGAGACGCGTCAAGCCGCGGATCACGGAGTCGCCCAGTCGGCTTGAGTTTCAAGCGACCGACCAACGTCCTCACGTGCCGTCGGTTGCGTGTTGCCGCGTCTTAGAACGGCTCCTGGTCGATGGACCGCATCCAGGTGCCGCCTTCATCATCGACTAGGTAGTAGCCGACGGTCCAGCGAATGCCCTGACCTCTCATGGCCGTGAGCCGGTGGATCCCATTTGTGATTTGACCAGGAAAGTCAGTGATCGGTTCTGACAGCATCAGCGACAGCGCTGGCCGATCTCGTCGCCTGAGTCCTTTGGCGAAACGGGCTATTGACGGGAACGCATGATGGGAGTCGTCCTGGGCCGGTCGGAGGGCGAGGAGCAGTGCGTCGTTGACGGCAGCCCAGCGGACCTTGTTGAAGTACGTCATCGACTCTGGTCGGTACGGCGTGCAAGCGCGGTCAACGAAATCGAGGTCGATGATCTTCCACTCGGTGCGCAGTTCGTCTGGGCCGGACGCGATGGAAGCGTTACACGTTCGGGAGCCGCGGCTAGATCGCGGAAGATCGCTAACTTACTTCCTCATCTGCCGCGATGAGGGTGCGTCATTCCGCCGCGTGCCGGGCGCACTCATCACGCGGACGGCGACGTGGCTGAGCGGGTACCGGCGGATGTCGATGCCCCGGGCGAGCAGGCGGTCGTGCTGCTGCGCGGCGAACCCCCGATAGTCCCCGATGATGTTGCCCACCGGATCGGCCATCGCCGCCTCCCTCTCGGCCGGTCATCGAACGACGGCGGGGTGGGCGGTGGACCCATCGGGAAGCCGCTCGCAAACGCCGGAACTGCCACTGATCGGTCATGCCGTGCGCGTTCAGGCTCGTCGACGAAATCGCGCCACTAGGGGTCCCGGCGCATGAACCAGACGTGCGGGCCGCCCTCGGGCGAGTCAGCTTCCTCGACGACGTGGAATCCGAGACGCTCGTAGAGCGGCACGTTGCGCGGCGTGCC
>DASTVO010000257.1:0-7308 GCA_035759075.1 Actinomycetes bacterium
CTCTCGCAGCACTCCTACGGCAACGCCATCGACATCAACACCGTCGAGAACCCGTACATCACCCGGTCCCGGGTCTACCCGACGGAGGGCCGGGCCTTCCTCGACCGGCGGCGCCCGCGGAAGGGCATGATCCTGCGCAACGGGCCGATCGCGAAGGCGATGCGGGCCGAGGGCTGGCTGTGGGGGGCGCGGTGGGCCCACCCGGACTACCAGCACTTCTCCTCGAACGGTGGGTGACCCGTGAGACGACACCTGGCGACCGCTGCCGCCGTCGCGCTGCTCGGCGCGCTGGCCGGCTGCGGCTCCGGTGCCCCCGAGCCGGTGACCGCCCGGGCCCCGACCTCGGCGGTCACGAGCCCGGTGCCCACCGTCACCGCGTCGGTTGCCGGGCCCTCTGTCGCCGGGACCACGCCCGCTCCCGACGGTAAGGGCCCGCAGGTGCCGGCCGAGACCGCGGGCGACCTGGACTCCTCCGACGTGCCGGCCCCGCCCGACCTGGGCCGCGGGTGGACGCAGTACGTCGACCCGGGCAGCGCGGAGGACGGGTACGTCGGCAACGGCTCGTGGGTCCGGGCCCGGGCCAACGAGCAGGTCGTGCAGGCCGTCGTGCCGCTGGGCTGCACCGGGCTGACCCGGATGCCGCGGCTGCCGGTGCCGTCGCACGCCCTGGAGGCGACCTACCGCGGTCCCGGCGGGGCGCCCGCGGTCGCGCTCGTCCTCGACTACGCCCAGGTGGCGCAGGCGAGGGACTTCGTCGAGCAGCTCGGCGCGATCGGGCGGGCGTGCCCCGCGCCGGCCGAGCGGGTCCGCCGCAGCGACCCGCTGGTCGCGGTGGTCACCCAGTCACGGGCCGACGCGACGACGGTCCTCGACCGCCGGCGTGAGTACGGCGTCGGTGCCAGCGACTGGGTGTGGTCGGAGGCAGTGGTGCGCGACGGGGCGCGGGTCGGGCTGCTCGTCGTCGGCAGCCTGCCAGGACGGCAGCCGCCGGACCTCGCTCGCCTGGGCAGGGCGGTCGAGGCGTCCGTCACGGGCTGAGGCTCAGTGCAGGTCCCGGCGCACGAGGACGGCCACGCCGGCGACGCTGAAGAGGGCACCGACCGCGAGCGGCAGGAGCACCCCCTGCACCCAGAACGTCGAGGTGACCCCGGTGAGCGGGTCGGAGTCGAGGAACCAGAACCAGGGGCTGAGCCAGCGCACCGGCTCGATCGCCTGCACGAAGGCGCTCAGGCCGTAGAGGACATACGTCCCCGCGGCCGCCGCCGACCCGCTGCCGATCGCGGCGGCCTTCGACCCGGTCGCTGCGCCGACCCCGAACGACACCCCGGCAAAGCAGAGGGCGAGGGTCCACGAGCCCAGCCCGGCCGCCCACAGCGCTCCGCTCGGGAGCCCGGTGAGCTCGACGACAGGGGCCGTCAGCACGAGCACGACCGTGGCGGCCAGAGACACCGCTCCGGTCAGGACCACCACGCCGGCCAGCCGCTCGACCGCGACCCGGGACCGGGTCACCGGGTTGGCGAGCAGCATCTCCAGCGTCCCCTCGCCCTCGGACCCGGCGACCGCCCACGACGCGGCGCTGATGCCCAGGACGATGAGCAGCAGCGGGTACATGTTGGAGTACATCTGGGAGTTGAGGTAGCCGGCCGGGGCGGCGATGCCGCCCTCCGCGCCGACGAGCTCCGCGAAGCCCTCCGGCAGGGACTCCAGATAGGACTCGAAGCCCTCCGCGGAGTCACGCACCGAGGGGTAGGACGCGATCACGACCAGGACGAGGAACGCCATTCCCACCGACCACCAGAGCGTCGACCGCCGTCGGGAGGCCAGCATCTGGGTCAGCACGAGGGGACGCCTGGTCCCTGCTGCGTCCGTCGTCCTGGTCATCGGTCGTCCTCCCGGTAGTAGGCGAAGAAGACGTCCTCCAGGTCCTGCTCGTGGGTGCGGATGCGCTGCACGTCGAGCGGGGCGACGCGCTTGAGCAGCTCGCCCACCGGCCCGTTCAGCTGGACCGTGACGCTGTGGTCGTGCGCGGTCCAGGACGCGACACCGGACACGCCGTCGAGGAAGCCAGGTGGCGGAGCCGCTGCGAGCTCGAGCTCCAGCCGCTCGTGCGCGACGTCGCGCAGTCCGGCAACGGACGACTCGTGCACGACCGACCCCGACCGCAGCATGACCACCCGGTCGGCGACGTCCTCCACCTCCGGCAGGACGTGCGAGGACAGCAACACCCCGGCGCCACGGTCGCGGCGCTCCCGGAACAGCGCGTGCACCTCCCGCTGCACCAGCGGGTCGAGCCCGCTGGTCGGCTCGTCGAGCAGCAGCACGTCCGGGTCGTGCATCACGGCCTGCACGATGCCGACCTTGCGGCGGTTGCCGGAGGACAGCTCGGCGATGCGGCGGCCGGGGTCGAGGGCGAGCCGCTCGCACAGCTCCTGCACGGTCGAGTCGGGTACGCCGCCGCGCAGCCCCGCGTACCAGCGCAGCAAGGCCTTGACCGTCATCTTCCGGTCCAGGACCGCGTCGCCCGGCAGGTAGCCGGCTCGCACCCGAAGCCTCACGTCGCGCGGGTCGCCGCCGAGCAGCCGGACCCGGCCCTCGGTCGGCTTGAGGTAACCGAGCAGCAGCCGGATCGTCGTGGTCTTGCCGGCGCCGTTGGGGCCGAGCAGCCCGACGATCTCACCCGGTCGCACGGCGAGGTCGATGCCGGCGAGCGCGCGCACGTCGCGGAACTGCTTGACCAGCCCCTCGGCCTGCGCGACCGGCTCGACCGGGTCCGGCGTCGTCCTCATGCCCAGCAACTTACGGTGCGGCTTGCTCCCGGTCGCCCGGCCCGGAGCCCGCACTCGAGACCTTGAGACACTGGGTCGGTGATCAGTTGCACCTCCCCGTTGCGGATCGGCCCGTTGCAGGTCGGGCCGCCGGTGGTTCTCGCCCCGATGGCGGGCATCACCAACTCGCCGTTCCGGCGCCTGTGCCGCGAGTACGGCGGCGGTCTGTACGTGAGCGAGATGATCACGACCCGGGCCCTGGTCGAGCGGGACGCGGAGACGATGCGGCTCATCGAGTTCGCCCCGGACGAGACGCCGCGCAGCCTGCAGCTCTACGGCGTGGACCCGCAGGTGGTCCGCGAGGCAGTGACGATGCTGGTCGCCGAGGACCGGGCCGACCACATCGACCTGAACTTCGGCTGCCCCGTTCCCAAGGTCACCCGACGTGGCGGGGGAGCGGCGCTGCCGTGGAAGCGCGACCTGCTGCGCGCGGTGCTGCGGGCGGCGGTCACCGCGGCCGGGCGGGTGCCGGTCACGATGAAGATGCGCAAGGGCATCGACGACGAGCACCTGACCTACCTGGACGCCGGCCGGATCGCCGAGGAGGAGGGTGTGTCAGCCGTCGCGCTGCACGGCCGGACGGCGGCGCAGGCCTACTCCGGCCACGCCGACTGGGACGCGGTCGCCCGGCTGAAGGAGCACGTCACGTCGGTGCCGGTACTGGGCAACGGCGACGTCTGGGAGGCCGACGACGCCCTGGCGATGATGCGCGAGACCGGCTGCGACGGCGTCGTGGTCGGACGCGGCTGCCTCGGCCGGCCCTGGCTGTTCCGGTCGTTCGACCGGGCCTTCGCCGGGCTGCCGGACGACCCGCACCCGACGCTCGGCGAGGTCGCAGCCGTCATGCGCCGGCATGCCGGGCTGATGGTCGAGTGGGCCGGAGAGGACAAGGGCTGCCGCGAGTTCCGCAAGCACGTCTCGTGGTATCTGAAGGGATTCGGCGTCGGGGGCGACACCCGTCAGGCTCTCGGCCTGGTCTCCACGCTGGCCGAGCTCGACGCCCTGCTCGGCACGCTCGACGCCGCCCAGCCGTTCCCGGAGGTGTCCGTCGGGGCGCCGCGCGGACGGCTCGGGTCACCGCGACGGGTCGTGCTGCCCGAAGGCTGGCTGGACGACCGGTCGTGGGCCCGCGTCGACGCCTCCGCCGAGCTGGCGACCTCCGGCGGCTGACGGACGCCGCGACCGAAGCGCCCAGATCGGCCGAAACCCCTCTCGAGCCGGACGGGCACGCTTTACTGCGGGCATGACCTGCCCGGCCTGCGGGGCCGTGCCCGACGGTTCCGTGAAGTTCTGCCTCCAGTGCGGGACCCGGCTGGCGGTTGCGTGCGCGACGTGCGGCACCCCGGTCGTTCCCGGTGCGCGCTTCTGCGGTGAGTGCGGCGCGGAGGTCACCGCAGCACTGCCGGCGACCTCGGCTGCGGCGGACGCCCCCTCGTCGGCGGCGGTCGCCGAGCGGCGGCTCGTGAGCGTGCTGTTCGCGGACCTGGTCGGGTTCACGACGCTGTCCGAGGCGCGTGACCCGGAGGAGACCCGCGAGCTGCTGACCGAGTACTTCGAGTCGGCGCGGGTCGTGATCTCCCGGTACGGCGGAACGGTGGAGAAGTTCATCGGCGACGCGGTGATGGCGGTGTGGGGCACCCCGGTCGCACACGAGGACGACGCCGAGCGGGCCGTGCGCAGCGCACTCGACCTGGTCGAGGCGGTCGCCGTGCTCGGCGAGAAGGCCGGAGCACCCGGCCTGCGCGCCCGGGCCGGGGTGCTCACCGGCGAGGCCGCCGTGACGCTCGGAGCGAGCGACCAGGGCATGGTGGCCGGCGACCTGGTGAACACCGCGGCCCGGCTGCAGTCGGCGGCCGAGCCGGGTGCGGTGTTCGTCGGGGAAGCGACCCGGCACGCCACCGCGAACTCGATCGCGTACGAGGACGCGGGGGCGCACACCATGAAGGGCAAGGCGGAACCGGTGCCGGCCTTCCGTGCGGTGCGCGTCCTCTCCGAGCGCCGCGGGGTTGGGCGGACCGGGCACCTCGAGGCGCCTTTCACCGGGCGTCAGAGCGAGCTGCGCATGCTGAAGGACTTCCTGCACGCGGTGGGTGCCGAGCGACGGCCTCGTGTGGTGTCGGTGATGGGGCAGGGCGGGATCGGCAAGAGCCGGCTCGCTTGGGAGCTCCTGAAGTACGTCGACGGGCTGAGCGAGGACATCTACTGGCACCACGGCCGCTGCCCGGCCTACGGGGACGGAGTCAGCTTCTGGGCGTTGGGCGAGATGGTCCGCGCGCGGGCGCAGATCACCGAGCGGGAGTCACCGCAGACGGCCGGCGCGAAGCTGTCGGACATGCTGGCCGAGTTCGTCCCGGACGAGGCCGAGCGCCGATGGGTCGAGCCCGCACTGCGCCGCCTGCTCGGGCTCGACGGAGGCGACGACCGCGCGTCGGGGAACCCGGAGACGTACTTCGCCGCATGGCGCACGTTCTTCGAGCGGATCGCCGCGCGCGGCACGACCGCACTCGTCTTCGAGGACCTCCAGTGGGCAGACCCGGGCCTGCTCGACTTCCTGGAGCACCTGCTGGAGTGGTCTCGCGGACACCCCATCTACGTGGTCGCCCTGACCCGACCGGAGCTGGTCGAGCGACGGCCGGGTTGGGGGACGGGCTGGCGCAACTTCACGTCGTTGAACCTGGAACCGCTGTCGGACGACGCCATGCGCGAGCTGCTGGAGGGGCTCGTCCCCGGGCTGCCGGAGGACGTGTCCGCGCGGATCCGGGAGCGTGCCGAGGGCGTTCCGCTCTACGCCGTGGAGACGATCAGGAAGCTGCTCGCGGATGGGCGCCTGGAGGCCGAGGGGTCGGTGTTCAGGCCGGTGGGCGACCTCAGCGTCCTGGCCGTGCCGGAGACCTTGCACGCGTTGGTGGCGTCCAGGCTCGACGCGCTGCCGGCCGTCGACCGGTCGATCGTGCAAGAGGCATCGGTGCTGGGCAAGACGTTCACCTTGGGAGCGCTGGCCGACATCTCCGCGCACCCGCAGGAGTCGTGGGAACGGAAGCTCCGTGAGCTCGTACGCCGGGAGCTGTTCGTTCTCGACGTCGATCCGCGCTCGCCGGAGCGCGGGCAGTACGGCTTCGTGCAGGACCTCGTCCGTGAGGTCGCCTACGGCACGCTGTCGCGCCGCGACCGTCGACGGATCCACCTCGCCGCCGCCCGGCACTTCGAGCAGCACCAGGACGAGGAGATCGCGGGGGTGATCGCCAGCCACTACCTCGAGGCGTACCGCGCGCAGCCCGACGGGCCGGACGGCGAGACCGTGGCCGAGGCTGCTCGCGCGGCCCTGTGGGCTGCCGCCGAGCGCGCCCTGCGCCTGGGGTCGCACGACGGGGCGCTCAGCTACTTCCGCCAGGCGCTGGAGGTGGCTCGCGACGATGCCGACCGGGTCGAGCTGCATCTGGCCGCGGGGCGTGCGGCCACCGAGGTCAACCGGGACGCGGATGCGGACGCGCACGTGTCGGGCGCGATCGAGCTGGCCCGTCGTCGCGGGGACCGGCTCGCCGAGCTGCGCGCGGTCACCCTGCAAGGCCTGGTCCGGATCTCGCTCGGACACAGCGATGCAGCTGTCGAGCCGCTCGAGCGCGCGGCGCGCGACTTCGAGGACCACGAGGCCACCGCCGAGTACGTCGAGCTGACGGACGCCCTGTCCCGTGCCTACATGCGCACCGGGCGTCACGACGACAGCCTGCGCTGGGCCGACCGCGGGCTGCGCGAGGCCGAGCGCCGGGAGATGTCCCGGGTCAACCTCGAGCTGCTCGTGACGCGCGCGACGGTCCTGGGCGTCAAGGGACGTCTCAAGGAGGCGGTCGCGACGCTCATCGGCGCCCGCGCGCTCGCCGCGTCGGCCGGGTTCGTCGACATCGAGGCCCGGGCGGTGATCAACCTCGGCTTCGTCTGGTCCAACGACGACCTCCGCGCCGGCCTGCAGGTGAGCCGCGAGGGGGCGGAGACCGCTCTGCGGATGGGGCTGAGGTCGTTCCTGGCGTACATGGTCGGCAACGGTGCGGAGTGCGGCTTCCAGGTCGGCGAGTGGGACGTCGTCGAAGACCTGCTCGACCGGGCAATCGCCGTCGAGACGGAGGACGCCGCCACCGGCTACCTCCGCGGCTGGCGGACGCGTCTCGCGGCGGCGCGGGCGCAGCCGTACCGCGCCGACCTCGACATCTTCCTGTCCAGCACGCCGCAGGACGACCCCCAGGGCCGGGCTGCCGTCGCCGACCTGGAGGCGTTCCTTGCGCTCGCTGAGGGGCGGCTCACCGACGCGCGCTCCACCGGCGCCGCGCTGGACGAGCCGACCGTCTGGACGTCCGCGGAGCTTCTGGTACCCGGGCGGGCCGCGATGTGGGAGCGCGACGCCGGGCCCCTCCGCGGGCTCGCTGCCCGGCTCGACGGGGAGCCCGGCCGGGTCGTGGCGGCCTTCCGCGCCGAGCTCCTCGCCGGGGCC
>DASTVO010000258.1:0-4633 GCA_035759075.1 Actinomycetes bacterium
GCCCATCGTCGCCAGCGCCGTCGAGCGTCCGCTGCGCGGCGGGCCGGCGATGACGAAGGCCGGCCCGTCGCGGACGAGGTCCACACCGACCGGCCCCGCCTCGTCGCCGCCGACGCCGACCAGCGCCCACCCGGGGCCACCGCGCGCTCCGGCCGGCGGCAGGTCGCCGACGGTGACCCGCGCCGGCAGCGGCCGGACGCGCAGTGGCATCCGTCTCCCGCCGTTCGCGGACCCGACATGTGCACGGCGGAGCTCGTCGACCGTGCGGCGCACCGCGGCGACCTGGCCGGCGCCGCTCGGCTCGCCGTCCAGCAGTGCGAGCTGCGCCTCGGTCGCGTCGGGGCCGACCAGTGCCCGCCCCGGCGGCATGGACGCCGGGACCCGTCGAGCGGAGATGCCGGCCAGCCCGTAGTCCGCGGGCTCGGCGAGCCGGAGGACCAGGCGGTCGCGGAAGCAGCCTCCGATCCGGCTCGTGAGCACCGAGCGGTCGCCGGTCAGCACCACCCGGATCCCCACGGCGCCACCCTCGCGAACCAGCCGCATGAGGTCGTCGAGCGGGCGGCCGTGCTGCACCGCCTCGTAGGCCGACTGCAGGCCCTCCCAGCCGTCCGCGAGCACGACCATCCACGGGAGGCGGTCCGCAGCCGGCACGGCGTCGCGATGCTCCTCGGCGGAGCCCGTTCCCCCTGCGGCCAGCAGGCGTTGGCGGTCCTCGAGCTCCTCGACGAGCCGGGTGAGCAACCGGTTGCCGCGAGCCGTCTCGTCGCGCTCCACCACCGCGCCGCAGTGCGGGAGACCGGCCAGCGATCCGAGCGCGCCCCCTCCGCCCTCGAGTGCGTACAGGTGGACGTCCGTGGGCTCGTGATGGTTCGCCAGCGTGGTGGCCAGGGTGCGCAGGAGGCTGGACCTGCCGGTGCGGGGGGCACCGACGACCAGGAGGTGGTCGCCCGTGTCCAGGGCGAACCGCAGCCGTGCGCGGCGCTGCTCGTCGGGCAGGTCGAGCAGGCCGAGCGGGACGCCGTTCTCGATCGGTGGCAGATCGCCCGTCGTCAGGCGCACGGGCAGCGGCGGCAGCCATGGGCTGGCCACCGGCCGCGCGCCGAGCGACTCGCTCGCCGCTGCCGCCGCGGCGACGAGGCGGCTCAGGTCGGTCGGCCCGTCCGGTGTCGGCGCGGCGCGTGCCGGGGGCAATGCGCCGACGGCTTCCCACGGCACGGCTCGCACCGCGGGCGCGTCGGAGCCTGCGCTGGTGTGACCGCCGACCCGTGCCGTCTGCAGGTGTCGGACGGTCCCGGTGCCGGTCCGCACCGCCGCCCGCCCTGGCGTGTACCGGCTGATCTCGGCCGCGTCAGGGACGTCGATCACGTCGGTCGACTCCGTCGAGTCGGTGACCCGCAGCGCGATCCGCAGTCCGGTGTTGGCCCGGATGTCGGCGCTCACCACCCCGGACGGTCGTTGGGTCGCGAGGACGAGATGGACCCCGAGCGACCGGCCGCGTTGCGCGATGCCGACGAGCCCGCCCACGAAGTCGGGCAGCTCCTCGGCGAGCGTGGCGAACTCGTCGACCACCAGCACGAAACGCGGCAGCAGCGGCGACCCGGGCGGCGCCGCGGCCTGGTACGCCGCCAGGTCGGCGCAGCCGGCATCCGCCAACGCCTGCTCCCTCCGCCGCAGCTCGGCGCCGAGCGAGCGCAGTGCCCGCTCGGTGAGGTGGCCGTCGAGGTCGGTGACCAGGCCGACGGTGTGCGGCAGCCGGGCGCACTCCCGGAAGGCCGCGCCGCCCTTGTAGTCGACGAGCACGAAGCACATCTCGTCGGGCCGGTTCGCAACCGCCAGGCCGGCGACGAGGGTCTGCAGCAGCTCGGACTTGCCGGACCCGGTCGTCCCCGCCACCAGCGCGTGCGGCCCGTCACCAGCCAGGTCGAGCACGCACGTCTCCCCGCCGACGCCGACGCCCACCGCGACCCGAGTGCTGCGCGGGTTGACCCGCCAGGCGGCCTCGAGGGCGGCCGGATCGGTCGCGTCGACGTCCAGGAGGTCGAGAAGCTGGACGCTGTCCGGCAGACCGGTCCGGACGTCCTCAGGAGTCGCATCGCGAAGTGGCGCCAGCGCGCGGGCGAAGCGACGGGCCCACCGTTCGTCGACTCCGTCGGCCACGACACCCTCGTACGACGCGTGCTCGGTGGTGACCCGCAGCCGCGTCCCCGCGTCGCCGCCGACCTCGACCGTCGCGCGGCACTCGGCGGGCAGCGAGACGAGGTCGCGGTCGCAGCAGACCAGGACGATCCCGGCGTCGGGACCCTCGGACAGCAGACGCACCACACCGGGGAGGCGGCGTAGCTCCTCCGCGCCGTCGAGGACGACGACCGTCGTCGGACCGGAGTGAACCCGGTCTGCTCCACGCCGCGACTGGTCCCGCCGGGCGTCCAGGACGGCGACGAGCTCGTCGACGCGGGCCCGGACCTGTGCCGGGTCCGTTCCGACGCGTAGCGGAGCGCCCTCCACGGTCGTCGGCCGGAGGTGCGGCAGCCAGCGGCCCCACTCCCAGTCGCTGCGGGCCTCGGGACAGAGCACGACGAGCTCGACGTGGCGGGGGCTGTGCCATCCGGCGATCTGCGCGGTCAGGAAGCGGGCCATGGCGAGCAGGCGGGGCCGCGGACCTGCCAGCCCGACGACGCCTGCGTCGACGAGCGAGACGGTGACCGGGACGTCGACGAGCTGTGGGTGCTCGACGGTCTCCGTCCGCGTCGCCGACGCCGGCGTGCGTACCTCCGTCATGGACGCGGCAGCACCGAGACCCAGGCGCACCGTGAGGAAGTCCGCGTCCTCGGGACGTCGCTCCCACAGGCGCGGCCGCGGGCCCTCCGCCGACAGCAGCAGCGCGGACGCGGCCGGGGACGCCTCGTGCCGCGCAGCCGACTCCTCGCGGAGCGCCTGCCGTACGCGGTCGTGGGCCTGTGTCAGGGCTGCCTCGTGCTGCGCCGTCGCCCGACGACCGGAGCGTCGGCCGCCGGACCGGTCGCTGAACCAGGTGCCGAGCAGCATGACCGGCGAGAGCAGCATGAACAGCAGGTACGCGGGGCTGCGGGTGACCGCTACCAGGACCAGGCCCGCGAGCAGCGGCAGCGCAACCGCGAGCAGCGGGAACCGGGGAGGCTCTCGCTCGGCCGGCTCACTCGGCATGGTGATGACGACCGGCGCGGCATCCGGGAGGTGACGGGGAGGCCGGTTGAGCTCCAGGTGGCCGGCGCCGTCGGGACGGCAGGAGACCGGCACGGTGCGCGGCGGCTCGAGGGCCATCACGGTGTCTCCGACCCGCAGCAGCTGACCCGGGAGCAGCTCGCGCCCTCCGCCGCCGACGGGCTCGCCGTCGACGGTGGTGCCGTTGGTGGAACCGACGTCGTGCACGGTGGTCGCGCCCCGGCCGTCGAGCCCCACGCGCAGGACGGCGTGCAGCCGCGAGACGCCCGGGTCGGCCACCCGCAGCCGGGCCTCGACCGCCCGGCCGATGCCGTGCTCGCCGGGGACGAGCCGGTGCACCGCGCCCGCGTCGGGTCCGGCCAGGACGTGCAGCTCGAGCAGGCCGGCGGTCTCCTGTGCGTCGGCCCGGTCCACGCAGACGACGGCTCCGTCGACGAGCGGTGGATGGCCGACCGCGTGGTCGGGGGCGAGCATCCGCCCGCCGCAGAAGAGCGTGCCGTCGCGGCGTCCGACGGACTCCAGGAGGAAGGCCCGGAGGTCGGACAGGGGAGTGCGCGCGGCGGCCGACACCTCGACGTCGACCGGCGACGCGGAGCCGGGCGGGTCGACCACCGTGAGGATCAGGCGCACCAGCACATCCTGGGCGGGGAGCCCGGTCGGACCGATCGAGCTGTCCACAGCAGACGGTCATCCACAGGAACTCCGACTTCTGCTGGTCGACCCAGCCGTCCGTCGGTACGCTCGCCCGACTTCCGTCGAACGGGTCGCGGTCCAGAGGGAGAGGCCCGGCGGCGAAAGATTGAGCACGGGGGGACTGGTTGAACGCGATCAGCGTCGTCGAGGACGAGGTGCGTGAGCTCGTGCGCCGGCGCGGTCTCGACCCGGTCGCCGACCCCGCAGCCGTCCGCCGGTTGGTCGAGGAGGTCATCTCCGACTACGACGAGCGCAGTGTCTCCGGTGCGCTGCCGCAGCTGGTCGACAACAGGCTGGCCGCGCGTGCGGTCTTCGACGCGGTGGCCGGGTTCGGCCCGCTGCAGAAGTACCTCGACGACCCGTCGGTCGAAGAGATCTGGATCAACGAGCCGACCAAGGTCTTCATCGCACGGCGCGGCGTGCACGAGCTCACCACGACGATCCTCACCGCCGACGAGGTGCGGGACCTGGTCGAGAAGATGCTGAAGTCCTCGGGCCGCCGGGTGGACCTGTCGACGCCGTTCGTGGACGCGATGCTGCCCGACGGCTCGAGGCTGCATGTGGCGATCCCCGACATCACCCGGCAGCACTGGTTGGTGAACGTCCGCAAGTTCGTCGTGCGCGCGACGCACCTCGACGACCTCGTGCAGCTGGGCACGCTCACCGTGCAGGCGGCGCGCTTCCTCGAGGCGGCTGTGTCGAGCGGGCTCAACATCCTCGTGGCCGGCGGCACCCAGGC
>DASTVO010000259.1:0-7513 GCA_035759075.1 Actinomycetes bacterium
CAGGTGACCTCGACCGGACGGATGGAGCGGTCACCGGCGTGCGCGACCTCGACCGTGTAGTAACCCGTCAGCTTCCGCCCCGGCTTGAACTTCGCCCGCTCGAGCCGGATCCGCCCCGCGGTCGCTCCCGTCGCCAGGAGGCCGGCGAGCTCTCGCCGCAGGACATGCCGGCTCGGCCGCCCGTAGAGCAGCGCCCGCACCCCGGGCACCCCTCCCGCCCCGGCAAGCACGTCCGAGCGACCGGGCCGCCCAGGTGCCGATCCCGAGGCCGGCCTGGGGACCCGCGCGCCGCCGGACAAGATCGTCTCGTTGACAGGGGTTATGCCCGATGTTATACCGGCAAATGAAGCCGGTCGCCGACAACGGCTTCGCACCGAGGTGCTTCCGGCGTCAAGAATGCCCGGCGTCGCCGCAATCGCTGCCGGCGTTCGCGGCGGTCGCGAGCGCCACGGGCGGCAGGGGTGGGCGGGATGCGTCGAGTTCCCTTGGTCGCCGCCTTGGTCGGCGCGCCAGCGCTACTCACGTTTCAGGTCGTCGCCGCGGTGCCCGGGTCCGCGCACGAGCACCCGACCGCCGTCGACCTCGACTCGCCCGCGATCGTGTTCGTGCAGACCGTGGCTCATGTCGACATCTCCCTGATCTCGCCGAACACCCCCGAACAGGGGCAGATCGCGCTGACCCGGAACCAGTACGACGTGGTGTTGTCGAGCGGGAGCGGGTTCGCAGTCAACCCGAGCGGCTACATCGTCACCAGCGCCGACATCGTCACTCCCGACAGGCGGCCGGCGGAGATCTACGCGGTCAACCACCTGTTCAGCGAGGAGTACGGATCGGCAGCACCGCTGCCGACGAACGAGTTCGAGCAGCACGAGCTCGCGGCCGGTGGCCGGCTGAACCAGCGGCTGCAGCGCTGCTACCAGCCCAACACCACGGACTCCAGCGGCGGATGCCTGGTGCGGACCAGCCTGCGGGTCGTCGTCTACCCGTTCGTGACATCGCAGGAGTCGGACGGCAACCTCGCCGCGCAGGTGCTCACCCGCCGGCTGACGGACTCGCCGAACCCCGAGGTCGCCGTGCTGAAGGTGGCGGCCAACAGCATGCCCACCGTCAAGCTGACAGCGTTCGACGTGAAGACCGCAGCGGCGCCCAATGGCGAGATCCCAGGTGCCGTGCTCGGCTTTACCGGCATCCCGGGCGCGGACCAGGGCCTGCGTACGGTGAACACGCACTTCGCCCCGAAGACCGGGGCGGCGATCGAGGACGACCTCAAGGAGCTCGTGCCGCTACTGGAACAGGGGTTACGCGGAGGGCCGATCGTCGCCGGCGGTGGGACCGGGGTGACCGAGCAGCAGCAGCAGGTCATCGGCTTCTACCCATGGAACGTCGCCGGCCCGGGTTCGCCCGCCGGTGCCGAGGCGTCCAACCCGCCGCGCCCGACACTCGTCGACGGGGCCTCCATCATCGCCGTGCTCGACGCCGTCGGGGTCGAGGAGCGCCGCGGCCCTACAGACGCCGCGTTCGAGGACGCGCTGCACAGCTTCAACAACCAGGAGTTCGCCGGCGCGCTCCCGTCCCTGCGGCGGACGCTCGAGCTCTACGGCGGTCACTTCCTCGCAGCCGCCAACCTCGAGACCGCGCTGGCGAAGCAGGGCACCGCCGCCGACAAGACCGGCCAAGGCTCGACGAGGGTGAACGCGCAGACGTCGGAGCGCGACGGGAACAGCAGCACGATCGTGTGGATCGGTGCAGCACTCGCCGCCGTCGCGCTCCTGGGCACCCTGGCACTGATGGCCGTCCGCCAACGCCGGCAGCCGGCGCCGGCAGACGTGGACGCCAGCCCGGAGCCGGCGTCGGCAGCCGCATCGATGACCGGGGCCCGGACCGGCCCCGCCGGGTCGGCTCCGGCACCCAGACCTCCGACGGAGAGCGGCACGCAGGGTCGGCCGCTGCCGGCCGGCCAGCCCAGCTCAGCGTCCGGGCCGTCGGGCCAGGACCGGCCGGGCACCGGTGGCGTGGCTGTGCGCCCCCAGCGCGTCAGCTCGGATCCCCTGTCGGCAAGGGGGCAGGCTGCGCCGGCCAAGGCTTTCTGCAGCAGCTGCGGGCAACGGCTGGCACCCAACCACCGGTTCTGCGGCTGGTGCGGGCATCAGGTGGAGTGACGGAAGACAAACGCTCGGAGGGCGGACAATGAACGTGATGGGCGCCGGGGAGGAGATCGCCGGCTACCGGATCGAGTCGCTGCTCGGCCGGGGAGGCATGGCTGTCGTCTACCGCGCCCAGGACACCCGGCTCGGCCGCAACGTGGCACTCAAGCTGCTCTCACCAGAGCTCATGGAGAGCGAGCAGTTCCGGCTGCGGTTCATCCGCGAGTCCCGGCTGGCCGCATCGCTGGACCATCCGAACATCGTCCCGATCTACGAGGCGGGCGAAGCGGACGGCCTGCTGTACATCGCCATGCGCCTGGTGACCGGAACCGATCTCAAGACCGCCATCGGGGACGTGCCGATGGACCCGCAGCGCGTGCTCCACATCGCCACGCAGGTCTGCAACGCCCTGGACTCAGCGCACTCCCAAGGCCTCGTACACAGGGACGTCAAGCCGGGCAACATCCTGCTCTCCCCCACCCCGGACGGATCCGAGCACGTCTACCTGACCGACTTCGGCCTCACGAAACGCATGTCGTCTATCTCGGGCGCGCTCACCCGGACCGGCAACTTCCTCGGCACGATCGACTATGTCGCGCCGGAGCAGATCGCGGCCAAGCCCGTCGACCCGCGGACCGACATCTACGCCTTGGGTTGCGTCCTCTACGAGTGCTTCACCGCGCAGCTGCCGTTCCACCGTGACGACGACGCCGCCCGGCTCTGGGCGCACCTCGTCGAGGCGCCGCCGCACGTGTCCGCGGTGCGACCGGAGCTCGGCGAGGAGCTGGACGCCGTCGTCGCGCGCGCAATGGCGAAAGCGCCCGAGCAGCGTTACCCCTCCTGCCACGGGCTTCTGCTCGACCTGCGGGAGGCAGTGGGGCTGTCCCGGAGCGCGTCCCGCCTGAGCCTGCGACGGGACGTCGGCGGCAGAGCCGCCTCGCTGCCGGGACCGAGCGCGCCGCCCGAGCCTGAGCAGGTCTCGACCGGGTCTCAGCACCCGTCCTTTCCTCCTGGCGTGTTCGACCTGTCGGCCAAAGGCGGCGGTGTGCCCGACCTGAGCGCCGAGCCGCCGCTCTGGAGCGACAGTGAGCTGGAGCAGCGGGCCGGTGCGCCCCCGTGGGAGGCCGAGCCCGCCAGCGCCCCGGCCGGCGCACCGGCACCAGAGCGGGGTCGGCGACGGTGGCTCCTGCCCGGGATCGCCGGAACGCTCGCGCTGGTCGTCGTGGGCCTGGTCGCGTTCGCGCTCCTGCGCCCCGGGGGTGACAGCCTGTCCAACCGGCAGCAACGCAACCAGCTCGTACCGTTCTCCTTCAGCTACCCCGGCAGCTGGAGCGCGCGCACGGACAACATCCACCACCTGGTCACTGCCGCCCCGGACGCGACCGCCCCGCTCTTCCTGCCCGGCAGCAGGACGAGCAACTGGGCCCCGGTACGAGAGCTGCTGGACACCGACGCCGGTGCCGTGGTCGGCATGTACTCGACCTTCTCACGCAGCCTCGTTGATCCGACCAACAAGGTGGACCTGCAGACCCTGCTGCCGCAGGGCACTGAGTTCTCCGACGAAGTCCCTCAGGACGCGACCGTCGGCGGCCTGCCCGGCAAGCGGCTGACGGCGGACATCACCGACCCGCGCTCCGGGGATCAGCTCAGCGCCCTCACCTACGCAGTCCACGTGACGTCGCCACAGTCGCAGCTCGTGCTGCTGACGTTCTTCGCAGCCCCGGGAGAGCTCGCCGCCAACCTGTCGACGTTCGACGAGATCCTGGGGACCGTCAGCTTCGAGTAGGTACGGCGGCAAGATGAGGTGCGTGGGGAGAGATCCGTCGCGTGATGTTGGCAGGTGCTCAACGCTCGGAATCCGGCACTCTGTGCGGGAGGACGATGTGTGTGTCATGGCCCGAGAGGAGATGCCGAGCCACTCCCAGGAGCCGCTCTGTCACCGTCCGGCGGCTGACAGGTGCGCGCGGGCCGACGACTGTTCATGATCGTGAGGGGAATCAGGCCCGCGCAGAGCCCGATTCCCCTCACGATCATGGAACCACCCACGCTGCGGCTGTGCGTGCTGTCCCCCTCGGGACGGACGGTCCGCCCTGAGGTGCCGCTACCGCGCTGCGGCTCTCACGGCTGACACGACCGCACGGAACTGGCACTCCCGCGCGCGCAGTCCTGCCCTGATTGACTGACCCGAAGATCGTTCCCCAGCCACACAATGGCCTTGTTCGGCGCGCGAAAGACGACCTTCAGGCGTTGGGGTGGCATCGGCCTGCGGCGGCAGCGTGCGCATTGTGTGGCCAGGGGACGATCTTGAATGCAGCCGGAGCGCCCAGGACGGACCGAGAGCGGGGGTGCCGCTTCCGAGCCTGCAGATCCGGCACCATCGCGCCATGAGGGTCTGGGGAGCCGGTCCGCTGATGGTCCGGTGCGTGCTTGCGCCGTGCCTCACCACCGGGTGTGCCAGCTGGAACCGCAACAAGGGATTCGACTACGCGCCTGCGCGTGACACGCAGGGCGCGGCTACACCCCGGGCGGCACTCGCGGACTGGCTCGCCGGGGGCCACGAAGGCGCGCCCGACGATGGTTGGAGTCGCGACCGCACCGCCGAGACCGCGTCAGGCATCATCTTTTCGCAACGGGCACTGGCAGGTCGCAGTGGACGAGGCACCGGCCGGCGGCTACATGGTCGACGGTTCTTGCTCCACCACGCGGTAGGTGCCGTCATCGGGCGGCAGCAGCGATGCGCGACCCGGGGCAGAACACCCCGTGATTTCTACCGGTCGCCTCACCTTGCTGCCGTACCCAGCTTCGAGTGAGCACGCCGGACGGCGTCGCGGGATCACGTGACGGCTGCCGCGATTCCCGGGTCCAGGCCAGCGAACTCGCCCAGGTAGTCACGCCACGTGGCTCGCAGGTCGTCCAGCAGCTGCGCGTACTCCGACATCTGGCCCACGCGCTCGTAGCGTCGACGCGGCCACACGGTGTCCGGGTCAGGGACACCGGGAACGGACCCGGCCGCGGCGACCCGCAGGTGCTCGTCGACATGCCACGACACCGACCCGTCGAGGAGGGCCGCGAGGAGGGGCCAGGCGCCGAGCCGAGGGCTGCCCGGCGGGTCCCGGGGGACGACGGAGCTGTTCACCACCACCGCGTCCGTCTGGGACGACGTCAGCAGCGTGGCGAGCCGGTTTCCGTGCCGCCCGGAGCGTTCGGCCAACTGATCTCCTCGCTCACGCAGCAGGAAGTAGCCGGGGACCTGGGCGTGGTCGACGCGCGCGGCTGCGGGCGCCAGGTCGTGGCCGGGATCGAGCAGGAGGAAGAGCGCGAGCGGAGGGACCGGGTCGTCCGCGAGCCCGCCCACGGACCGCAGCGGAAAGACCGCCCGGGAGTGCCTCGGTCCGTCTGATGCCGCGAAGTGGGGGGTGGCGCCGCGCTGGGGGACGTTCTCGAGGTACGTCTCCGGACACGTCACCGCTGCGTGCAGGACAGGCTGACGGCGAGCGCTCAGCCCCCACGTCTTCTCGATGCAGCCGTTCTCCGCGGCGACGACGCGGCCGCCGGGCAGGAGGGCCACGAAGTCGTCCTGCACCAGCCTGGCAGCGGACGGGTCGCGGAGCACGAGCGTGCTCTTGCCGCTGTCCGGCGGACCCAGAACCAGAACCGTCGAGGAACCTCGCTCGCTCGGGGCCACGAGGCAGCCCGCATGCAGCACCAGCCCGCCGGCGTCGTACACCCGCTCCGCCCACATCCGCGTGGCCGCCTTCTTGGTCTCGCCGAAGAAGTCGGTACCCGTCACTCGGGTGGTCCCCTGCTCCGGCCACACGATGACCAGAACACCGTCCGGGGCTCCGGGAACCTCCAGGCTGGGCGTGCTCACCACGGTGAGGTCTGGCTCGAAGTCCGGGTCTGCAACGGGGTCGAAGAGCAGGTGCCGCTCCATCCCCGCGAGCCAGGCGAAGGCGGTCTCGGTGACCACGCGGAGGCCGAGACGCAGCGGGCCGGGAGCGCCGAGGTATCCGTCGACCACGACCTGGCCGACCTCGGCGAGGTGGTCCTCCTGCAGGCGTGCCACGCGGTCGGCGTCGGCGCGGAGCATGGTCGCGGTGACCGGCGAGCGACCCCCGCGATCGGTGTCGAGGACGACGAAGGTCGAGCGGCGGGCCCGGGTATGGACCCGTGTCCTCACGTTCACGCTGCCGTGGCGAGTGGTTCTCGCCGCGGCGCTGGCCAGCGACAGCTCGCGCAGCTCCGCTTCCGCGGGCTGCAGCGTCACCTGACGGGCCGCACGGTCCGTCACCATCGGCTCGCGGGACACGGCACCTCCTCGGGGCACGCGATGCGGCCCCTGCTCCGACTACTGGGCCAGGCCCAGGACGGGGTCGCTCGCCAGCACGGCCAGGTGCAGGCGCTGCAGCTCGGCGCCGGGCTCCAGGCCGAGCTCCTCGCCGAGCTGTCTGCGGGTCTGCTGGTAGACCTCCAGCGCGTCCGCCCGGCGACCGCTCTGGTACAGGGCGGTCATCAACGTGACCGCCAGGCGCTCCCGGAACGGATGCTGGGCGACCAGCGAGCGCAGCTCGTCGACAACCTCCCGGGCGCGGCCGCAGGCCAGCTCGGCCTCGAGTCGCAGCTCCACCGCGAAGAGCCGGCGCTCCTCCAGCCGCGCGGCCTCGACGGCAGCGAACGCGGCGTCGCCGCAGTCGGCGAGCGCCGGCCCCTGCCACAGGGCCAGGGCGTCCCGCATCAGCCGGGAGGCCCGCTGGGGGTCCCCCTCCGCCAGGGCAGCGGTCCCGTCGCGGACGAGGCGCTCGAACCGGAACGCATCGACGTTCTCCGCCGGGACCGCCAGCGCGTAGCCGACCGGTTCGGTGCGCACCGCGTCGTGGCCCAGAGTGCGCCGGAGCCGGGAGACGTGCACCTGCAGCGCGTTGGCCGCCGTGTCCGGGGGGTCCGCACCCCACAACCGGTCGATGAGCGAGGCGGCGGCAACCGCGCGGCCCGGTTGCATCGCGAGCATCGCCAGGACCGCCCGCTCCTTCGTGCTGAGCCGGACCTGCTCTCCCATGCGGAGTGCGGCGACCGGTCCCAGCACCGTCACCTCCAGGTTCGAGACCGTCCGCCGAGCGGCACTGACGGGGGGCCCGATGGGGGGACCCGGCGCTCGCTCCTGCACGTCGGGCAGCGGCCCGTCCCAGGTCGCCTGAACCATCGAGTGCTGTGGCTTGCGGAACCTCATGATGCTGCGGCCCATCCGGACGCGGTCCCCGTCGTGGAGGCGCCTGCGGCCGAGAACACGCTCGTCGTTGACG
Source organism: Actinomycetes bacterium (assembly GCA_035759075.1). Taxonomy (GTDB): domain Bacteria; phylum Actinomycetota; class Actinomycetes; order JACCUZ01; family JACCUZ01; genus DASTVO01. Next base: position 7,445 of record DASTVO010000259.1, read on the forward strand.
AAGGTGCCGTTGCGCGACATGCCCTCGTCCCACACGGTCCAGGTGCCGGCGATGCGCTCGAGCACGGCA
>DASTVO010000260.1:0-2962 GCA_035759075.1 Actinomycetes bacterium
CCGGGCGATCTCGCCTCGGTTGGCGACGAGCACGGTCTCGAACACGGCGTGGGGCCTCCAAGGTCTTGCGCTGTCGGCACGCGAGACTAACGGGCGTGGTGCTGGTCCTCGTCGTCGCCGTCATCGCGGTCGCGGCCGCCCTCGTCACCGGCGGTGGACGGCTCGCACAGGTCCGGCTGCGCGCGGTACGGCTCCTCCTCGCGGCGGCCGTCGTGCAGCTCGCGACATCGACGTTCGCCCCCAGCTCGGCGGCTGCGCGGTTGACGGCACTGGTCGTGACGACGGTGCTCGTCGGGCTGTTCGTCTTCGGCAACCGGCGGGTGGCCGGGACGCCGCTGATCGGCCTCGGGCTGCTGCTGAACGTCGTCGTGGTGTCCGCGAACGGGGCCATGCCGGTCTCGGTCGACGCGGCGCGGGAGGCCGGCCTCACGCGGGCCGAGCTCGGGCTGCAGCGTGACACGCTGCGGGAGCCGGTGGACGACGGGACGCGGCTCGGTGCGCTCGGTGACGTCGTCCCCGTCGCGCTGCCGTGGCGGCCGCAGGTGGTCAGCGCCGGTGACGTGCTCGTCGCGTCGGGAGTGGGTCTGCTGATCGTGACGGCGCGGGGCCGTCAGACGCCGAGGCGGGCCGTCCGCTCGACCGTCTTGGCCAACGAGTCCACGACGACCGGGTCGTACTCGTAGGCCATCCCGAGCCGCAGCCGCTCCAGCGCCTCGAGGCGCCGCCCGGTCTCGTAGGACTCCCCCACCAGGTCGTCGTACGCGTTGACGGCCTTGATGATGCGGCTGGCCAACGGCACGTTCGCCCGGTCGACCTCGTGCGCCTTGCGGTAGGGCTCGGCCTGCCGGTCGACGATCGTCGCCACGTCGTCGAGCACCCCGGTCTGCCGGATGACCGCCGCCCCCAGGGCCGCGATGCGCCGTTGGTCGGCGGGCGCCGCGACGACGGTCGCTCCGCCGGGGATCGGCTCGCTCAGCGACAGCTGCCCGATGTCGTGCATCAGGGCGGCGAACTCCAGGTCACGCAGGTCGGCGTCGCTCATGCCGAGCTCCCGACCGACGGCGACCGCGAGCTGGCTGACGCGGCGCGAGTGGCCGGACTCGGTGTAGCCACCGAGCTCGGTCACCCGCGACAGTGCGCGGATCGTCTGCAGGGAGGTCTCGCGGATCGCGGCGTACCGCCGGAACGAGAACTGGGTGAGCAGCAGCGGGGCGACGAACACGGGCAGCGCCCACTCGCCCATCACGCCGGCCGCCAGGGCGACCAGCGCTCCCGTCGCGCCGATGGCCGAGCCGATGCCGGCCTGCGCCCGGACCTCGTTGCGCAGCACGGCGAAGAACGGGGCGCGGTCCGAGCCGGCCCGGACGGCGGCCGTCAGCAGCCCGTCGACCGCGAGCACGGCCAGCACGAGACCCACCATGACGAGGGCTACCGCCGGCTCGGCGAGCCTGTGCGTCTGTTCGCTGAGGCCGGTGGCGCGGAAGGCGCCCGCGGCGAACCCGACGACGAGCACGCGGCGGGCCAGCGTGTCGAGCGCCGGGGCCCGCCCCACGGCGATGTGCGGCGCGATGCCGGCGAGCATCGCCACCGCGACGACCGCCACCACCTGCAGTGCGCTGTGGTGCACGTGCTCCCCGTCGTAGTCGAGGAGCAGCGCGTACGCGAGCGCGCCGGCGGTCGCGATCGGAGCTGCGTCGCGGCCACCGGGCAGGGTGATCCGGACGACCTCGCCGAGCGCGATGAACGCTCCGAAGGCCAGCGCGGTGCGCGCATCCGTGAAGCCGTGCGGCGAGGCCGTGGCGGCCACGGCGACGACCGTGAGCACGAAGCCGGCCGTCACGACGACGAGGCGGCCGGTGGTGCCCGTGTCGTCCAAGCCGCCCCGGAGGCCGACGAGGTTCACGACGACCGCTCCCGTACGAGGGATGCGGTCGGGTCGTCGTGGTCGAACGTGCGCTGCTGGTCGAAGGGCTCGTCGTCCGGCGGGTCGAAGTACACGGTGGTCTCTGGAGCCCAGCCGTGCTCCTCGACGGCCGCGATCAGCGCCTCGACCATCGGCGGGTCGAACTGCGTGCCGGCGCACCGTCGGAGCTCGACGATCGCCTCGGCGACCGTCCGCGCACCGCGGTAGGACCGTGTCGTGGTCATCGAGTCGAAGGCGTCCGCGACTGCGATGACGCGCGCGAACTCCGGGATCTGGTCGCCGGCCAGCCCCATCGGGTAGCCCATCCCGTCGATCCGCTCGTGGTGATGCATGATCCCGGCCATCGCTTCGTCGAGGAACTCGATCTCACGGACGATCTCGTGGCCTTGCAGAGGGTGGCGCTGGATGGCCTTGAACTCGGCCTCGGTGAGCCGCCCGCTCTTGGTGAGCACGCGGGTCGGGACGCCGAGCTTGCCGACGTCGTGCAGCATCCCGGCGTAGCCCAGCGAGGACACCCGGTCTTCCCGCATGCCGATCCGGCGGGCGATCAGGATCGACGCGGCGGAGACGCGTTCGCTGTGCCCGCGGGTGTAGAGGTCCTTGGTCTCGACGGCGGCCATCAAGGCGCGCACCGTGCGGTCGTAAGCCTGCTGCTCCTCTGCGTACTGCGCGTACGCCCATCGTGCGACGAACAGCGGCAACAGCAGGAGGAGGGCCGCCGTGGGGCCGATCCCGACCCCGTCCCAGAGGACCGCCAGTGAGACCCCGAACAGCCCGTACGCCAGGTACGACACCACCGAATGCGCCATGGTGCCCTGCACGACCCGCAACGGCGACACGTTTTGGGTCAGTCCGATCACCAGGGCGACCAGAGACCCGTTCACCAGCATGTGCACGACATCTGCGGCAACGATGGCGAACAGCACGTCGGGAAAGCTGCTCGCCCGCAGACCGGTCGTCCCACCGAGCAGCTGGTAGACGGCGCCCGCTGCCCCGGCCGAGAGAGCGAGCTGCGGGCCGTTGAACAGCATCTTGACG
>DASTVO010000261.1:0-7553 GCA_035759075.1 Actinomycetes bacterium
GTTTCTCCGCTCACCGCCGGCGGCCTCGACCCGTGCCTGCGTCAATCAGAGCTGGCCGCGGCCACGCTCGACGACGCCCTCCGGACCGGAAGGACGGACGCCCTGGCCGACTACGACGGCGCCGCCCTGCGGGCCCGCTTCCGGGGGCGGCTCATGCTGCGCACGGGCCTGGCACACGTGCGTACGCCCGCTGCGGCCGCGGTGGCGTTCACGCTGCTCCGCACGCCGTTCGGGCAGGCCGCGGCTCGGCGCATCCTCTTCGGCGACAGGTCCTTCCCCGGCCCGGGACCGGTGTGACGGCCCGGGCACCCGCCGCGCCTCGTCACCTCTTCCGCTCCGTGTCGCTGTCGACCAGCGTGGCAGCCATCCCGGTCGGCTGGGGCACCGCGCTTCCCGTGGTGTCCTCGCGGCCTCTCGTTGCCCGGAGGCTGGCCCACACTGCGACGGTGATGCTGGTGGCGATGACGGTGAGGGAGAGCCAGATCGGGACCTTCCAGACGTCGAGGAGCAGCATCTTGACCCCGACAAAGACGAGGATCGCGGCGAGTCCGGCCTTGAGGTAGACGAACCGGTGGATCAGATCGGCGAGCAGGAAGTACATCGCCCGCAGCCCGAGGATGGCGAAGGCGTTGCTGGTGAAGACCAGGAACGGCTCCTGGGTGACGGCGAAGATGGCGGGGATGGAGTCGACGGCGAAGATGATGTCGGTGGTCTCCACCAGGACGAGGACGGTGAAGAGCGGGGTGGCGACCCACTTGCCGGCCTTCTTCACCCAGAACTTCTGCCCGTGGTACTCGTCCGTGCTCGGTACCCGCCTGCGGACCAGGCGCAGGACGGGGTTGCGGGAGGGGTCCATCTCGTCGTGTCGGTGGGTGAACATCCTCCAGCCGGTGAAGACCAGGAACGCTCCGAACAGGTACAGCACCCACGCGAAGTTCTCGATCAGCACAGCGCCGCCGGCGATGAAGATGGCACGGAACACCAGCGCGCCGAGCACCCCGTAGAACAGCACGCGGTGCTGGTACTCCCTGGGCACGGCGAAGTAGGTGAAGATGAGGGCGAAGACGAAGACGTTGTCGACCGCGAGTGACTTCTCGATCAGGTAGCCCGCGTAGTACTCGCCACCGGCTTCGGCGCCGTAGGCCCACCAGACCACGCCGCCGAAGACCAGGCCGAGGGTGACCCAGACGGCCGACCATGCGGCCGCCTCGCGCACCGAGACCACGTGAGCTGTTCGGTGCGCGAGCAGGTCGACCGACAGCATGGCGAGAATGACGGCGAGGACCGCAGCCCACGCCCACAGGGGAACATCCATCAGGGCCTCCAGCGCCCGCGACAGCGGGCCGTTGGAGGTCTCTCCCACCGCCCCGGCGTCCTCGGGCGGCCGACGCACCGGGCCGGACAGGGCCGGCCGAAGTGACGGTGACGTCGCGAGCGGGATACTCCCCTCGTGCGTCACAGTATTCACGAACAGTGTTTCGTACGTCAAGCGGCAGGCGCGGTGATCTGCGGTTACCTGCGGTTCGGCCGAGCAGTGACGAGCCGGACGAAGGCGCCCAGGCTCACGTTGTTCTCGAGGGGGTGTCGGAAGTGCGCCGACCGCACCACCTGATAGCGGTTGCGCCGGCCGGCCTTGGTCTTCTCGACGTACCCACCGTCCACCAGGTCTCGAACGATCTGTTGCACCGCGCGCTCCGTGACGCCCACCGCCGCCGCGACGTCACGCATCCTCGCGTTGGGGTCCTTGGCAAGGCACACCAGGACGTGCCCGTGGTTCGACAAGAAGGTCCAGTCGCCCGAAGCCACCGAACCACAGTACGCGAGTCACAGTTCGTGTCCGGCCGTCTCGAAGGCCCAGGTGCGGCAGCGCCCGACATGGGCTCCCGCATCCTTTCGCGCCATCGGCTCTGAGCTGCTACGCGCCGTCGGCCTCGGTGACGGTGTCTCCGTGCCGGTGCGCGACCCTCCACTCGCCGCCCTCGCGGCGGTAGACCTGGGTCGCGCGCAGGGTGTACGTCCGGGGCTCCCCGTTCACCGATGCCTGGGTGTGCTCGTACCCGGCGGTGTAGGCCATGTCGCCGATCACCTCGGCGGCGACGACCTCGTACGCGTAGGACGCGCAGTCCGAGAAGGTCCCTGCCAGCTGCTGGAAGAGGTCGCGCACCTGCTCCTGCCCGACGGCCGACTTCCAGGCACCGAGAACCGTGACCGGCTCCTCCCGTGACCAGATCGCCTGCCGGGGCGCGGCGTCACCGTTGTGCAGCGCCACCTCGGCGTCCCTGAGGACCGACCCCACCCAGGCCAGGAAGTCGTCGCGACCGGTCATGGTCCACCTCCCGCCCGACGACGCCCCCGCCTAGCGGTCTCATGAAAGTCCGGCGCCGCTCGCCGCGCAACGCCTGGGCGCCGGCCGACGTGGTGGCACGACTTGCCGTGGCGGGGCCGCGTGCCGCGGCCGAACGGCGCCGAACCCCGTCGCTGGTGCGCCGGCTCCCGCTGGGCGGGCAGCCGGTCGACGAGAAGGGCGCGGCGCGGTGACGGAGAAGTGGACCCTCGGCTACCTGACCGACGTGATCCTCACCCGCGACACCTGGATGCACCGCAGCGACATCGCTGCGGCGACCGGACGGGCCATGACGCTCACGGCCGAGCACGACGGCGTCCTCGTGGCGGACATCGCAGCCGAGTGGGCCGCCGGCACGGACAGCCGTGCACCCTCACGCTGACCGGGCCGGCGGGCGGCCGCTGGACCTTCGAAGGCGCCGCAGCCGCCGGCGACCCGGCGGCCGTCGAGCTGGACGCGGTTGAGTTCTGCCGCGTCTTGGCTGGTCTGGGCAGCGGTTCCGGGCTGCTCTCGACTCGCGTCCCGCTCTGAGGGCGTCCGTTCACGGCACGGTTGGTCGAGCTGCCCTCGGTCGCTAGCAGGTGACGTTCGTGCACTGTTGGCGGTTGCCGTTTGCAGCCGCGTGATTCCCGCCGCCGTCGATGACCCCTGGCACCGCTTCGATTCCGAGGTCATGGTTCCGAACGGCGACGTTGCCCGAGATCGTCGTCAGGAGGCTCCTGACGTCGATGCCGTCATCTCCGGCACCGACCACGGTGTTGTCCTGCACCAGGGTGTTCTCGACAGGTCCTGCCTGTTCCCGGTCGACCACGATGTTGTCCTCCAGCGAGCCGCGGACGACGTTGCGGCGCACTGTTGAGTCACTGGCCAGGCCGGTGAACGCATCGATGCGGATGCCCCACCTCGCGCCCGAGATGACGTTGCGCTCGAACAGGTTGCGCGAGCCCCCTTCGAACGAGATGCCGGACCCGCACTCCGGACATCCCGGGCTGACCGCTATGCGGTTGTTGCTGACTACGTTGTCGTCTCCGGCTATGACGATGCCGTCCCCCTCGGCCATCAGGCGGTTACGGCTCACCACGTTGCCCGCGCCGTCGAAGAGCATGCCCGCCTCGGGGTTGCCGAACATGGTGTTGTCGTCGATCACGTTGCCGTCGATGCCTTCGGCATAGAGCCCGATGTCGCCGTTGTCCGCGATGCGGCTGTGCGCGATCAGACCATCGCGCATGGCGAAGGCTGCGATCCCGGAGAAGTCGGTGTCGAGTCCGTTGCGGGTGATGGTGTTGTGCTCGATACGGAGGTGCACCGACTCGAAGACCAGGATTCCCGAGAGGACGTTGTCAGTCGTGGTGACTCGGCTCAACACGTTCTCGTCGGCAGCTCCGACGACGACGCCGAACCCGAACTCCTTTACCGTCCCACCCACCACTGTCACACCGCTGTGGCCGGCGCTGTTGTCTACGCCCAGGTCACAAAAGGTCCCGACCGGGCACGGGTCGAGGAGAGCGATGTCACCATCGATGGTGTGGCCGTTCAGGTCGAGGGTGATGTCGTCGGCTCCGATCACGATGCCGCTGTCGGGGCAGTCGGTGAGGTCGGCCAGGAGAACCGTGTCGGTGGTGATCGTCTCGCCGCAGGCAGGTCCGCCGGATCGTGCGCTGGCGGCAGGCAGCGGACTGACGAGGACGCCGAGCTGGGCGAGGGAAACAAGAACGACCAGAGTGAAAGCGCGCCTCATCGGAGCGATCCCTCCGTCCCGGGATAGGCAGTGCACGCTAGTCAGCGTGTCCGTCGAGGTCCATGGCCCGAATGGGCTGGCCCCTGGGATGAGATCGCGCGAGAAGTGGGCGGCGCAGTGTCCCGGAACACTGCTCAGGTTCCCCGTGCGGGGATTCCGCCCGGCGCGGTGCTCACAGCGGCCAGGACGCCGGACCACGTCCAGCCGGCGGGGGCAGGTCACCACGGATCCGAGCCAGCTCAGCGGACGTCAGTGGCGCGCCACCGCAGTGCAGGCACCAGGCGAGCCCGAGCAGCACCTCCCGGCCGCACGCCGCGCACCAGCGCGGATCGGTGTCCTCCGGGTCGGGGCTCTCCGTGACGACGCCGTCGCCCTCACGTCTACGCACCAGCCGGCGCACGCCGGGCGCCCGGCCGATCCGGGTGATCAGACCCATAGGTCCATTGTGCGTCAGCGGACCGCGCACGAGGGAGCACGAGGCGACCTGCCGTTGCGTCGGCGCCTAGGGCGGAGGCGTGTTGCACACTCGAGAACGGCAGCCGGTGTCGGCGTGGCCGATCGGGATCACCCCTGCGCCTGGCCTCGGGGACATGCCCATCGACGACTCCGCGGACGCGCTGTGCTTCTCGGCCGGCTGACCGACCAGCGGCACCACGTGATCAACCAGCTGGACGGCCGCAGTGACGACCAGCTGCGCCGTCGGGTACTGCCGTCGGGATGGTCCTGCCTCGGGCTGGTCCGGCACCTGACCGTCTCCGACGCGGGTGGACCCGAATGAGGCCCGTCGAGGCGGTACTGGAGGCCTACCACGCGGCGATCGGCCGTTCCGATGACATCATCAGCGCACGCGGCTTGGCCGACCCGCCGGCTGCGCCGGAGGACTGGTGGGGCGTCGGCAGGACTGTGATTTCCGGACCTCCGCAGCGTGCTGCTGCACGTGCTCGTCGAGACCGCCACCCATGCAGGCCACCTGGACGCCGTCCGTGAACAGCTCGACGGGCTCCGGTACCTCGTGCTGTGAGCCGCCACCTTCCACGCACGGGCCGGGCGTGCGGGCGCTACGCCTCGCCCGGGACCAGCGCGTAGGCCCGGACCGGCCATGTGCCGACGCCGTTCCACGGCGGAGGTGCGGCGTGCAGCCGGGCACCGCGGGTGGGCAGGGCAGCGAGCCCGGTCAGGTGCTCCAGGATCAGCACCCCAGCACCCAGCAGCTGGGTGTGGGCAGGACGGGTCTGATCCGCCAGGTCGTCGATGTTGACCGAGTCGATGCCGACCAGCGCCGGCCGGTGCGTCACGAGCCAGGCCGCGCCCTCGGCGGTGAGGAAAGGCGCGTCCTGTGCGTACGCCTCCCCGCCCCATGCCCGGTCACCACCCGTGAGCAGCAGCACCGCCGCACCCTCCAGGGCGTCCTTCGCGGTTGCGTCGCCGAGAGCGTCGGCGAGCGCGTCAGCGCCGACCCCACGGCCGGTCTGCCGAGCGTCGACGACGAATGCCGACAGGTCCGCGACGGCCGTCAGCGGGACGCTGGCCAGGTCCCCGCCGTCGGCAAACCGGTGGAACGGGCTGTCGAGGTACGTGCCGGTGTTGCCGACCATGGTGACCTGGTCGATCTGGAAGTCGGTGCCGCTGCTCTCCCGATACTGCTCGCGGGTCCGGAACGGCTTCCAGGTCGGGCCGGGCAGGCCCGGGTGGGTGAACATCGCGGGCTCTATGCGATGACTGAGATCGAGCAGCTGCGACGTCATCCGGGCACCCTCCCTCGAACTGGCTCGCACGTGACCTGACCGAACCGTAGTGCCAGCCCGGTGGTTCTACCCCGCGTCAAGGCGCCGCCGGCGCGTACCGCAGGTGCAGGACACCGCTCTTCAGCGTCTCCGAGTGCAGCAGGGTGAGCGGGTTGGTGGCGGTGTCCTCGAACAGCCGCTGACCGGACCCGACCGCGATCGGGTGCATCAGGAGGGCGAGCTCGTCCAGCAGGCCGTTGGCGAGCAGCCGGCGCACGGTGGTCGCGCTGCCCGACATGCCGATGTCGCCGTCGGTGCTGTCCTTGACCTCGCGCAGCCGGGCCGCGACGTCGCCGTTGACCAAGGTCGTGTTGTTCCAGGTGGCCTCGGACAGGGTGCTGGAGACGACGTACTTGGGGATGCCGTTGATGAACTCCGAGAACGGCACCTCGGGGCCCTGCTGCGGCCAGTACTCCGACCACTCGCCGTAGAGCTTCCGGCCCATCAGGAAGGCGCTGGTCGTCGACATGCCCGCGCCGACGATCTCGCCCAGGCGTCGTCGAAGTACGGGAAGTGCCACTGGTCGGGTCGCTCGACTACCCCGTCGAGCGAGATGAAGAAGTTCGAGACGATCCGGCCCACAGCTCTGCTCCTCACGATGGCGACCCTGCAAACCTAGGCGTTCGTCACCCGTTGTGCCGCGGCGATCCCGGTCGTACGTCGAGGCTAGGTCTGCACCTGCGTCTCGGCGTCCAGCAGCCGGCCCCAGAGCCGTCGGGCGAGCAGCCCGAACCGGTCGGTCTCGTCGCGGTGCCAGCCGGGTCCGCCCTCGCCGTCCTCGGGCCGCTGGGTAGTGAGCACGCTCAGCGGCGCCTTCGGTCCGTAGACCAGGACGTGCTCGGCGTCCTCCTGCTCCCCGGGGAACCGGTCGGTCAGCCAGTCCCGCGAAGCCCCCTCGCGCGCGGTCGGGGTGTCCGAGTGGTTGCGGCGCTCGGCGTAGGCCGCGGCGGTCTTGACCGGCAGCGGCAGGGGTGAGCGCAGCCCGGCGCGGTAGAGCGCGACGAGCTCGTCCAGCGCGGCGCGGGCATCGGCGGGGGACAAAGGGTCGAAGACGTTGCGCTGTGCCCGGCTGCCGCGTCCCCGGCCGACGGCGACCGCGCGCCACTCGCGGTCCGACTGGGCGACAGTCAGCGCGACCAGGTCGATCCAGGCCAGCAGCCGGTGCCGGGCGGCCAGCCGCGAGTAGGTCAGCGAGAGCAGCGTGTCGCCGCGGACGTCGCCAACGGTGCCGGTGAGCCGGGTGCCGTCGGCGAGCAGTACGTCGACGTCGCGCGACTCGGGTGGGTGCTCGCGTTCCAGGGTCGAGGCCTGCAGCAGCGCCTCGACCTTCGGGCCGACGTCGCGAAGCGTCGTGTCGCCGAGCGGGCCCGGTGGCAGGGTGCCGCGGTGCCGTTCGAGCTCGATGCAGTCGGCCACGTCGAGGCCGGCCAGCCGCTCGTGCAGCACCCGCTCGCCGACGGCCCACTGCTCGAGCGCGTCAAGCTCCACCGGCAGCGCGTCGGCCGGCTCGTCCTCGCCGCGGGTCTCGGCCACGCCGAGCCGCTGCCGGAGAAAGCCGCGGGCCGGGTGGGTGAGCAGCCGTCGCAGGTCGGCCAGGTCGACGTCGGCCGGTGGCTGCGGCGGCAGCGGGCGATCGAACAGCGGCGCCGGCTCGGCCCGCGGCCCCGCGGCGGCGCGCGCACCGGCG
>DASTVO010000262.1:0-11026 GCA_035759075.1 Actinomycetes bacterium
GGGCCCGAAGCCGTTGTCCTGCAGCGTCGCGTTGACGGCGTGCAGGTCGGTCACGAGTCCGGGCAGCTCGCTCGGGTCACGGCGCAGGAGCAGCCAGGTGTAGCCGAAACGGTCGACGCTGCGCTCGACCGCCGGGCCGCCGCCCGTGTCCAGCAGTGCTTGGACCTCGTCGACCGTGGCCGCCGCGGCGCCGCCCTCGGCGGCCCGGAAGCTCACCGAGCCCAGGCCCGTCGGGCGCAGCCCCAGCGCGGACTCCAGGGTCAGCGCCGCCCCCGGCAGCGCGAACAGGGCGTCCAGGCTGGGCGCCGGCGGCGTGCTGCGCCCGAGCACCTTCGTCAGCCAGCCCATGGCCTGCCCCCGGCGCCGGGCGTCACGTGAGCGGCCGGCCGAGCTGGGTCGAGATGTCGCCGAGCTGGTCCAGGCGGCGCTGCAGCGGCGGGTGCGTCGAGAAGAGCGAGGAGAGGCTGAACCCGGGCGAGATCGCGGGGGCGAAGAAGAACGCGTTGTACGGCTCGGCCTCGCGCAGGTCGCGGCTCGGGATCCTCCCCATCTCGCCGCTGATCTTCACCAGCGCCGACGCCAGCGCGGACGGCTGGCTGGTGAGGAAGGCCGCGGCGCGGTCCGCCGACAGCTCGCGGTAGCGCGAGAGTGCCCGGGTCAGCAGGAACGCCAGCGCGTAGACGACGATGCTGACCAGCAGCACGACCAGGACGACAGGTGTGCCGTTGTCGCGGCGGCCGCGGCCCATGCCGCTGTAGACCACGATCCGGGTCAAGAACCCGGCCAGCACACCCACGACTGACGCGATCGTCATCACCGTGACGTCCCGGTGGGCGACATGGGACAGCTCGTGCGCGAGGACCCCCTCCAGCTCGCGCTCGTCGAGCCGGCGCATCAGCCCGGTGGTCGCGCAGACGACCGCGCGACTCGGGGTCCGACCGGTGGCGAACGCGTTCGGCACGTCGGTGTCGGCGATGGCCACGGTCGGCTTGGGCATGTCGGCCACCGCGCACAGCCGGTCGACGACGCCGTGCAGCTGCGGCGCCTCCTCGGGAGAGACGATCCGGCCGTGCATCGCGTAGAGCGCGATCCGGTCGCTGAAGAACCACTGGGCGAACAGGGCGCCGGCAGCGATGACCAGCCCCAGCGCGAGGTTCGTGTACGCGGTGACGACGCCGATCAGGACGACGTAGAGCAGCCCGAGCATGAACATGGTGAAGCCCATGCGGGCCGTCAGGCCACGGTCGGGGAGGTAGCGCGTACGTGCCATGTCAGCCGGGGATGAGCCCCTCGGAGCTCTCGCTGAGCAGCTCCCGGACCTCGTCCAGGGTGCTGTCCTCTGCGGGCAGCAGCGCGTCGGATGGCTCCAGCGAGTCGTCCGGCAGGCGCTCCCCGACGGCCCGCACCTGGGCCAGCAGGTCGCCCAGCGCACTGCGGAAGGCGGACTCGTCACCCGACTCGACCGCCCGCTCGAGACCGCTGTCGAGGCTGTTCAGCAGGTCGGCGTGGGCGTCGTCGACCTGGTACTGGCCCTCACCCATCACCCGGACGATCACGACCGCTCCTCCTCTGCCTGCGGCTGCGTCGCCTGCTGACCACCCGCCGGTGCCGCCGCCGACGAGCTGCTGCTCTCGATCGCCTCCGGCGCCGTGCCGGCACCGACCTCGCCCCTGAGGCGGGCCAGCTCGAGCTCCACGTCGCTCTGGCTGGACATCCGGTCCAGCTCCGCGGTGATGTCGTCCTTGGCGGTGCCGGAGACGTCGTCGAGGGCTCCGCTGGCCAGCAGCTCGTCGATCGCGCCAGCCCGTGCCTGCAGGGCCTGCGTCTTGTCCTCGGCCCGCTGCACCGCGAGGCCGACGTCGCCCATCTCCTCCGAGATGCCGCTGAAGGCCTCACCGATCTTGGTCTGCGCCTCCGCGGCGGTGTAGGTCGCCTTGATGGTCTCCTTGCGGGTGCGGAACGCGTCGACCTTGGCCTGCAGCCGCTGCGAGGCGAGGGTGAGCTTCTCCTCCTCCGCCTGCAGCGCGGTGTGCTGGGTGGTGAGGTCGGCCAGCTGCTGCTGCACGCCCGAGCGCCGGGTCAACGCCTCGCGGGCGAGGTCCTCGCGGCCGGCGGCCAGCGCCTGCCGGCCCTGCCCCTCGAGCTTGCCCGACTGCTGCTGCAGCTGCTGCATCTGCAGCTCGAGCCGCTTGCGCGAGGTCGCGACGTCGGCCACGCCGCGGCGCACCTTCTGCAGCATCTCGAGCTGGCGCTGGTAGGAGTAGTCGAGGGTCTCGCGCGGGTCCTCGGCGCGGTCCAGGGCACGGTTCGCCTTCGCACTGAAGATCAACTTGAGCCGCTTCATGACGCTCATCGGCCGTCGAGCCCCCTTCGTCCCGGCGGCCGTCGGGGCCGCGCGTCGCTGACGGTGACCACACTAGACGCGCTGGACCCGGCCGCGCCGATCAGTCGACGGCCCCCTCCGCGGCGAGACCCCCGCGGGTAGGGTGACCGTCGTGTTCGGACGCAGCAAGCAGTCGACGGCGGCACCCGCCGACGGCTCCACCCCGGCAGCCACCAAGGTCGGCGGCAAGGGGCGACCGACACCGAAGCGGCGTGAGGTCGAGAAGGGACGCCGGCGCGCTGTCGCCGCCCCGAAGGACCGCAAGGAGGCCTACCGCCGGGTGCGCGAGCGCCAGCGCGAGGAACGGATGAGATCGATGCAGGCGCTGCGCGCCGGCGACGAGCGGCACCTGCCGCCGCGCGACCGCGGGCCGGTCCGCCGCTACGTCCGCGACATGGTCGACGCCCGCCGGTCGGTGGCCGAGTTCTTCCTGCCGCTGGCGCTGCTCATCCTGGTGCTGACGTTCACCAGCTCCCCGACGCTGGAGCTGGTCGGCAGCACGCTGTGGATGGCGCTCGTCATCCTGATCATCCTGGACTCGGTCCTGCTGGTCCTCCGGCTGCGCAAGGGGCTCCGCCGGGCGTTCCCGGACGAGAGCCACAAGGGCACGACCGCCTACGCGCTGATGCGCAGCATGCAGATCCGCCGGTTCCGGCTCCCGCCGCCCCGGGTGAAGGCCGGTCGACGCCGCCTTCGCCGGGGCGCCTGAGCCGGCGACCGGCCGGCGGTCACCGGCGCCGCGGCGCGTTCTTCGCGGTCATCGCCGGGTCGCGCTCGACGATGTCACCGAGCACCTCGTCGATCCGCTGCATCAGCTCGTCGGGGATGCGCACCCCGGCTGCCTTGACGTTCTCCGCCACCTGCTCGGGCCGCGACGCGCCGATGATCGCCGAGGCCACGTTGTCGTTCTGCAGGACCCACGCCACCGCGAGCTGAGCCAGCGTGAGGTCAACTTCCGCGGCGACCGGCCGCAGCCGCTGCACGCGCTCGAGCACGTCGTCCTGCATGAACCGCTTGATCATGTCCGCGCCACCCTTCTCGTCGGTGGCACGCGAGCCCGCCGGCGGGGCCTGCCCGGGACGGTACTTGCCCGTGAGCACGCCCTGCGCGATCGGGGACCAGACGATCTGGGAGACCCCGAGCTCGCGGCAGGTCGGCACGACCTCGTCCTCGATGACCCGCCACAGCATGGAGTACTGCGGCTGAGACGACACGAGCTGGATCCCGAGGTCCGTGGCGACCTCGTGGCCGGCCCGGATCTGGTCGGCCGTCCACTCGCTGACCCCGATGTAGAGCGCCTTGCCGGATCGCACGACGTCGGCGAAGGCCTGCATCGTCTCCTCGAGCGGCGTCTCCACGTCGTAGCGGTGCGCCTGGTAGAGGTCGACGTAGTCGGTCTGCAGGCGGGTGAGCGAGCCGTTGATCGACTCCATGATGTGCTTGCGCGAGAGCCCGCTGTCGTTCTTGCCGCCAGGACCGGTCGGCCAGTAGACCTTCGTGAAGATCTCCAGCGACTCACGCCGCTCGCCCTTCAGTGCCTCGCCGAGCACTGTCTCCGCCTTGGTGTTCGCGTAGACGTCGGCGGTGTCGAACGTGGAGATGCCCTCGTCCAGCGCCGCGCGGACGCACGCCCGGGCCGCGTCGTTCTCGACCTGGGAGCCGTGGGTGAGCCAGTTGCCGTAGGTGATCTCGGAGATCTTCAGGCCGCTGTTGCCGAGGTGTCGGAAGTCCATGGCTCGCGACCTTACGTTGGGGGCATGCGTGCTGCGTCAACGGTGGTCTCACTTCTGCTGCTGGCCGGCTGCGCCGCAGACGAGGACCCAGCCGCCGCACCGCGTACGCCGTCGCGCGCTGGCCCGACCTCGTCGACAGCCGCGCCGACCCCGAGTCCCACCAGCTCCTCCGCGAGCCCCACCCCCGATCCGGCTCTCGACCGGCGGCTGATCCGGGCCGCGTACCGCAACGACGTCGAGGCGGCGGCCCGGCTCATCGCCGCGGGCGGGGACGTCAACGCGAAGGACCGCACCGAGCAGAGCGCGTACCTGATCGCCACCAGCGAGGTCGGTGACGACCCGCGGCTGCTCGAGCTCACGCTGGCCAACGGCGCCGACGTCCGCAGCCTCGACAGCTTCGACGGCACCGGGCTGATCCGCGCCGCGGACCGCGGCTACGTGCGGATCGTCCGGCGGCTGCTGGACACCGACGTGCGGGTCGACCACGTCAACAACCTCGGCTGGACGGCGCTGCACGAGGCGGTGATCCTCGGCGACGGCAGCCGCGACTACGTGCGGATCGTCCGGCTGCTCGCGGCGGCCGGCGCCGACGTGAACAAGCCGTCACGGCGGGACGGGATCCGGCCGCTGCAGCACGCCGAACGCCGTGGGTTCGCCACCGTCGCCGGCGCGTTGCGCGAGGCGGGCGCCCGCTGACCTACTCGGCCGGGTGCAGGCTCATCGGGCCGTAGACGACCCGGTCGCCCTCGAGCAGGGTCACCTGGTCGACGCCCTCGGCGAGCAGGTCCTGCCAGGCCTCCCCCACCCACGACTCGGCGTCCGCCTGGCTGGGGAAGCGGTCGGACCCGCCGCCGGGGCGGCTGACGGGTGAGCCGTCGCTGGACTCGAAGCGCCAGGTGAACGTCATGGTGGGCAGGGCCGTCCGTTCGGTCGAGGGTCGGTCTTTGACGCGACGCTACTCCGCGTGGTCTAGTCCACCTGCCGGTGAGCCTCACCGGCAGCCACAACTGCACACGCGCCTGGTGCAGGGGAAGCCGGTCGGAAGCCGGCACTGACCCGCAACCGTAGGCCGCAGCCCGACCCGTCCGACCCGACGGCGACGGCCCCGCGGCGAGTCGGAGCACCTGCCGAGGCGCGAGCGGCTCCACTCATTCCGTCGAGGTATGCGGGGCGGAGCCCGGACCACGGTCCGCAGCCTTCGCCCCCCACGTGCGCCAGCGCGTCGGGGGCGTCGTCGTCGCGGGGCCCGGCGGTCGGGGAACCGTCGCGGATCGCTCCCGTGAAAGGACACCCCGTGTCACACACCACCCTGCGCCGCCGCCTGCTGGCCGGCGCGGCCCTGCTGATGGCCCCGGCGCTCGTGCTCGGAACACCGCACGTCGCCGACGCCGCCGAGACCCGCAACCGCGCCGATGCCGGCGGCGGCTGGCTCGGCCGCCAGCTGGACAAGGACAGCCACGTCGTCACCGGCCAGTTCGGTCCGGTCTACGGGCAGACCGCGGACGTCGTCCTCGCGCTCGCCGCGGCCGGCGTCGGCAAGCGCAAGGCCTTGCGGGCCACCCGCGCGCTGAAGGCGAACGTCCTGGACTACACCGGCGGCGGTGACCCGAGCGAGTACTACGCCGGCCCGTTCGCCAAGCTGCTGGTCGTGGCCGCGGCGCGCGGGATGGACGCACGCTCGTTCGGCGGCTCGACCCGCTCGGACCTCGTCGCCGAGCTCGAGGCGCTGGAGTGCAAGCCGGGCATCGAGGGCTGCGAGGCCGCCGAGAAGGGTCGCTTCAGCGACATCAGCCAGTTCGGCGACTTCAGCAGCGTCATCAGCCAGTCCCTGGCGGTGCTCGGCCTCGAGCGCACCACCCGGCGCGGCGCATCCCGGACGTCGGTGTCCTACCTGCTCGCCCAGCAGTGCAGCAACGGCGCCTTCCCGCAGGACCTCGGGACGGACGGCTGCACGGGCTCGGTGGACGCGACCGGCTTCGCCGTCCAGGCCCTGGTGGCGGTGGACACCCCGGCGGCCCGTGCCGCCGCGGCCGACGCCGGCCGCTGGCTGGTGCGGCGCCAGAAGGGCAACGGCTCGTTCGTGGCGGACGGGGTCCGCAACGCCAACAGCACCGCCCTGGCCGCCCAGGCCCTCGACGCCCTCGGCCGCGACCGGCGCCGGGCGAAGGCGGTGCGTTTCCTGCGCTCCCTGCAGGCCACCTGCAGCGGCCCGGCCGCGCTGCGCGGCTCGCTGCGCTACAGCAAGGCGTCGACCGGGGACCGCCTGCTCGCCACCGGGCAGGCCGTCCCGGCGCTGGCCGGTGCCACGCTGGTCGACGTCACCAACGCCGGGGCGACGCGCAGCCTGCCCCGGTACGCCTGCTGACCGGCATGAGCGCGATGGCGACGGTGCGGGCAGCGGGTCGGGTCCTGGTGGCGCTCTGCGTGGCGACCGCCGGCCTGCTGCTGCCCGCACCGGCCGCCACCGGCGCCGAGACGTGCGTCGGGGTGGTCATCGACGCGCGGCTGCTCGGCGGCGGGGTCCGCACCGGCTGCGCGAAAGGTGACCCGGACAGCGGCCTCGACGCGCTGACCGCCGCCGGGTTCCGCTACGCGTTCGCGGCCCGCCAGCCCGGCCTGGTCTGCCAGGTCGACGGTGCGCCGGCCTGCGACCGCACGACGACCACGACGTACTGGTCCTACTGGTACCGCGCCAAGGGGTCGGACACCTGGGTCTACGCCTCGGAAGGGGCGGGCAGCCACGACCCGGAGCCGGGCTCGACCGAGGCGTGGGTGTGGCAGGAGGGCGGCCGCCGGCAGCCGCCGGACGTGGCGCAGCGGACCATCTGCCCGGTGGCCGCGGACAGCCGGCGCCCGGAGAAGACGTCGTCGACCGGCGCGGAGCAGGGCGCGGAGCAGGGCGCGACAAAGGCCCCCGCCGCGAAGGCACCGGCCGCGAAGACGTCAGCCGCCGCGACCAGCGCGGCCCCGCGTACGACGGTGACCTCGGCGGAGCCGTCCGCCACCTCCGCCCGGCCGGGTACTGACGCGGCGACCGCGCCCGCCACCTCCCGACCCGTCACGACGCCGGTCGCGACGCCGGCGGCGGCAGCGTCCACCGGCGACGACGGCGGAACGCCGTGGCTCGGGGTCGCCGCCGGGGTCGCCCTCGTCGCCGCGCTCGGCGGCGCGGCTCTCCTGCGGTCCCGCCGGGGCGGACCGTGACCATCGGCTGGGCCGGCGCGCTGCGGCCCCTGCACCCCGGGGCGTGGTGGATGTGGGCCATCGGGCTCGCCACCGCCGCGAGCCGGACGACCAACCCGGTGCTGCTCGGGCTCGTCCTGGCCGTCGCGGCCTACGTCGTCGCCGCCCGGCGCACGCACGCCCCGTGGGCACGGGCCTATGGCTTCTACCTGCGCATGGGCATGGCCGTGATCGCGATCAGGGTGGTGTTCGCGGCACTCGTCGGCGCTCCGGTGCCGGGACGGGTGCTGGTGGTGCTTCCCGAGGCGCAGCTGCCGGAGTGGGCGGCGGGCGTGCGCCTCGGGGGCGAGCTGACGCTGGAGGGGCTCGCGGGGGCGGTGTACGCGGGACTCCAGCTCGCGACGATGCTGGCCTGTGTCGGCGCGGCCAACGCGCTGGCCAACCCGCGGCGGCTGCTGCGCGCGGTGCCGGGCGCGCTGTACGAGGTGGGGGTCGCGGTGGTCGTGGCCCTGAGCTTCTCCCCGCAGCTGGTCGAGGGGGTCGCCCGGGTGCGGGCGGCCCGGCGGCTGCGCGGTCGGCCGCACCGTGGGCTGCGCGGGCTGCGTGGCGTCGCCATGCCGGTGCTCGAGGGGGCCCTGGAGCGCTCCGTGGACCTGGCCGCCGCGATGGACGCCCGCGGCTTCGGCCGGACCGACGCCACCGGTCGGCGGCTCGCCGGCGCGCTGACGGTCGTGGGGCTGCTCGGAGTCTGCGTCGGGCTGTACGGGCTGCTCGACGCGGGCTCCCCCGTCGCGCTCGGGCTGCCGCTGCTGCTGCTCGGCTCGGTGGTCGCCGGTGCCGGGCTGGCGGTCGGCGGACGGCGTGCCACCCGGTCGCGCTACCGCCCGGACCGGTGGGCGGGCCCCGAGTGGCTGGTGGCCGGCAGCGGGCTGGCAGCGGCGGCCGCGGCGCTCCTCGGCGCGGGACTGGACCCCGCGGCGATGCAGCCGTCGACCTCGCCCCTGGTCGTGCCGGCGCTCCCCCTGGTGCCCGTCGTCGGCCTCCTCCTCGCACTGCTGCCGGCGTGGGCCTCGCCGGCGCCCGAGGCCGCCGCGGACGACGCCGCCGAGCCGCGGTCGACCCGGGCGGTGGCCGCGTGATCCGTTTCGAGCAGGTGTCGGTCCGCTACCCGGGCGGCGCCGGTCCGGTGCTCTCCGGCGTCGACCTGCACGTGCCCGAGGGCGAGCTGGCGCTGGTCGTGGGCCGCACCGGCTCCGGGAAGTCGACGCTGCTCAAGGCCGTCAACGGGCTGGTGCCGCACTTCACCGGCGGCCTGCTCACCGGGCGGGTGACGGTCGACGGCCGCGACACCCGCGACCACAGGCCGCGCGACCTGGCCGACCTGGTGGGCTACGTCGGGCAGGACCCGCTCGCGAGCTTCGTCACCGACACGGTCGAGGAGGAGCTGGCCTACGGCATGGAGTCGCTCGGCGTCGCTCCCGACGTGATGCGACGCCGGGTCGAGGAGGTGCTCGACGTCCTGGGCATGGCCGGGCAGCGCAACCGGCCGCTGGTGTCGCTGTCGGCCGGGCAGCAGCAGCGGGTCGCGATCGGGTCGGTGCTCACCCCGCACCCGCGGGTGCTGGTGCTCGACGAGCCCACCTCGGCGCTGGACCCGTCGGCCGCCGAGGACGTGCTGGCGCTTCTGCAGCGGCTGGTGCACGACCTCGGCATCACCGTGCTGATGGCCGAGCACCGGCTCGAACGGGTCGTGCAGTACGCCGACCGGGTGGTGGTCGTGCCCGGCATCGGCGGCCACGTCCTCTCCGGCGCGCCTGCCGACATCATGCTGACCGCCCCGGTGGCGCCCCCCGTCGTCGAGCTGGGCCGGCTGGCCGGCTGGTCGCCGCTGCCGCTCTCGGTCCGAGACGCCCGGCGCCGCGCCGGTGAGCTGACCGCACGGCTGGCCGCGGTCGACCCGGTCGCGCGCGAGCCGCGGCCCGCCTCCCCCGTCGTCGCCGCCGTCGCCGGGCTGGTCGTCCGCTACGAGCCGTCGGGTGGCCGGCCGGCGCTGCGCGGGGTGGACCTGCGGCTGCACGCCGGCGAGGTCGTCGCCCTGATGGGTCGCAACGGCGCGGGCAAGTCGACGCTGCTCGCCGGCCTCGTGGGCCTGCGCACGGCCGACGCCGGCACCGTGCGGCTGGGCGTCGAGGCGGCAGCCGACCCGGCGAAGCTGAGCCCGCGCGAGCTGGTGCGGCAGGTCGGCATGGTGCCGCAGGAGCCCGGCGACCTGCTCTACGCCGACACCGTCGACGAGGAGTGCGCACAGGCCGACCACGACGCCGGGGTTCCACCCGGGACCGCGCTCGCGGTGTTCGCGGACCTGGTGCCCGGCGTCGACCCGGCGACCCACCCCCGGGACCTGTCGGAGGGGCAGCGACTGGCCCTGGCCCTGGCCGTGGTGCTCGCCGGCCGACCGCCGGTTGTCCTGCTCGACGAACCCACCCGCGGTCTGGACTACCCCGGCAAGGCACGGCTCGTGCAGGTCCTGCGCTCACTGGCTGCGGACGGGCACGCCGTGCTACTGGCGACCCACGACGTCGAGCTCGCCGCGACCGTGACCGACCGCACGGTCGTCCTCGCCGAGGGCGAGATCGTCAGCGACGGCCCCTCGCGGGAGGTGGTCGTGTCCTCACCCGCGTTCGCGCCGCAGGTGGCCAAGGTGCTGGCTCCGGCCCCCTGGCTGACCGTCGACGAGGTGGCGCACGCGCTGAGGGCCGGATGACGGCGGCCACGCTCCGGACGCGGGCGGTCCACGTCCGTCCGCGGGCGGCCCTATCGCTCACAGTCGTCAGCGGCCTCGGCCTCGTGGCGTTCTGCTGGCCGCTGCTGGTCGAGCCCGGGTCCGGTCTGGACGGCTCGACGACCGCCCCCTGGCTGTTCGTGGCGCTGCTCCCGCTGCTGCTGGCGGTCGTGCTCGCCGAGGTCGCCGACGGCGGCATGGACGTGAAGTCGGTGGCGGTGCTCGGGGTCCTGGCCGCGGTCGGGGCCGCGCTGCGCCCCCTCGGTGGCGGCGCCGCCGGCTTCGAGCCGGTGTTCTTCCTGCTGGTGCTGGCCGGCCGGGCCCTCGGCCGCGGCTTCGGCTTCGTGCTCGGATCGGTGACGCTGTTCGCGAGCGCGCTGCTCACCGCCGGCGTCGGGCCGTGGCTGCCCTTCCAGATGCTCGCCGCGGGATGGGTGGGGTTCCTGGCCGGGTGCCTGCCGCCGGCCCGCGGGCGGGCCGAGGTCGCGCTCCTCACCGCGTACGCGGTCGTGGCCGGTCTGGTCTACGGGCTGCTGATGAACCTGCAGCTCTGGCCGTTCGCCCTCGGGCTCGACAGCGGCCTGTCCTACGTCGCGGGCGACCCCGTCGCGGAGAACCTCGGCCGGTTCCTGGCGTTCACGCTCGCGACCTCGCTGGGCTTCGACATCCCCCGGGCCGTCACCACCGCGCTGCTCGTGGCCCTCACGGCGCGGCCGGTGCTGACGGCGTTGCGCCGCGCGGCGCGCAAGGCAGAGTTCGGCGCCGTCGCGACGTTCGAGGAGGCGCGCCTGTGACAGGCATCGAGCTCGACGCGCTCGGCGCGGCGGTCGAGCGACCGGACGAGGAAGCGAAGCGGGCCAGGCGCGAGCAGCTGTCGTCGACAGCCTCACGCGGCCGGCTCGACGACCTGTCGGGGTGGCTGAGCGGGGTGCAGGGGACGGCTCC
>DASTVO010000263.1:0-9102 GCA_035759075.1 Actinomycetes bacterium
CTCGTCCGCATCCAGGAGGTGCGCTGAACCGTGCCCCACGCCGCCGACCGCCATGACCAGATCCGGGTGCTGGGCGCCCGGGTGAACAACCTCAAGGACGTCAGCGTCGAGATCCCGAAACGCCGGCTGACGGTGTTCACCGGCGTGTCCGGCTCGGGAAAGAGCTCCCTGGTGTTCGACACGATCGCCGCGGAGTCGCAGCGGCTGATCAACGAGACCTACAGCGCGTTCGTGCAGGGCTTCATGCCGTCGCTGGCCCGGCCGGAGGTCGACCTGCTGGAAGGCCTGACGACGGCGATCATCGTCGACCAGGAGCGGATGGGGGCCAACCCCAGGTCCACCGTCGGAACCGCCACCGACGCGCACGCGATGCTGCGGATCCTCTTCAGCCGGCTCGGGACCCCCCACGTCGGGCCGCCCACCGCGTTCTCCTTCAACGTGCCGACCCGCCGCGCGGGAGGGGTGATGAGCACCGAGAAGGGGGGCCGGGTCGAGAAGAAGGTGGTCCGCGACGCCGTCTACCTCGGCGGCATGTGCCCGCGGTGCGAGGGGACCGGCGCGGTCTCCGACTTCGACCTGACCGCGCTGTACGACGAGACGAAGTCGCTCGCCGAGGGTGCGCTGACGGTGCCCGGCTACAGCATGGACGGGTGGTACGGCCGCATCTTCGCCGGCGCGGGTCTGCCCATGGACAAGCCGGTCGGCAGGTTCACCAAGCGGGAGCTCGACAAGCTGCTGTACGGCGGGCCGGAGAAGATCAAGGTCGAGGGCATCAACCTGACCTACGAGGGCGTCATCCCCAAGATCCAGAAGTCGATGCTCGCCAAGGACGTGGAGGCCATGCAGCCGCACGTCCGGCGCTTCGTGGAGCGCGCGATCACCTTCCAGACCTGTCCCGAGTGCCACGGGACGCGGCTGACCCAGGAGGTGCTGGCCTCGAAGATCGCGGGGAAGAACATCGCGGACGTCTGCGCGATGCAGATCAGCGACCTGGCCGACTGGGTCCGCGGCCTCGACGAGCCGTCGGTGGCGCCGCTGCTCGCCGGGCTGCAGCACCTCCTGGACTCCTTCGCGGAGATCGGGCTGGGCTACCTCTCGCTCGACCGGCCCTCGGGCAGCCTGTCCGGGGGAGAGGCGCAGCGCACTAAGATGATCCGTCACCTCGGCTCGTCGCTCACCGACGTCACCTACGTCTTCGACGAGCCGACGATCGGCCTGCACCCGCACGACATCGAGCGCATGAACGCCCTGCTGCGGCAGCTGCGCGACAAGGGCAACACCGTGCTCGTCGTGGAGCACAAGCCCGAGACGATCTCGATCGCCGACCACGTCGTCGACCTGGGGCCGGGCGCGGGCAGCGCCGGCGGGGCCGTCTGCTTCGAGGGCACCGTCGCGGGCCTGCGGAAGAGCGACACCACCACCGGCCGCCACCTCGACGACCGGGCGACGCTCAAGGAGTCCGTGCGCTCGCCCTCCGGGAGGCTGCAGGTCCGCGGTGCGTCCACCAACAACCTGCAGGACGTGGACGTCGACATCCCGCTCGGGGTGCTCTGCGTGCTCACCGGCGTCGCCGGCTCCGGCAAGAGCTCGCTGGTGGACGGCTCGGTCGCCGGCCGGGACGGCGTGGCGGTGGTCGACCAGACCGCGATCCGCGGCTCGCGCCGCAGCAACCCGGCGACGTACACCGGGCTGCTCGACCCGATCCGCAAGGCGTTCGCCAAGGCCAACGGGGTGAAGCCGGCGCTGTTCAGCTCCAACTCGGAGGGCGCCTGTCCGGGCTGCAACGGCGCGGGGGTCATCGTCACCGAGCTGGGCGTCATGGCGACCGTGGAGACCACCTGCGAGGAGTGCGAGGGGAAGCGGTTCCAGGCGCCGGTGCTGGAGTACACCCTGGGCGGCCGGGACATCGCCGAGGTGCTCGCGATGCCGGTGACCGAGGCCGCGGAGTTCTTCGGCGCCGGCGAGGCGCACACGCCCGCCGCGGTCAAGGTCCTGGCCCGGCTGGCCGACGTGGGCCTGGGTTATGTCAACCTCGGGCAGCCGCTCAGCACGCTGTCGGGCGGTGAGCGGCAGCGGCTCAAGCTGGCCACCCGCATGGGCGAGAAGGCCGACGTCTACGTCCTCGACGAGCCGACCACCGGGCTGCACCTGGCCGACGTCGAGGCGCTGCTCGGGCTGCTGGACCGGCTGGTCGACTCCGGCACGTCGGTCCTCGTCATCGAGCACCACCAGGCGGTGATGGCGCACGCCGACTGGATCATCGACCTCGGCCCGGGCGCCGGCCACGACGGTGGCCGGATCGTCTTCGAGGGGCCTCCCGCGGAGCTGGTCGCTCATCGCGCCACGCTCACCGGTGAGCACCTGGCGGCCTACGTCGGCGCCTGACCGGCTCGCCGAGGGCGTCAGCCGCGGCCCGTTCGCGCAGGATCGGAGCAATAACGGGCCGGCAGCTGGCCCTGAGCCGCTCCGTTTGTGGGGATGTCCGGCCCGCGGTGGCTGAGGCGGTGCAGCCTGACTGTTACGCCGATAAGCGACATTATGTCAGGTGGTGCCTTTTGACAGGTGGATGGGTACGTTGGAGATCGGTCCCCCGTGGCCACCGCGCCCACAGACCACTCGCCGTGACCAAAGACACCGACCTCCGCGACCGCTCGACGGAGAACCCGCCGGGCGACCAGACGCGCGCCGGGCACGGGGCGGCGGGCCCGCACGAGATCCCGTGGCGCGGCTGGGTACAGATCCTCAAGCGGTCCTGGTCCGAGGCCGGTTCGGACCACATCGGACTGCTCGCCGCCGGAGTGGCGTTCTTCGCCTTCCTCGGGATCTTCCCCGCGCTGATCGCCGTCGTGCTGCTCTACGGGCTGGTCGCCGACCCGGCCACCGTCACGCGGCAGGTCGAGGAGTTCGGGGCCGGGCTCCCGAGCTCAGCCCGGGACCTGCTCGAGGACCAGATGCGCAGCCTGACGACCACCAACCAGCAGAGCCTGGGCATCGGGCTCGCCGTGGCCCTGGTGGCGGCGCTGTGGAGCGCCTCCGGCGCGGTCAGCAACCTGGTGATGTCGGTGAACATCGCCTACGACACCTACGGTCAGCGAGGCTTCGTCAAGCGCCGCGGGATGTCGGTCCTGATGACGCTGGGGGCGATCACGTTCGTCCTGGTCGCCGTCTCGCTGGTGGCCGTCGTGCCGGTCGTGGTCGACACGCTCGGGCTGCCCGTGGGCACCCAGCTGGCCGTCGAGGTGCTGCGCTGGCTGGGGCTGGTCCTGGCGATGATGAGCGCGCTGCAGGTCCTCTACCGGGTCGCGCCGGACCGGGAGGCCCAGGCGCTGCGCTGGACCTCGATCGGCGCGGTCACCGCCACCGTGGTGTGGCTGGTCGTCTCCGGCGGCTTCTCGCTGTACGTCGACAACTTCTCGTCCTACGACCGGACCTACGGCGGCCTGGCCGGGGTCGTCGTCCTGCTGCTCTGGCTCTGGCTCAGCGCCTACCTGGTGCTGTTCGGCGCGGAGGTCAACGCCGAGGCCGAACGGCATACCGCTCCCCCGGACCGCGACGAGTCGTCGTGACCGAGAGTGACCGGTCGTGACCAGCGCCACGGCGCGCCAGCGTGGGCCTCGCCTCCGCGCCACCTAAGGTGTCCGGGTGCCAGCGCAGCCCCTGACCGGGACCGGTCCGGTCGTGGACCGGGGCACGGTGACGTTCCGGTACCCGGACCCGGACCGGGCGCTGCGGGCCGTGCGGCTCTACCAGGAGGTCCGGATCCCCGGTGACCGGCTGGGCATGACCTGGGCCGACGGGACCTGGAGCCTGACGCTCGACCTGCCGCCGGTGCGGCGGATGGAGTACCTCTTCGAGCTGTTCCGCCCCGACGGGTCGAGCGAGTGGGTCACCGACCCGGCGAACCCGCGCCGGGTCGGCGGGGCGTTCGGTGACAAGTCGGTGCTCGAGCTGCCGGGCTACCGGGCGCCGGCCTGGCTGGACCTGCCGGCGCCGGCCGGCGAGCGCCGGTCGGTCATCGTGTCCTCCCGCGAGCTCGACGAGGCCGTCGACGTCACCCTCTGGTCGCCCGACGGCTTGAGCCATGACGAGCCCGCTGTCCTCCTGGTCGTCCACGACGGACCGGAGTACGACGCGCTGGCGAGCCTCACCGCGTACGCCTCGGCGATGGTGACCGCCGGCCGGCTCCCCCCGCTGCGGCTGGCGCTGCTGCCGCCCGGGGCGCGCGACGACCGGTACTCCGCCGACGGCCCCTACACCCGGGCCCTGTGCCTCGCCCTGCTCCCCCGGCTGCGCGCCGAGGCGGCCACGACGGTCACGGTCGGGATGGGGGCCAGCCTCGGCGCCCTGGCGATGCTGCACGCGCAGCGCCAGAGCACCGGCTGCCTCGACGCGCTGTTCCTGCAGTCGGGGTCGTTCTTCCACCCCCGCCACGACGCGCACGAGCGCCGGTTCTCCCGCTACGACCGCATCGTGCGCAGCGTCGACGCCGTCCTGCGCTCCGGCAGCCACCCCTCCCCCGTCCCGACCGTGATGACCTGCGGGTCGCTCGAGGAGAACCTGGCCAACAACCGGATCATGGCCCGGGCGCTGGCCGCCCAGGGGTACGACGTGGCGCTGCGCGAGGTGCCCGACGTGCACAGCTACACGGCGTGGCGGGACGCGTTCGACCCGGCCCTGACCGGTCTGCTGCGGGAGGTGACGCGATGAGGTCGGCCCAGCTCACGTCGCCGGAGAGCGGCTTCCGCGGGCAGGTGGCCGTGCACGGCCACTGGGGCCGGCCGGTGCTGGTCTTCCCGTCCGAGGCGGGCAGCGCCTGGGACTTCGGCGACAACGGCATGGTCGAGGCCGTCCGGTGGCTCGTCGACGGCGGCCGGGTGAAGCTGTACTGCGTCGACTCCGCCGACGGCTTCACCTGGTCGGACCGGTCGGTCCCGCTGGAGGAGCGGGCCCGCCGGCACGGGCTCTACGAGCGCTGGGTGCTCGAGCAGGTCGTGCCGTTCGCCCGGGACGACTCCGGCGGCCGGGACGACTTCCTGGCCACCGGGTGCAGCCTGGGCGCCTACCACGCGGCCGCGGTCGCGCTGCGGCACGCGCACCTGTTCCCGCAGGCCCTGTGCCTGTCCGGGTCCTACGACCCGACGGAGTGGAACGCGTGGGGCGACCGGGGCGACGCCTCCTACTTCCACAACCCGATGGACTTCGTCGCCAACATGCACGGCGACCACCTGGAGTGGCTGCGCCACCACGTGTACCTGCTCCTCGTCGTCGGGCAGGGCGCGTGGGAGGTCGACCCGACGCGGGCGCTGCCCAGCACCCGCCGCTTCGCCGACGTGCTGGCCAGCAAGGGCATCCCGCACGAGCTGGACGTCTGGGGCCACGACGTCCCGCACGACTGGCCCTCGTGGCAGCGCCAGCTGGCGCACCACCTGCCGCGCTTCTGCTGACGGTCGACACGTCCGCCTCCGCCTCACTAGCGTGCCGGGGACGACGACGGAAGGACCGCGATGGCCGACTCCCGGCACCTCATCGGGCTGCTGCTGGGCACCGAGAACGACTGGCCACAGGTATTCGAACAGCTGGTCGCCCGGCTCGGGCAGGTCACCGACGGCTCCGGCACCGGCCACCGCTACGACGTCGAGCGGATCACGGTCGAGCCCTTCGACCTGCGCGCCAAGCCCGGCTACGACCTCGTCATCGACCGGCTCGCGTACTGGTACTACCACCCGCGCGAGTGGCTGAAGAAGGTCGCGCTCATGGACGACGTCTACCTGCTCAACTCGCCGTTCACGTTCCAGGCGATGGAGAAGCACGCCGCCTACTGCGCGATGATGCGGCTCGGGCTGAAGGTGCCGGACACCGTCCTGGTCCCGTACAAGAACCCGCTCGACCACGCCAAGTACGCCTACACCGCCGAGCGCTACAACCGGCCGTTCGACCTCGAGGCGGTCGCCGACAAGGTGGGCTACCCGCTGTTCATGAAGCCGTACGACGGCGGCGCGTGGGTCGGCGTGTCCCGCATCCGCAACGCCGACGAGCTGCACCGGGCCTATGACGAGTCCGGCGAGATGCTGATGCACCTGCAGGCGTCGGTCGAGGGCTACGACGTGTTCGCGAGGTCGCTGTCGATCGGGGCCGAGACCATGGTGATGAAGTTCGACCCCGACCAGCCGATGCACGCGCGGTACTCCGTCTCGCACGACTTCCTCACCCCCGCGACCGGTGCCGAGGTGCTGTCGATCGGGCGCGTCGTCAACGCGTTCTTCCGGTGGGAGTTCAACTCCTGCGAGACCCTCGTCCGGGGCACCGACGTGCACCCGATCGACTACGCCAACGCCTGCCCGGACGTGGCGATCACCTCGCTGCACTACTACTTCCCGTGGGCGATGAAGGCCCTGGTCAAGTGGGCGGTGTTCTGCACCGCCACCGGACGCCGGCCGGTGCCGCACGTCGACCCGGCGCCCTGGTTCGCGATCGCCGACCGGGACGACCTGTCGTACGCGGAGAAGCTGGACGCCTACCGCTCACTCGCCGACGACTACTTCGACACCGAGCGCTACCAGGACTTCTGCGCCTCCCGGCTGGCCGGGTTCGACGAGGCCGCCCTGGAGTACTTCGCCGGCCCGGACTTCGACCGGGTGCTCGTCGACACGGTCACCGGCACCTTCCCCGCGCACGAGCACGAGGAGTTCGTGGCGCACTTCCGCGGCCTGGTCTCGCTGTGGTGCCAGGACGAGCGCGCCCGGTTGGGGGCGGCCTGAACAGGCACGGCCCCCTCGGCCGAACGGCCGGACAATCTGGCCATTCCCGAGTTCTCGGGACGACCCACCCGCGTCTCGGATGCGACATCCCACCACCCGCCGTGGCCCGATGTCATGATCCACCCACTGCCAGGTCCGGCGGTGCGAGGCGAAGGGGGCGCATGCACGGGATCAACATGACGCTGACCATCGGTGCGGTGCTCGAGGAGGCCTGCGACCGCGGCCTGCGCGTGGACGTGGAGACCGTGAGCGGCCGGCTGTACGAGTCGGTGCTCGTGGCCGCCCTCGAGCAGTTCTGCGTCGTGCTGCTCGACGACGGCGACGAGGGCCAGGACACCGTGCCGTGGCGGGCCGACGGGCGACGCCGGTCACGGGCGCACGTCGTGTCCCGCGACCACGTTGCCGGGGTCAGCCTGGACCGGGCGGCGTTCCTGCAGATCGAGCCGCACTCCGTCGACCTGCGCGAGCACCAGCAGGCGGCGTCCACGGCCTACGCCGTCTGACCCGCGTGGCTCCTACCCCGCCGGCCAGGTGTGCACGGGCTGGTTGGAGTGCATGTTCTCGACGTAGCGCCGCATCATCTCGCTGAGCGCCTCGGGCCGGTCGTGGTCCTCGAACAGCCGGTGGAACGTGCCCGCCTGCCAGGACGCGCCGTTGACCTGGGTCAGGCAGCGACCCTCGATGATGCCGAGCAGCCGGTCCGAGTCGGCGCTGTCCACGCCCCACTCCTCGAGCCCGCGCTGCGCCAGCGGCAGCAGGTGGCGCAGCACCAGCTCGGCCGCCCCGACCTCACCGATGCCCGGCCAGTAGATGCGCGCGTCGATCCCGTGCCGCGCCCCGTTGTGGAAGTTCTCCTCGGCCGCGGAGAAGGACATCTGCGACCAGACCGGGCGGTCGGCCTCGGCCAGCACCTTGACCAGCCCGTAGTAGAACGCGGCGTTCGCGAGCACGTCGACGACGGTTGGCCCGGCCGGCAGGCACCGGTTCTCGACCCGCAGGTGCGGCCGGCCCTTCACCACGTCGTAGACGGGGCGGTTCCAGCGGTAGATCGTGCCGTTGTGCAGCCGCAGCTCGCCGAGCTGCGGGACGTCGCCGCGATCGAGCACCTCGACCGGGTCCTCGTCGTCGATGATCGGCAGCAGTGACGGGTAGTAGCGGACGTTCTCCTCGAACAGGTCGAAGATCGAGGTGATCCAGCGCTCACCGAACCACACCCGCGGTCGGACGCCTTGGGCCTTCAGCTCGTCGGAGCGGGTGTCGGCGGCCTGCTCGAACAAGGCGATCCGGGTCTCGCGCCACAGCTCCTTGCCGAAGAAGAAGGGCGAGTTCGCGCCCAGCGCCAGCTGCACGCCGCCGATCGCCTGGGACGCGTTCCAGTGCGCGGCGAAGGTCTCGGGGTTGACCTGCAGGTGCAGCTGGAGGCTGGTGCAGGCGGCCTCGGGGGCGATCGTGTCGGCCGTGGTCGAGATCCGCTCCACGCCGTCGATGGCGATGTGGATGTCCTCGCCGCGGGCGGCGAAGACCTGCTCGTTGAGCAGGGCGTAGCGCGGGTTGGCGCTGAGCGTGTCCTCGGTCAGGTGCTCTGGCCGCACCGTGGGCAGGATGCCGATCATCACGACGTCGGCGCCGGCCTCGTTGGCCAGGTCGTCGGCGTGGTTCAGGCTCGCCCGGATCTCGGACTCCAGCTTCTGGAACACGCCGTCGTCCAGCCGCTTCGGCGGGATGTTGATCTCGATGTTGAACTGGGCCAGCTCGGTCTGGAAGTCGGGGTCGGCGATCATCGCCAGGACCTTCTCGTTGACCATCGCCGGGTCTCCCCCGGCGTCGGTGAGGTTGAGCTCGATCTCCAGGCCCATGCTGCGCCGCTCGGCGTCGAACCGGGACTCCGCGAGCATCCGGGCGAACACGTCGAGGCAGCGCCGGACCTTCTGGCGGTAGAGCTGGCGGTCCTCGCGCGTGAACCGCCTGTTCGCCACGTCCTGGCCCATGGATCGTCCCCCTTCCGGGCCCGGGCGGGCTCCCCACGCCCAAACCTCGCACATCCCCGCGACACGCCGCCACTGCCAGCGGGGTTGTGTCCAGCCCCCGTCCTACGTTCGTCGCATGCGCCTGCTCCACACCTCCGACTGGCATCTGGGCCGGTCCTTCCACCGCGAGGACCTGCTGGGTGCGCAGGCGCAGTTCGTCGACTTCCTGGTCGAGACCGTCCGCAGCGAGCGTGTCGACGCGGTCGTGGTCTCCGGCGACGTCTACGACCGCGCCCTCCCGTCCGTGGACGCGGTCGCGGTGTGCGACGACGCCCTGCGGCGGCTCGCCGGCACGGGGACCCGCGTGGTCCTCATCA
>DASTVO010000264.1:0-2121 GCA_035759075.1 Actinomycetes bacterium
ACCCACCACCGGGTCAAGACCCTCACCGACACCGGCTACCGCCCCGACAACCGAGGCGGGCACACCTGGACCCTGCCCTCGGGACACACCTACACCCGCCCCGCCGAACCCCTCCTCGACCACCCCGGCCTCGTCACACCAGCGACCGGACCACCCGGTCTCGACCGGCCCGCGCAGCCTCCGCCCCGGGCCGCACCGGCCGATCAGGACATCCCGCCCTTCTGACCGGCTTGACTCATGCAGGTATTTACCTGCATATTGTTTTGGGTGAGCGACAAGCCCGGGCAGATGAATGCGATCTTCAAAGCGCTGGCCGACCCCACGCGCCGATCGCTGCTGGACCGACTGCGCGCACGCAACGGACAGACGTTGAGCGAGCTGTGCGCACAGCTCGACATGGCGCGCCAGTCGGCGACCCAGCACCTCGACGTCCTGGAGCGGGCCAATCTCGTCACTGTCGTACGGCGGGGACGCGAGCGGCTGCACTACCTCAACCCCACCCCCATCCACGAGATCGAGCAGCGCTGGATAGCCGGCTTCGAGAAGCCGCGCCTACAGACGATCAGCGCGATCAAGCGCCAGGCAGAGGAGCACGCCATGACCACCACGGACGCGGCCACTTCCGTCCCGACCTACGTCTACGTCACCTACATCCGCGCGTCTGCCGAACAGGTGTGGCAGGCACTGACCGACGCCGACCTGACAGCCCGCTACTGGGGGCACCACAACGTCTCGGACTGGCAGCCCGGCTCCACGTGGGAGCACCAGCGGACCGACGGTTCGGGGCCCGACATCGTCGGCCGCGTGCTCGAGACCGACCCCCCGACGCGTCTCGTCGTCACCTTCGAGGACCCTGACGCCGCGCCGGCGAGCGATCCGTCGGTGGTGGAGTTCTTCGTCGAGGCCGACCACGACATCGTGCGGCTCACGGTGACTCACGACCGGCTGCCGAGCCTGGGGATGTACGACGGGATCTCCCGGGGATGGCCCGCGGTGCTCGCCAACCTCAAGTCCCTGCTCGAGACGGGGGACGTCCTCCCGCGGGCACCGTGGGACATGCCGCAGCGGGAGAACTGATCGTGTCGTCCACCCTGGTCGCCGAGAACGTGGCCCTGGCCGAACGGGCGGCGATCCATGCGCTCGATGTCGTTGCCGGCGTGGCAGACCTCGATCCGACCCTTCCCACACCCTGTCCGGGTTGGGAGCTGCGAATGTTGCTGCAACACGTCGCGGACGCCTCGGAGTCCCTCGTCTGCCTGGCGACGAGCGGCGAGCGACGCCTCCCAGACCCACCGCGGTCCGACGCCGCGGACCCCGCCGCTCTTGCCGAGAGCGCGATTCGGGAGCTGATCGAGACGCTGCTGTCCGCGACGCCGGGCGACCCGGACAGCGACGACAGGAAGGCCGCATGGGTCCGTGAGGCTGCGTGCGGGGCCGCCATCGAGCTCACTGCTCACGCGTGGGACATCGACGTGGTCGGTGACCCCGGCGCCCACGTTCCCCAGGTCCTGGCGGCGGAGGTCCACAACCTGGCGTCGACATTGCTCAACGACGACGTCCGCCGGCCGCACTTCCGACCGTCCGTAGACCTCGCACCGACTGCGACGGCGAGCGAGCGCCTCCTGGCCTTCCTCGGCCGGGACCCAGCGTGGTCCGTGGCCGGCCGCTTCTAGAGTCCTGCCCATGGCCTATGGACTCCACGGCATGTTCACGACCCAGCCCGAGCACCGCGACGAGCTGGCGGGACACCTCCTCGAGGCGGCGCGGCTGCTGGAGCGGAACCCGGACTGCCTTCACTACGCCGTCAGCACGTCCGACGATCCTGGCGCGGTCTGGGTCTCGGAGGTGTGGACCGACCAGGCGGCGCACGCAGCGTCGCTGGAGCCCGAGGACGTCCGAGCGCTGATCCAACGCGCGCGCCCGCTGATCACCGGCATGGCAGGACGCACCGAGCTGACGGTGCTCGGCGGCAAGGGCCTGGGCAGGTGAAGCGTGTCCTGCTGACGGGGATGTCGGGGACCGGCAAGTCAAGCGTCGTGCGGGAGCTGGTGGCTCGCGGGTACAAAGCTGTCGACACCGACGACGGATGGTGCGAGCCACTGGCTGAGGGCCGCCAGCGAT
>DASTVO010000265.1:0-8196 GCA_035759075.1 Actinomycetes bacterium
AGAGGCGGCCAACTTCAGCTGGCTGCTGGGCAACTTCGTGAAGAGCGTCCCCGGGGTCCAGCACACGCTGGTCGTGTCCGCGGACGGCCTGCTCATGGCGATGTCCGCCGAGCTCGACCGCACGCAGGGCGACCAGCTCGCCGCCATCGTGTCCGGCCTGTCGAGCCTGACCCGGGGCGCGGCCCGCCAGCTCGGCGCCGGCGAGGTCCGCCAGTCGATCGTCGAGATGGACCAGCTGTTCCTGTTCACCACGAGCATCAGCGACGGCTCGGTGCTGGCCGTGGCCGCCGACGCCACCTGCGACGTAGGCCTGGTCGGCTACGAGATGACCCTGCTGGTCAGCCGCGCCGAGGCCACGATGACGCCGCAGCTCGTCAGCGAGATGCGGTCCCGGCTGCGGGTCGACCCGGCGCCGGCGCGACCTGTCCAGACCGTGGGCGTGGAGGGGTGATCGACCGTGCCGGCCGACAGCAAGGACACTGAGGGGGCCAGGTCCTTCGACCACGACCTCTACGGCGAGGACGCCGTCGAGGATGCCCGCGTCGTCCGCCCCTACGCGCTGACCCGCGGTCGTACCCGGCCCGGCCGCACCGACCTGCCGATGGAGGCGCTGGTCCGCAGCGTCCCCGGCGCCAGCGACCCGGTCGGTACCTCGGAGCGCCGCCGGCTCCTCGAGCTCACCGGCGAACGGATCCTGTCCGTCGCAGAGCTCTCGGCTCACCTGTCCCTGCCCCTGGGCGTCGTCCGGGTCGTCGTCGGTGACCTCGCCGACGAGGGTCTGGTCGTCGTGCACACGGGCTCGTCGTCGACGGCGGCCCCTGCCACCAACCTCAAGGTCCTGGAGAGTGTTCTCAATGGCATTTCCTCGCTCTGACGTGGCGCCGCACGCGAGCGGCGTGCCCGCGCAGCAGGTGCCGGTGGACAGCGCTCCGGCCGCCCCGGTCACCGTCAAGATCGTCGTCGCCGGAGGCTTCGCCGTCGGCAAGACGACGTTCATCGGCTCCATCTCCGACATCGAGCCGCTCTCCACCGAGGCCGCGATGACCGAGCACAGCGTCGGCGTCGACGACGCCGGCGGGGTGACGGACCGCAAGACCTCGACGACCGTCGCCATGGACTTCGGCCGCATCGCCCTGCCGGGCAACCTGTGGCTGTACCTGTTCGGCACGCCGGGGCAGGACCGGTTCCACTTCATGTGGGACGACCTGGTCACCGGCGCGATCGGCGCGGTGGTGCTGGTCGACACCGAACGGCTCGAGTCGTGCTTCGACGCGGTCGACTACTTCGAGGCTCGGCAGATCCCCTTCGTGCTCGCCGTCAACTGCTTCGACGGCGTGGCCAAGCACTCGCTGGACGACGTACGGGCGGCGCTGGCGGTACGCGACGAGGTTCCGGTCTTCTACACCGACGCCCGCAACCGGGCCGCGACCAAGCAGGCGCTCATCACCGTCGTCCAGCTCGCGATGGCCCGCCTGCAGGCCTGAGCTGCATCCGGGCGGACTACGGGTCGGGAAGGACGATGGTGACCGTCCCGGCCAGCACAAGGAGCATCGCAGCGTGCCGTCCTCGCCCCGCGCCGTCGTCCGCCGCCTGCTGACCGGCCACCCGGACGGGGTCGCGCCCTGGGTCCGGCAGATGGACCAGCCCGGCGACGCCGGCTGGTTCGGCCCCGGCTCCACGATCTGGGCGGTGCACGCCGACGCGGCGACCCTGGTCGGCGGCGTCCGGGCGCTGCTCGTGCAGGCCATGCACCCGACGGTGCTGGCCGGCTTCGACCAGCACTCCACCTACCGGGAGGACCCGGAGAGCCGGCTGGTCCGCACCGCCTCGTTCGTCACCATCACGACCTTCGGCACGACCGAGCAGGCCGAGGCGGCCTGCGCGCGGGTCCGCCGGGCGCACGCACCGGTCCGGGGCCGCACCCCGACGGGTGAGCCGTACGACGCGGGTGACCCGGACCTGCTCGGCTGGGTGCACCTGGCGCTGGCCGACTCCATGGCCGACGCCGTGGCCCGGTTCGGCCGCACGCCGTTCGACCTCGACGCGTACCTCGCGGACATGGCTGTCGTCGGCGAGCGCCTCGACGCCGCCCACGTCCCGCACGACCGCGACGAGCTCTCCGCCGCCTGGGACCACTACCGGCCGGCGCTGCGGGTCACCCCGGACACCGCCGTCGCCCACCGGTTCCTGATGGACCCGCCGCTGCCGCCGCACGTCCGGCTGCCCTACCGGGTGGTCGCGGCCGCGGCCGCCTCCTCGCTGCCGCCCACCCTGCGCCGGCTCCTCGCCGCGCGGCCGGTGCTGCCGGCACCGCCCGCCCACCTGGTCGGCAAGGCCGCGACCCGGCTGCTGTCGGTGGTCCTGGGCGACAGTCCCGCCGCGGCGGCCGCGCACCGCCGCACCGCAGGCGCGGCCGCCGCGAGCTGACGCCTCACGCGAAGGGCAGCCGCCACGACCCGACCGCCACCGACACGGCGGTCGCCCCCAGGACGGCGGCGACGGTCGCCGCCACCAGCGCCCAGTCACCGGCCCGCATCGGCTGTGGGCGCGCCACCGTGCGCTCGACGTCGGTCGCGCCGAAGCCGCGGGCCTCCATGGCCGGGGCCAGCCGGCCGCCGCGGCGGACGGCCGCGACCAGGACCGCGAACACCTGCCCCGCGAACGCCCGCAGCGCACCGACCGGCGAGCGGCCCGCGTCGAGGCCCCGGGCCCGGCGTGCTCGGGCGATCATGTGCCAGTCCGACGAGAGCAGCGGCAGCAGCCGCAGCGCCGCCAAGGCCCCGTAGGCGAACCGGGCCGGCACCCGCCACCGCTGCACCAGGGCGTCGGCGAGGTCCATCGGGTCGGTGGTCGCGAGCACGACGATGCCGGGCAGCGTCACCGCCAGCAGCCGCAGCGACACCGACGCCGCCGTGCCCAGCCCGCCGGTCGTCACCTCCAGCGGGCCCAGGTCGGCCAGCACCTCGCCGCGCCCGATCGCGACGACGTTCGCCACCGCGACCCCGGCGATGCCGACGAACAGCGGCCACGCCCGCCGCAGCAGCACGCCGACCCGGACCCCCGAGAGCGGGAAGGCCAGCACCTCCAGCCCGAGCAGCACCGCCGGCGTTACCGGGTCCAGCGTCACGAGCAGCCCGGCCGTCACGACGAACGCCGCGGCCAGCTTGGCGACCGGGTTGCGCCGGGCCAGGGCGGCGTCCCGGTCCGGCGCGAGCGGCACCAGCACGCTCACCGGGCCGCCCCCGTGCCGCTTTCCCGAGGATCGGAGGGGTTCTCCTGCGGGATCGTGGTCCGATCCGCCTCCAATGTTGGCGAAACGGCGTATGTCGGCGGAACGGGAGCGGCTGCCGCCAGCGCCAGGCGGACGTCGGCGAGGACCTCCACCAGCGGCTCGTCGTGGGTGACCAGCACCACCGAGGCACCGTCGTCCCGGAGCCCGGCGAGCAGCTCGACCAGCCCGGCCCAGGTCAGCGCGTCCTGCCCGAACGTCGGCTCGTCGGTGACCAGGACCCTCGGGGCCGTCGCGATCGCCGTCGCCACCGACAGGCGCCGCTTCTCGCCGCCGGAGAGCGTGAACGGGTTCGCCTCGGCCAGCCGCGCCAGCCCGAGCCGTTCCATCAGCGCGTCCGCGCGGGCCTGAGCGGCCGGCCGCGAGAGCCCGGCCCGCAGCGGCCCGACCATCAGCTCGGCACGGACGGTCGCGGACACGAACTGGTGCTCCGGGTCCTGGAACACCGTGCCGACCCGGCTCACCAGCTCGCGGCCGCGCCACCGCCACAGCGGCCGGTCCGACGGCGGGTCGAGCGCCGCACCCGCGGTGACCGTGCCCGACGACGGCCGCAGCAGCCCGGCCAGGCACAGCGCCAGCGTCGACTTCCCGGAGCCGTTCGACCCGGTGACGGCCAGGGCCTCACCCTCCCGGAGGGTCACGTCGGTGGGCGCGAGCGCGTCGCGGTCCGCGCCCGGGTAGCGGAAGGACGTCGACCGCGCGACCACGAGCGCCGCACCGGCCGCGGAGACAGCGGCCCGGCGTACGCGGGGCGTGTGCCCCGGCACCCAGACTCCCTGCGCGGCCAGGGCCGCCCCCGACCGGGCGAACACCTCGACGGGCGACCCGTCCTCGACCACCCCGCCCTCGGCGGACAGGACCACCGCCCGCGTGCACAGGTCGGCCACCTGCTCCACCCGGTGCTCCACCACGACGGCTGTCGCGCCGGTCTCGGCCAGCACCCGCGCCAGCACCGAGCGCACCAGCGCGGCGCCGGCCGGGTCGAGGTTGGCCGTGACCTCGTCGAGCAGCAGCAGCCCTGGCCGCAGCGCCAGGATCCCGGCCAGCGCCAGCCGCTGCTGCTCCCCGCCGGAGAGCGTGCCGGTCGCGGCGTCCCGGCCGTACGGGAAGCCGACGGCCGACAGCGCCTCGTCGACCCGTCGCCAGATGTCCGCGGTCGGCACCCCGCGGTTCTCCAACCCGAAGGCGACGTCGTCGCCGGCCCGCGCCATGACCAGCGCGGCCTCCGGGTCCTGCAGCACCAGCCCGGCGCGGGCCCGGGCTCGCACCGCGGGTACCCCGTCGAGGCGGACCGAGCCCTCCTGCTCCCCGGCGTCGCCGGCGCTGAGCAGGCCGGCGAGCCCGGCCAGCAACGTCGACTTCCCCGAGCCGGACGGGCCGAGCAGCAGCACCCGCTCGCCCGGCTCGACCCGCAGGTCGACACCGCGCACCGCCCACGCCCGGCGACCGCCGTGCCGCCAGCCGAAGCCCTCGACGTCGACGGCGACCGGGCGCGTCACGGGAGCCGCCCCGGGCGTCAGACCCGTGCCTGCTCGCGGCCCGCGCCGAAGGTCGCCAGCACACCGGTGCGCGCCAACGCGCGGACCAGCAGCCAGGACCCGAGACCGGCGATTACCGCGGAGGACACCGTGAGCAGCCCGCCGTAGGTCAGCTGCCAGGTGCCCGGCCAGTCGGCGTAGTAGAAGACTAGGTCCAGCAGGGCAGCTGCCACACCGGCGGCCGCGCCGGCCGCGAGCACGGTCGGCAGCCGCCACGAGCGGTACAGCGCGAAGGCGAACACCAGCTCCGGGGCGGCGCCTTCGACCAGGCCGTAGACGATGACCGAGAGCCCCCACGGCGTGCCGAGCAGCGCGGAGACGACCGCAGCCACGAGCTCGGTGTAGATCGCCGCGCCGCGCTTGCGGATCACCAGCATCCCGAGGACACCGGGCACCAGCCAGACGCCGTACATGAAGCCCTGCGCCGGCGGGAACGCGGTGAACGCCGCGGAGGTGGTGTTCCAGAGGGTTCCCCACGCCCAGAAGACGACGCCGAAGGCGACGGCGATCGCCGAGGCCACGACGACGTCGACGGTGCGCCAGCCCGCGGGGCCCACTGCCGTGGTGGTGTCGATGTGGGGTACGTCAGATCGTGTGGTGGTCATGTGCTCGCTCCTGTCCGGTCGGACGGGGCGGCCGTGCTCTGAGCCCGAGTCGCGGCGAACGCCGGTGGGCGACCGTCGCGACAGGGTGGTAACCGACTCCCTGCGCTGGCATTACCCAGATCAGGTACGAGGGTCTGCGGTGTCCCGCACTCTCAGCGCCTCAGCGCTCCCCTGTGGTTCTGGAGTTTGTTCTGCCTGTGACGTTACCACTGGCGCTGAGTACGGTGACCCCGTGCCAGACGCCGCCGGACGGGAATGAGACGCGCCGCAGGTGGGTAGCGGGGACGAGGTGGAGCGGGCCGAGGGGGTCAGACGTGTGCTGTGAGGCTGTCCTCGGGCTGCCCGTGCCGCCGCTGACCCCGGGGCCGGACGCCGTCCGGCGGCACCTGTCCCTGGACCCGGTGCCGCCGTCCGTCGGGGTCGCCCGCCGCTTCGTGCGCGAGGTCCTGGCCGACGTCCCGCGCGACGAGCTCGACGCGGCCCTGCTGATGGCCAGCGAGCTGGTCACGAACGCCATCCTGCATGCCCGGACGCCGGTGGAGCTCGGCGTGGTCGTCGCCGACAACCGTCTTCTGCTGTGCGTCGGCGACCGGCTTCCGGGCGGGCCGCTCACCCCGCGCAGCCACAGCCGGGACCGTCCGGGCGGGCGGGGGCTGGCTCTGGTCGCGGACCTGAGCGAGCACTGGGGCACCGCGAGCACCTCCGCCGGCAAGACGGTCTGGTTCACACTCCCGGTGTCGGTGCGGGCGGTGAGCGTTCGATGACTCCCCGGCTCGAACGGGTCGAGACGGGCGTCCCAGGTCTGGACCACGTCACCCGCGGCGGCTTCCCCAAGGGCCGGGTCGCCGTGGTAGCCGGCCCGGCGGGCAGCGCGAAGACCGTCCTGGCCGGCCAGTTCCTCGCGTCCGGCGCACAGGCGGGGCACCCGGGTGTCTTCGTGACCCTGGAGGAGTCCGCGGACGACCTCCGGCGCAACCTGGCGACCCTCGGCTTCGACGTCGAAGCGCTCGAGGAACGCGGTGACTTCGCCTTCGTCGACGGCTCGCCGCGCTACGACACCACGGCGGACGAGGTGGCGCCGCTGCACGTCGACACCCTGCTGGCGCAGATCGGCCAGGCGCTCGACCGCACCGGCGCCGAGCGGGTCGTCCTGGACTCCTTCGGCGCCGCGTACGCCTTCGAGGACGACGCGCTCATGGCCCGCCAGCGGCTGCGTGGCCTCCTCGCCGAGCTGCGCCGGCTGGGCACCACCGTGCTGCTCACGGTCGAGACCGAGCACACCGGCGACAGCACGTTCACCGCCAACGGCATCGAGCAGTACGTCGCCGACAGCGTGATCCTGCTGCGCAACGACCTCGAGGCCGAGGCCCGGCGGCGCACGATCGAGGTCCTGAAGATGCGCGGGGCGGAGCACCGTCGGGGGCAGTTCCCGTGCACGGTGCTGCCGGGTCAGGGGTTCGTGGTCCTCCCGCTGTCCGTCCAGAACCTCGACCAGCGGTCGTCGGACACCCGGGTGTCCTCAGGCAACCCCGAGGTCGACGCGCTCTGCGGCGGCGGGTTCTTCCGCGACTCGATCGTCCTGGTGTCCGGGGCGACCGGCACCGGCAAGACGCTGCTCGTGACGGAGTTCCTGGCCGGCGGCGTCCAGGCCGAGGAGAAGTCGTTGATGCTCGCCTTCGAGGAGAGCCACGACCAGCTGCACCGCAACGCGCGCGGCTGGGGCTACGACTTCGAGCAGGCCGAGAAGGAAGGCCTGCTGAAGGTCGTCGCGACCTACCCGGAGACGGCCACGCTCGAGGACCACCTGGTGGTCATCAAGGACGCGATCGAGGAGTTCGGGCCCAGCCGGATCGCCATCGACAGCCTCTCGGCGCTGGAGCGGATCGGGTCGCGCAAGGCGTTCCGCGAGTTCATCATCGGGCTGACCTCGTTCGTGAAGTCCAAGCAGACCATCGGGCTGTTCACCGCCTCGACCGACACCCTGCTCGGCGGCACCTCGGTCACCGAGACGCACATCTCGACGCTCACCGACAGCATCATCGTGCTGCGGTACGTCGAGGTCTTCGGCGCGGTCAAGCGCGGCATGACGGTGCTCAAGATGCGCGGCTCCGCCCATGACCGCGACATCCGCGAGTACACGATCGACGGCTCCGGCCTGCACGTCGGTGAGCCGTTCCGGACCGTCGCCGGCATCCTCTCCGGCAACGTCGTCAACCTGGTGTCGCACCAGGACTCCCTCGACGGCGTGCCGCCGCCGAGCCTCGGCTGATCCCAGGCGGTACCGTCGTCGGGTGCCGCCCGCGGCACACCGGCGGGGTCGCCTAGTGGCCGATGGCACGCGCCTTGAAAGCGCGCAACGGGCAACCGTTCGTGGGTTCGAATCCCACCCCCGCCGCGGATGTGATCTCTCAAGAGATTGGCGACAGGCCGAACCCACGGTGGGTTGGGCCTGTTGTTTTTCTGTGGGTCAGTATTGGCTCTTATGGCGGGGTGGATTGCGAGTGGGTGAAGTCGGCCTGCCATGTCTGGTCGGGCAGGTCGGCGGCGAACCGCACGTAGGAGGGGCGGGGCCGTCTGCGTGGCTGCGACACCACCAGCCCGGCCATGGTGATCGTGTCCGGCCCAGCGTCCAGCCCGGCCACGGTCAGCTCGTCGCGCAACCGGTAGATCAGCTCCACCGTTTGCGCCGGCACGGCGGTCGGTGAGCTGTGTGGCCGGCGGGATCGCGGCTCGAAGGCAGCCTTCCCCCCTCGAATCGGGCCTC
>DASTVO010000266.1:0-12767 GCA_035759075.1 Actinomycetes bacterium
GTGGACCGCCGCCTTGACCGCACCGTCACCGCCGAGCACCGGCGTGCCGTAGAGCGAGGTCCCGTCGGCCAGGTCCCAGATCCACACCGGCAGGCAGCCCGCCGCGAAGTCGGGCGCGGCCTGCGGCCGGAACCAGTGCTGCACCCGGCGCTCGACGGTCAGCGGCAGCCGGAGCCCGCCGAGCAGCCCGGGTACCCACTTGCCCGGCGCGAGCACCAGCGCGCCCGCGTCGTGCATCCCGCGGGTCGTCTCGACGCGGACCCGGTCACCGGCGGCCGACCAGCCGGTGACCTCCTCGTCGTGGCGCAGGTCGGCTCCGGCGTCCGCGGCCAGCCGCAGGTGTGCCGCGACCGCCGCCTCAGGGCCGACGGCGCCGGCGTGCGGCTCGTAGAGGCCGAGGGTCCCGTCCGGCGGTCGCAGCGCCGGGAAGCGTCTGGCCACCTCCGCGGCGTCGAGCACCTCGTGGTCAAGCCCCCACTCCTGCGCGGTCGCGACGCTGCCGGCGAGCACCCGGGTGCCGGGTGCGCCGAGGAACAGCCCGCCGGTGGTGCGCAGCATCGGGGACCCGTCGTCCCGGGCGAGCCGCGACCACAGCTCGCAGGTGCGGCGCAGCAGCGGCACGTACGCGGCGCCCTCGAAGTAGACCTGCCGCACGATCCGCGACTCGCCGTGGCTGGACCCTTCCGCGTGGGCGCCGGGGCGCGGGTCGAGGCCGAGCACGCGCAGCCCGCGCGCGGCCAGGTGGGCGGCGGCCGCGCTGCCGAACCCGCCGAGCCCCGCGACGACCACGTCGTACGTCATGACGGCCGCGCTACTGGGTGACCACGCGGAGCCGCTCGCGGAAGCCGGCGAGCAGCGCCTCGTCGCCCTCCCGGACCACGGCGCTGTCCGGACGACGGCCCCACAGCCACAGCAGCAGCTCGGAGGGCTCGCCGCTCACGACCGCGTCGGCGGGGCCGGGCTCACGCGAGAGCACGGCCTCGTCGGCGGTCAGCGTCGTGCGCCAGATGTGGTCGCCGGTGCGGACCGCAACGGTTCCCCGACCCGGCCCGTCGGGTCCGACGTCCTCGTTCTGGTAGCTGAGGAAGCAGTCGAGCACCTCGTCGATGCCGTCGACGGCGAGGTCGTCGTCGACCGGCGACACCGCGTCGAACCCGCTCTCGACGTCGACGCGGTGGACGGCGGTCTCCTGGGCCATCCGGCGGAACCAGAAGCCGACGGTCTGGTCCGGCTCGTACCAGGTGTAGGTCGCGCCGTCGGCGCCACGGGTGGTCAGCTCGGTCGTGAGCTCGGCGAGCCGTTCCCGGAACCACGCGACCGCGTCCTGCCCGTCCACCGGGCCGTGGTCCCAGTCGTCCTCGCTCTGCGGCTGCGCCGCCAGCCGCATGCAGGCCACCTTGTGCGAGTAGACCTCGCCGGTGTGCACCAGCGCCTCGCCGACGGTCCAGCCCGGGCACGCCGGCACCGGGCCGTCGAGGCCCTGCTCCGCGAGCTCTGCCATCCGGGCGGCGTCCCGGTTCAGGTGGGCGAGGTAGGTCTCGGGCGTCATGAGCCCATCCTGGCGGTCGGCCCGACCACCAGACCAGCGCTTCAGCGCTGCGACATCGTGTTGGTCAGCTGCTCCTCGCGCAGGCTGCGTCGCGGCACCCCGAAGAGCTCGCCGCGGATCTGCAGTCCTTCGTGGCGCGCCAGCACGAACGCCGCGACGACCGCCGCCAGCCCGGACACGACGCCGCCGAGGATCAGGCTCCACCGGGCACCGAACGCCTCGGCCACGGCACCGACCAGGGGGGCACCCAGCGGGGTCCCGCCGAAGAAGACCGCCATGTAGAGCGCCATCACCCTGCCGCGCATGACCGGGTCGACGCCGAGCTGCATGGTCGAGTTGGCCGCCGTGATGAACGTGAGGGCGGTCAGCCCGACCGGCACGAGAATCGCGGCGAAGAGCAGGTAGGTCGGCATCAGCCCGGACACCACCTCGACCGCTCCGAACGCGAGCGCGGCGCCGAGCACGAGCCGCAGCCGCGGCCGACCGCGGCGAGCGGCCAGCAGCGCGCCCGACAGCGAGCCGACGGCCATGATCGAGCCGAGCAGCCCGAACTCGCCGGCGCCCTTGTCGAACTCCTGGGTCGCCATCAGCGCCATCGTCAGCTGGAAGTTCAGGCCGAAGGTCCCGACGAAGAAGACCAGCACCATGACGGTGAGCAGGTCCGGCCGGCTGCGGACGTACCGGATCCCCTCCAGCACCTGGCCGGAACCGCGGCCGGCCCGCGGCGACGGCTGCAGCTCGGAGACGCGCAGCCTGGTCAGCGCCAGGATCACGGCCAGGAACGACAGCCCGTTGAGCAGGAAGACCGGGCCGGTGCCGAAGACCTCGATCAGCAGCCCGGCCAGCGC
The DNA here is from genome assembly GCA_035759075.1 of Actinomycetes bacterium. Classification (GTDB taxonomy): domain Bacteria; phylum Actinomycetota; class Actinomycetes; order JACCUZ01; family JACCUZ01; genus DASTVO01. The sequence continues at coordinate 2,398 of DASTVO010000266.1, forward strand.
CGGCCCGACCACGCGGCCCAGGTTGAAGGAGGCGCTGTTGAGGCCGACCGCGTTCGGCAGGTCCTCGGCACCGACCATCTCGATGACGAAGGACTGGCGGGTGGGGTTGTCGACGGCCGTGCCGAGGCCGAGCAGCAGCGCGAGCACGTACACGTGCCAGACCGCGACGACGCCGCTGAGGTCCAGACCGGCGAGCGCGAGGGCGACCAGCCCCATGAAGGCCTGCGTGACGATGAGCAGCTTCCGCTTGCTGTAGCGGTCGGCGAGCATGCCGCCCCAGGGCCCGACGAGCAGCATCGGCAGGAACTGCAGGCCCGTCGTGATGCCGAGGGCGACCCCGTCGTTGTCGGAGAGCCGCAGCACCAGCCAGTCCTGGGCGATGCGCTGCATCCAGGTGCCGACGTTGGAGACGACTCCCCCGGCGTAGTAGATGCGGTAGTTGCGGTTGCGCAGCGAGCGGAAGGTCGGGCTCACTGCCGGGTGATCCGCTCGAGCAGAACGGTGGCGGCGCGGAGGACCTCGCGCTCCTCGGGCGTCAGCTCGGCGAGGCGGCAGGCCAGCCACTCCTCGCGGCGCCGGCGGTCCTCCCGCAGGAGGTCGGCGCCCTGCCGGGTCAGCGACACCCGGTGCTGACGGCCGTCGCTCTCGTGCGGGGTGCGGTCGATGAGGCCGCGCTCCTCCAGGCCGGCGAGCACGCGGGTCATCGACGGCGGCTGCACCTTCTCGTGGTCGGCCAGCTCGCGCGGGGTCAGCGGTCCGTGCCGGTCGAGCGTGCCCAGCGCAGAGAGCTGGGTGAGGCTGAGACCGGAGTCGGGCCGCTCGAACCGCAGCCGGCGGGAGAGCCGCATCACCGAGACGCGCAGGACACTCGCCAGCTCGGCGGTCCTGGTCATCGTCGGCACGCCGACCAGTCTAACTCATTAGTTCCGCTAACGACCGGTCGCCGTCTCCGTCCTCCGCAGTCTGCGGGAGGTGCCGAACCCCGTGCTCGTCCGCAGCCGTCCGGGTCGACTTCTCCCCGGCGCGCCGGTGGCTCAGCGGACCGGGGGCCGCAACAGGACGGCGGCGAGCACAGCCGCGACCAGAGAGCTGATGGCCGCGCCGGTGAAGATGGCGTTCAGCTCCTGCACGACGGCGGCCTGGGTGGCGGCGTCGTAAGCGGGACAGCTGGCCGGCGTGTCCGGGCACAGGTCGATCGGGGTGCCGATCTCGGCCTGCTCGGCGTAGAACACCCGCAGCCCGACCGCCGTCAGCACCGAGAGGCCGACCAGCATCCCGACCATCTTCGCGACGACCACCAGCGACGCGGCGAGCCCGTGGACGGCCCGCCGGGTCACCGCCAGCAGGGCGGCGTTCAGCGGCGCGTCGTCCAGGCCGAAGCCGAGACCTGCCACGACCAGTGCGACGGAGGATGCCGGACCGGAGAGGGCGTCGGCGTCCCACGTCGCCATCGCGGCCAGTCCCCCGGCGGCCAGGACCATCCCGGTCGCGGCCACGACCCGCGGGGGGACCCGGTTGCTGGCCCACCCGCCGACCAGTGCGCCCACCGGCATGGCCACCAGGAGCTGCAGCAGGACGAGGGTCGCGCCCAGGTGCGAATCCGGGTACTTGGTGGCGCGGGCGAACACCGGGATGTCGACGAGTGCCGCGACGAGCGCCACTCCGAGGAAGAAGTTGACCAGCAGCGTCCCCCACGCCGCCGGCGCCACGAAGGCACCCCGCGGCAGGAGCGGGGTCTCGCCGGTCCGCTGCCGCACCACGAAGGCTGCGACGAGGAGCGCACTGCCCGCGAGCAGCCAGGGCGCCGCGTCCGCCACGGCGGCCCGGGCCGGGTCGGCGGCCGCGAAGGACAGCACCACACCGCCGAGCGCCGCGGCGAGCAGCAGCGACCCGAACGCGTCGGCCTCCACCGCCAGCCGGCGCACCCGGGCCCACGGCACGACCGCGCCCGCCGCGACGAGCACGGCGGCCACGGTGGCCAGCGCCAGCGGTGAGCTCCACCGGTAGTCGCCGGCGAGCGGGTCGTAGACCTGCCCCCAGGTCACGTCCTCCCGCAGCCCTCGGGGCTCGAGGAGGACGAGCAGCAGCCCGGCCAGGGCGACGCCCCCGGCGACCGCCGCCGGCCACCACCGACGCCACTGCGACGGCGACCGCGACGGGGCCAGCCAGCGCAGCGCCAGGCCGAGCACGAGCGCACCGACGAGGTTCACCCAGAAGATCGCCCGCCAGCCGGCGAGCGCCAGGACGAGACCGCCGTACAGCGGACCGACGACCGACCCGGTCTCCTGCACCGCGCCCACCACCCCCAACGGGGTGCCCCGGCGCTCGGCCGGCCACAGGTCGGCGACCAGCGCGATCGTGGCGGGGACGAGCCCGCCGCCGCCCACGCCCTGCAGCGCCCGTCCGACGACCACCAGCCCGAGCTCGTCGGCGGTGGCGGTCAGCAGGCTGCCCAGGGCGAAGAGCAGCAGACATCCCACCAGCACGGGGACCCTGCCCACCAGGTCGGCGACCCGGCCGACCAGCGGCAGGGTGGCGACGTAGCCGAGCAGGAAGGCGCTGACGATCGGCGTCGCGCGCTGCAGCTCGTCCAGACCGAGGCCGACCCCGAGCATCATGTCCGGCAGCGCGAGCACGACCACGTACGTGTCGGCCGCGGCGAGCAGGACCGCCGCGGCCGCGACGGCCAGCACGACGCGGCCGCGGCCGCCGTCCAGCGTCGGTGGGGCGAGCGCCTCAGCCGGTGGGCGGGGCATCGATCTGCACGTCCTCGCCGTAGCGGTCGAGCACGACGGTGTACGTGCTCTGGGTGTCGGCGGCGAAGAACGGGCCGGTCAGCACGGCCCGGCGCAGCTCGCTCGTCCCGTCGACCAGTGACAGCGTGACGTCGACCGGCGCGGACGGGTCGGCGGTCGTGAGGACCTCGTCGACGACCTCTCCGGGGACCTTGCCGGTGACCTTCTGCACCACGTCGCCGGCGATCCGGGACTGCCCTGCGAGCTTCGGGTCGGTCATCTCGGTGAAGAGCCGGCTCAGTCCGCGCTCCGGGTCGAGGAAGGTCGCCGGGTCGCTGATGCCGAAAGCCGACGGGTCCGTCTCCTGGTAGCCGGTCGCGAACGGCAGCTTGGCGTAGACCGTGCCGCCGACCGAGATGACCGAGACGGTCACCGTGCCGCCGCCGAGCAGCACGTCGAGGTCGCCCTGGAAGGCTGGTGGCCGCGCGGCGACGCCCTCCCCGCCCACGAGCGCGGCGCGGCCTGGTGGCAGGTCGGCGCTGGTCAGGACGAAGTGCGCGCTGGTCGCGGAGTCGAACCGCTCCTGCGCGGCTGCCAGCGCGCCGGCGGCGGTCAGCTCGTCCGCCGGCGCGTTGTCTTCGCCGCCGCTGCACCCGGCCACCAGCCAGAGCGCAGCGACCATCCCGGCGAGGCCGGCCCGCACCCTCGTCCTCGATGCCACGCGTCGCACCCTGCCTCCTTCGCGTCGGCCGCCTCGCGGTCAGCCTGCCAGACAGTGACGAGCTCGACGGACCAGCGGTCACGCCGCGTTGATCGCTTGTCATCGGATCGCAAACGAGCGGACGGGAAGCCCGCAACGTGACCTTGGGACGGTGATCCCGGGCCGCCGACCGGCGATGGGCGACGCGACCGCGTCGACGGCCAGCTTTCGTATCGGCAGCGAACCAAGGGGGCCACATGGACGCGGTGGATCAGTCGGCTCGGTCGCTGCACGACGACCTCGTCGTGTCGCTCGACGACGACAACCTCTTGCGCGGCCTGGCCAACCTCCGCTGGCATCTCGACGAGCTGTTGGCCGGCCGGGGCCCTGTCCTCGTCGTGGACATCAGCGGGCTGTCGCGGCTCTCCTCGGCGACGCTGGCCGGGCTGCTGTGGGCACAGCGCGGGTGCCGGGGCCGTGGCGGCGGCGTGATGCTCCGCGGCCCGAACAGGCGCTGCCGCGACGTGCTGGCAAGGACCGGCCTGATCGACCTGTTCTCTGTGGACGCCGACGAGCTACAGCCCGTGCGGGTTGGCGCGGGCAGCGGTGGGAGGCGGCCGTGAACACGCAGACGGTGATGCCTCCGGAGGTCCTGCTCGCCCCAGCCCGGTGGGCCATGGCGACGGACGAGCGCGGGGACGGCTTCGTGATGGCGACGGCGGTCGGGCGTGAGCTGCACGTGCACGTCGGCGACCCCGCCGCGCCGTCGCACCCCGCCCGCCGCCGGTCCGGCGGGCTGGTGACCGCAGTCCTGGACGACGCCGGGTCGGCCGTGGTCGAGACCACCACGGCGCCACCGGCGCTGCTGGTGGCGCGCGACGGGCTGCGCCTTCTTCCCGCCGAGCCGCACCAGGACCGCCGTACGCAGCTCGACATCGGCGACCGGCTCGTGCTGTGCTCGGCCTCCGGACCCGACGATCCGCCGGATGGTCTGCTGGCAGTCCTGCGCTCGTCGGCGGAGGAGCTGCTCAGCATGAGCCCCAGCCGGCTGCTCGACGTGATCCTCGACGGGGTCGACCACGGCGCGGCGGCGGTCGTGTCCCGCTTCCAGCCTGCGCCGCCGGAGGCGCACCGACGAGAGGACTGCCCATGACCTGTCCGTCGTTCGCGCTCGAGATGAACAACCAGCTCGACCAGGCCCGTCGGGACCTCGACCAGGCGAGGGCGTCGGAGGACCAGGACGCCATCGCGCTGGCGGAGGCCCGGATCGCAGACCTTGCCGACGTCACGCGCCGGCACGGTGTCGACGTCCACCACGTGACGACCGAGGACTCGCCGGAGGACCTGACCGCCTCCTGCATCGACTGAACCCGTCTGTGCGACGGGGCCCGGACCAGTCGTACCGGCCCGCCGCTTCGGAGGGGAGCTGCGGGCCGGTACGACTCCACCGCGCCGGGTCACGGCAACGAGTGGAAGGAAATGACGATGACCTCGACATCCCAGCGGACCGCATCCAGGCACGCACCCCGGACCGAGACCTCCGGGGCAGCCGAGATCCAGGTCCACATGGCGCGCCGGATCCTCGGCGGGCTGCTGTCAGGGCTGGTCGCCGGACTGGGAATGTACGCCACGCTCGCCGCCTTCGCCGCAGGCCAGGGACGGGGCCTCGGATACCCGCTGCACGCGGTGCAGGCGCTGATGAGCGGCGCCCGCGTACTTCCCGACCACCCCCGCGGGAACCTCTTCGAGCCGCAGGCGACCGACGCCGTGATGGGTCCCCTCTACTTCTTCCTGCCTGCGCTGCTCGTCGGCGCCCTCACGGCTTGGTGGGTGGGGCGGCGAGCTCGGACGGGGGTCGTCGGCCGGTGGGCAGCTGTCGCCGTGGGTCCGGCCGCCGTGCTGACCCTCGCGTTCTTCGTCGTGTTCGTCCTGGTCCTCGGGTTCCGCGAGGCGACGCCGGTCGCTCAACGGGTGAGCAGCGGCTACGGCGTCCGCGAGCTGGGCCTCGCCGCGTGGCTGTCGGCGCACCTCGCGTACGCGCTGGTGCTCGTCGTCGCGATCGGTCCGCTCACAAAGCGCGCTGCTGCCCTTGGCCGCCGCGAGCCTCGGAGCGCCGGGCTGCGCGGCGAGTAGCCGCAGCCGGGCCGTCGAGCCGGAAACCCGGTTGCCGACCGCACTAGCGTGAGCGCCGTGCCTCCGACCCGCTCGCTGCTGCTGTTCGTCGCGGCCAGCATGCCGCTGATCCTCTTCCCGGGGCCGTCAGTGGCGTTCATCCTGGCCACGACACTGCGCGGCGGCCGTCCGGCCGGCCTGGCCGCGACCGCCGGAGTCGAGCTGGGCTACCTGGTGCACGTGCTGGGTGCGGTCGTCGGCATCTCCGCTGTGATCGCGACCAGCGCCGTGGCGTTCTCCGTGGTCAAGGTGCTGGGCGCCTGCTGGCTGCTGTGGCTGGCCTGGACCGCGTGGCGGGGCACCGGGGACCGGCCGGCGGCCGAGGAGCCGGACCTGGTCGGGTCCGGCGCGCGGTGGCCGGCCTTCCGGCGCGGCCTGCTGGTGGGTGCGCTCAACCCGAAGACCGCCGTGTTCTACCTGGCGTTCCTGCCCCAGTTCGTGTCGCCGGGGTCCGGCCCGGTCTGGTCCCAGCTGCTGGTGCTCGGACTGCTGTTCATCGCCCTGGCGTGGGTGGTGGACGCGCAGTGGGCTCTCGCCGCCGGCGCGCTCCGCCGGCTCCTCCCCCGGCTGCGCATGCAGCTGGTCGACCGCTGCTCGGCGGTGGTCTACGCGCTGCTCGCGACCCTCACGCTCAGCGCCCGCCGGCTCACCTCGACCTGAGCGCGGCCGACCCAAGATCGTCACCCGACAACACAGTGGTGTACCGAGCGGCACACAAACCGGCCCTGGTGACCCGTCTCGGCCTGCGTGCGGGCCGATTCTGTGTGCTGGAGGGTACGGCCGTCCATCGCCTCATCCTGCTGCCCGCGCTCAGCCTCGACTAGGACCCCCCGACTGGCTGCGGACCATGGCCAGCTGAGTGGCGTGGGCGACCAGCCGACCGGTGCTGTCCCAGACGTCACAGACCTCGTCGACGAGACCGCTGTCGAGCAGCCGCGCCTGCTGCCGTACGGCCAGCGGGCCTGGTGCCGGCAACGCGCGCACGTGCGCCGACAGGGACAGCGTGGGTGCGTGCCCGATGATGCCCAGGTCGAAGGTGGCCGGCGGCAGGGCGTCGACGGCCAGCAGCAGCCGGAGCACGTCGCTGTCGCCGGGGTCGCCCAGCGCGAGCCAGCCGCGCAGCTCCCCCCGTCCGGTCGGGCGACCGGACACGAAACCGAGGCAGTCGGGGTCGAGCCGCTCGTCGACCACGCCCATGAGGTCCACCGTGAAGGGCGCGCCGGGCGGGTGCACCGGGAGGCGGTAGCACTCGTCGACCGGCGGCAGGACCACGGGCGCCACACCGTCCCAGGTGGCAGCGTCGTCGCCCAGCTGTCCGAGGACCAGGTGGACCTCGACCCGGGGCTCGCCGCCCTGGAGCAGGCGGGCCCGCGCCTGCACCGTGCGACGGCCGGACCGCAGCAGCTCGACCGCGGCAACGGCTGGTCCCGGCGACGGCGCGGACAGGAACGTCGACGTCGCGGCGACGGGGTGCAGGGGTGCCGACCCCGCGGGCCGTCCGGCGCTCACCTCGGTGACGGCGGCGCGGGCCAGCAACGCCAGCAGGTAGCCGCCGTTCAGCGCGCCGGCGATGCTCCAAGCCCCGTCGAGATGAGCGGCGTACGACCCGTCTCGGCGTGAGGTCAGCGTGGTCGCCCGCGCGAAGTCGCGACCGTGGGTGCCGTCGGGTCCGGCGGGAGAGGCGCCGGCGGTGAGCGTCGGGGTGGAGGTCATGCCGCGAGAGACTAGAGGCTGGCTATACTTAACTCAAGTCTGATCTGAGGGGGACCGATGGCGGAGCTCACCGAGCGCCACCTGTGGCCGGCCGACAACTGCAGCGTCGCCGCGGCGCTGGAGGAGGTGGGCACCCGGTCGGCGCTGCTGATGCTGCGCGAGGCCTTCTACGGCACCAGGCGCTTCGACGAGTTCGCCCGGCGGGTCGGGATCACCGACGCCGCGGCGGCCACCCGGCTGAGCCAGCTGGTCGACCGCGGGTTGCTCGAGCGGCGGCCCTATCGCGAGCCCGGACAGCGGACCCGGCAGGAGTACCGGCTCACGCAGAAGGGTCGCGACCTCTTCGTCGCGCTGGTCGCACTCATGGACTGGGGCGACCGCTATCTCGCGCCGGCTGCGGGGCCCGCCGTTCTGCTGAGCCACCGGGACTGCGGTGCTCCGGTCCACGCGACGGTGGTCTGCGCGGCCGGACACGAGGTGACGGCACGCGACACCCATGCCGACCCCGGGCCCGGCAGCGCCGTCGGCTGACCGTCGTCCCCCCGCGCCGGGACGACGGGAGTGGTCAGAGCCGGCGGGCGACCACAGCGGCTCCGGTCAGCGAGCCGCGCACCAGCTCACGGACCAACCGTGCCGGGACGATGTGGCGTACCCGCTCCGGCCCGGCCTTGAGCAGCGCCACCACACCGCTCGGGTGCGCGTCCAGCGTCGAGGCCGAGCACATGACCAGCAGGTCGTCCGTCTCCAACGATCGGCGGGCGCTGGGCAGTCCGTCGGCCGGCAGCAGCTCCGCCCCCGACCGTGTGACGACCAAGGCCGGGGGCGAGCAGCGGGTCACCAGGTGGACGCTCCCGTCCGCGGACAGGTCGGCGACGATGAGGCTGCGCAGCCGTCGCCTGAGCGGGCGACCGACGCCCTCGGGCAGCCCGTCCCCCACCCGCACGTGCAGGTCATGACCGTCGCGGGTCACCCGGGTCAGCCCCGGCTCCCTCTCGACGACCTCCACCTGCCACCCGTCGGCTGACAGGTGCAGCTCGGGGACGCCGGCACTCGCGAGCGCGCTCATGGATGCCGCCACAGTGAGGGGGTCGCCGTCTCGTCGACGTCGAACAGCCCGCCCAGGACGGACCTCGACACCAGGGCGGCACTGCGCCGGTTCGGCGCGTGCAGGACGATCCGCCCCCCACGGGCGGCAGCCTCGCGCCGCGCCCACAGCAGCGCCGCGACGGTGTCCGAGGAGAGCCGTTGCGCCCGCGAGATGTCGACGAGGACCGTCGTCAAGCCCTCCTTGAACAGCTCCCGCAGGCGCGAGGTCAGGTCCTCCGTGGCGCGCGAGGCGGTCGAGTCGTCGTCGAGGGCAACCGTGACGTACGTGCGCTGGTTCCCGCTCACGGTCATCTGCGTCATCACCGACTTGCTCCCCCCGTCGTACGCCGGCCGCCGCGGCCCGCTGACAAGACGCCTGAACGATGCCGGGCAGAGGTTGCGGACACCTGATCGGCTCCGTTGCGGTTGTGTGACAAACCTCAACGCTGCCGGAAGCGGGCTGTGACGTCGCCGTTCGGCCTCGGCCGGCCGGTTCACTGAGAGTGACCGACAGCCAAGTGCAATCCCGTCGTCATGGGCTCGACACGAAGACTTCCTAGCGTGTCGAAAACTGGCACAGAGACCCGAAAAGCGACAGCGGGCGGGGCGGGTCCCACCGCAGGACGGAGTGCCGGTTGACCGCCGGGGGAGACACGTCTGGCGTGCCCGGACGTTGGGCACAGAGGGAGCACCATGGACCAGATCGAGCTGATGACTCCGCACGAGGTTGCCGAGGCCTTCCGCGTCGACCCCAAGACCGTCACGCGCTGGGCGAAGCAGGGCAAGATCCGCTCCATCCGAACGCCGGGCGGCCACCGCCGCTACGTCGCGGCCGACGTACGTGCGCACCTGGAGGGCCCGCCGAAGCCCCGCGACCCGGACGAGTGACCGTGCGGCTGCTCGGCGGCTGCTAGGAAACGCCGAGCAGCTGCTCGATCGGGTCGATGGCGAAGTACAGGACGAACGCCGCCGACACGAGCCAGAGCAGCGGGTGAACTTGCGCAGCCTTGCCGCGTACGGCCTTGATCAGCACGTAGCTGACGAAGCCGGCCCCGATGCCCACCGTGATGGAGAACGCGAACGGCATCAGGATGATCGTGAGGAAGGCCGGCAGCGCGATCTCCACGTCGTCCCACGCGATGCCCTTGACCTGGGTCATCATCAGGAACCCGACGACGACCAGCGCCGGCGTCGCGGCCTCGTAGGGGATGATCGCGACGACCGGCGCCAGGAACGTGGCCAGCAGGAAGAGCACGCCGGTCACCACGCTGGCGAGCCCGGTGCGCGCGCCCTCGCCGACCCCGGCCGCGGACTCGATGTAGGACGTGTTGCTCGAGACCGCCGCGGCACCTCCGGCCGCAGCGCCGACCGAGTCGACGATCAGGATGCGCTGCGAGTTGACCGGGGTACCCGCCTTGTCGTTCAGACCGGCTTCGGCGCCGATGGCCGTCATCGTGCCCATGGTGTCGAAGAAGTCGGCGAGCAGCAGCGTGAAGACGAACAGGGCGGCGGCGATGAAGCCGACCCGCTCCCACGAGCCGAGCAGGCTGAACTGGCCGAGCAGCCCGAAGTCGGGTGTCTCGGCGAAAGTGTCGGGCACCGCCGGCACGTTGAGACCCCAGCCCTTGGGGTTGATCTCGCCGGGCGCGATGAAGCTCGGGCCGATGTCGGCGATCGCCTCGACGATGACCGCAAGCACGGTGGCACCGACGATGCCGATGAGGATCGCGCCCTTCACGCGACGGACCACCATCACGATGATCGCCAGCAGGCCCACCACGAACACGAAGGTCGGCCAGCCCTTGAGCTCGCCCCCGATGCCGAAGCCCACCGGGACCGGCGTGTTCGCCTCGTCGGGGTTGCGCCGCACGATGCCGGCGTCGACCAGGCCGATGAAGGCGATGAAGAGCCCGATGCCGACGCTGATCGCGGTCTTGAGCGCCGTGGGCACGGCGTGGAAGACC
>DASTVO010000267.1:0-3298 GCA_035759075.1 Actinomycetes bacterium
ACCGCCTCGAAGAGCCCGAGCATCAGCCCGCCGCCCTCCTCGCGGAAGTAGCCGTAGGAGGCAGGGTCCTCGAGCACCGGCCAGTCGGCCGAGATCTCCGGGATCTCCTCGGTGATCAGGTAGTAGTGCTCCGCCGCCTGCAGCGGGATGTTCACGCCGTTGCGGGCGCCGAGCTGGCGGGCCCACATGCCGGCGCAGTTCACGACGACCTCGCACTCGATGTCACCGGCCGACGTGCGCACACCGGTCACCGCGCCGCGCTCGGTGCGGACGTCCGTCACCGAGACACCCTCGACGATCCGCGCGCCGGCCATCTTCGCGCCGCGGGCCAGCGACATCGTGACGTCGACCGGGTTCGCCCGGCCGTCCTCGGCGACGTAGAAGCCGGCGAGGATGTCGTCGGTGCGGGCGAGAGGGAACATGTCGCCGACCTCGCGGCCCGTGATCTCGTGGACGTCGATGCCGCAGAACCGGTTGAACGCCGACACCCGCCGGTACTCCTCGAGCCGGTCCGGCTCGGTGGCGACCTCGATGAACCCGACCGGCTTGAACCCGGTGGCCAGTCCGGTCTCGGCCTCCAGCCGCGCGTACAGGTCGCGGGTGTACTTCCGCATCTCCGTCGACGTCTCTGACGTCGAGCCGAAGGTCACCATCAGGCCGGCCGCGTGCCACGTCGTGCCGGAGGTGAGCCGGTCGCGCTCGACGAGCACGACGTCCTCGCCGAGATGGGCCAGGTGGTACGCGACCGACGTGCCGATCACGCCGCCGCCGATCACGACGACGCGGGCACGCTGCGGGAGCTGAGTTGCCGGCATGGCGGCGAGCCTATTCGGGCGTCGGCGGCGCTCTGCTGCTCGGCTCGCTCACTCCCGCCGGCGCGGTGGCGGGCGCATTCCCCGGACCCGGCGGTTGGGCTCCGGCCCGATGACCTTCCCGCTGCGGTGGCGCGCCAGGTAGCGGCCGTCCCGCTGCCGTTCGAGTGACCAGTGACCTTCGTGCAGCAGCACGTGATGGCCCTCGCACGGAAGCGCGCCGTTCGCGACAGTGGTCGGGCCGCCCGCCGCGACGGGCACGAGGTGGTGTCCGTGCGTCCACCAGACGGGGCGGGAGCACCACGGCCAGGGACACCGGTCGCCGTCGCGCGCGATCATCGCCAGCCGCTGGTTCCACGTGAAGAAGCGCCGCCGCCCGGTGAGCTCGCTCGGGTTGCCGTCGGGGTCGACGCCGACCACGGTGACCTGGGCGTCGCAGGCGACCCGTTCCGCGGTCGAGTCGGGAACCAGGCCGACCCACGACAGCCGTGAGCCTTCGTACACCTGCTCGCCCGCGGTGCCCTGAGCACCGGTGGTGACGATGACGTGCGGGTGGGCGCCGGACGTGCGGGGCGCGTCGCCGGACGCGAGGAAGTGGCGCACGACCTCGCCGAGACCGTCGGCCCGGCGCTGCGGCGCGGTGCGCCTGTCGCCCGCCTCCAGCGGCGCCCCGGCGTCGATCGCGGTCAGCAGCGCCGACCCGGCGACCGGGTCGAGCAGGAAACGCCCCGCGACCATCCCGCCCAGCGTTGTCGCGGCGGAGAGGCCGCGCTGCTCGTAGCGGCGCACGGCGGCCTCGTCGGCGGCGTCCGGGTCGAGCGCGTGGGTGAAGCCGCGCATCACCTCCGCGACCTGGCCCGGCGCGGACTCACGGGCCGCGGCCAGCGCCAGAGGCTCGATCAGGCCGACCGCACCGGCCGGGGCCTCCACACAGTCCTTGGCGATGAGCCGCGCATGAGCAAGGTCGATCTCGCCGGCAGCCAGCGCCGCCGAGGTCGCGTCCAGCGAGCCCGAGCCCAGGCCGCGCGCTGTGCGCACCGCCGTCGACGCCTCGCTCGGGGACATCCGGACCGTCTGGCGCAACCAGGACTGCGTGGTCAGCGCGCCGTCGGCGACGTGGCCGCCGCTGGTGTCGACCTCACGCACCAGCTGCAGCGCCACCCAGTCAAGCTGGGCCTGGGCGCGGCGCACCGCCTCGAGGTCGGCCTTCAGCTCCTCGATGTGCTGACCGGCGATGGCGCCGTCGCGGACCGCACCGACAGCCGCCGTGGTCGCCGAGAGCACGCGTTGCAGCGCCGGGTCGGCGGCGACGGTGCTCGACTGCATGCCCGCACACTAGAGACGGGGTCGGACACAACTGCGGTCACCGAACCCCTTTGTCCACAACGCTTTCCGGCATACACCGGCTGTCCCCGCGTACCCTCAGCGAGTGGCCGACCTGGACGACTACCTGAGCACGCTCGACCCGGAGATCCGGGCCGCCCTCATCCGGGTCCGCGACATCGTCCTGGAGGTCGTGCCCGACGCCGAGCAGGGTCGCCGCTACGGCCTGCCCGCTCTCCTGTACCGCGGGAAGCCGCTCCTGGGCTTCCAGGCCACGCAGCGGCACCTGGCCGTCTACCCCTTCAGCGCGGCCGTCGTCGACGCCGTCCGCGACCGGCTCACGGGCCCTGCGCCGTCCAAGGGCACCATCCGGTTCACCGCCGCCTCGCCGCTGCCGGACGACGTGGTCCGCGAGGTCGTCCGGCTGCGCGCCGCAGAGATCAGCTAGGTCTACGCCCCGCGTCCTACTCGACGAACATCCACCGGTGCCCCTCCGGGTCGGCGACCCGGTACTGCCGCTGGCCCACCTCGACGTTCTCCTCCAGCTCCGAGAGGATCGTCGCGCCGGCCGCGCGGGCGCGCTCGAGGTGCCGGTCCAGCTCGGCGACCTCGACGAGTACGCCGTCCACGATGAACGGCGACCTCCCCCACTCCCGAGCGGCCGCGCAGTGCTCAGCGTGATGCCGGGGCGACTCGTAGTCCTCGCTCGGAAAGCCCAGCATGACGACGCCGTCGCCGGCCCGGAGGTTGACGTGGAGGACGAGTCCGTCCGCGCCGCTCCACCTACCGGCTTCCTCGAACCCGAAGGCCTCGACCAGCCAGTCGGCTGCGGCGGCGACGTCCTGGTACGAGATCATGGGGACCACCGTCGGCATCCGCGACGACTCGTCCGCCATGTCGTCACCCCCTCCCGTGCGCGGCCTGCTCCGGAGCCTTTCCGACCGCGAGCGCTGAGCTGTCCCCTCGCGGGAGGTAGTGGCCGAAGAACAGCCTGCTGGTGAGCTCGCCCCGGCTGCCGACCCCGGTCTTCTCGAAGACGCTCTTCAGGTGGTCGGCAACGGTGTACGGCGAGAGCCACAGCCGCCGGGCGATCTCGGCGTTGCTGAAGCCGCGGACGACGAGACCCACGATCTCCCTCTCCCGGGCGGTCAGCCGGTACGCCT
>DASTVO010000268.1:0-3011 GCA_035759075.1 Actinomycetes bacterium
CGCGTTCGGCTCGGGTGGGTACGCGCCGAGGTCGCGCTGCTCGAGGGACGTGCCGACGACGCCGCCGAGGCAGCCGGTGCCGCCGTCGACCTCGCCGAGCACTCCGGAGCTCCCCGGCACGTGGCCAAGGGGCTGCTGTTCCTCGGCGTCGCCCAGGTCGAGGCCGGCCGGCCGGCGCCGGCGGTGGCCAGCCTGCGCCGCGGCGCGCTGCTGGCGGAGAGCCTGGGCACGCTGCCGCTGCAGTGGCCGATCCGGGCGGTCCTGGGCGCGCTGGTCGCCGAGAGCGACGCTGCGGAGAGCCAGCGGTCCCTGGCCGCCGCCCGCGGAGCGGTGGAGAAGATCGCCGCCGAGCTGCCGGAGGAGCTGCGCGCCGAGTGGCTGGGGCGCCCGGACATCGAGGCGCTGCTGAGCTCCGAGGCGTCCCCGACCGGCTGAGCCGCACCCGCCGGCCCCCCGGTTGGGTCCCCGGTTGGGTCCCCGGTTGGGCGACGTTGCGCACCGACACGCCGGGCGACACGCCGACCCCCGCGTACGGAACGTCGCCGAACCGCGGGGGGGCACCGGGGCCAGGTGCCCGGTCGGCGCGCAACCACACGCCAACAAACCGCTCACGATCGGGCCCTCACCTGCCGAAGACCTCTGGAGTGCGCCGGGACGTCCCCGGCGACCAGCTACCAGGGGAGACCACGCATGGCCACGGTTCTGGTCTGCGACGACTCGCCGCTGGCGCGTGAGGCGCTCCGGCGGGCGGTCGCGGGCGTCCCGGCGGTCGAGCGGGTGCTCGTCGCCGGCTCCGGCGAGGAGTGCCTGGCCCGGTTCGGCAGCGACGAGCCCGACCTGGTGCTCCTCGACGTCCGGATGCCGGGGATCGGCGGGGTCGAGGCAGCTCGGCGAATCCTCGGCGCTGCCCCGCACGCCGCGGTCATCATGATGACCATGGCCGAGGACGTCGACGGCGTGGCCAGGGCGGTCAACGCCGGCGCCCGGGGCTACCTGGTGAAGGACGCGTCGCGCGAGGAGCTGGTCGCGATGGTGACCCAGGCGCTGCACGACGTCGCCGCCCGTCAGGTCCCGCGGGCCCGCCAGGAGGCCGACGGCGGCGTACCCGCGCTCACCGAGCGCGAGCTGCAGGTGCTGCGCGGCATGGGCCGCGGGCGCAGCAACTCCGAGATCGGCAAGGAGCTCTACCTCTCCGAGGACACGGTCAAGACCCACGCACGAAGGCTCTTCCGCAAGCTCGGCGCCGCTGACCGGGCCCAGGCGGTGGCCATGGGCTTCCGGTGGGGCCTGGTGCGGTGACCGCGTGACCGTAACGTCCGGGAGCCGGAGCGCGATGTCCAGTCGCGCGGACGTCGACGGCTCTCCGGTCGACATGGCGGAGCTGGCAGCTCTCGCGACCACGGGTGACACCCGGGCTCGCGACCGGCTGCTCACCGACGTCAGGTCGATGGTGCACCGCTACTGCCGCGCACGACTGGGGCGGCTGCCCGGAAGCGAGCACGCCGCCGACGACGTGGCCCAGGAGGTGTGCATCGCCGTGCTGTCCGCACTGCCGCGCTACCGCGACCAGGGACGCCCGTTCGAGGCGTTCGTGTACGGCATCGCCGCGCACAAGGTCGCCGACGCGCAGCGGTCCGCGGTCCGGGCGGCGGTGCCGACGGAGGACCTCCCGGACCAGCCGGACGCCGGTGCCGGGCCCGAGGAAGCTGCCGTCAGCCGCAGCGAGGCCGAGGCTCTCCGCCAGCTGCTGGGCCGGCTGCCCGAGTCGCAGCGCGAGCTGCTGATCCTGCGGGTCGCGGTCGGGCTCTCGGCCGAGGAGACCGGCAGCGCGCTGGGAATGTCGGCGGGCGCCGTCCGGGTCGCCCAGCACCGGGCGCTGGCCAAGCTGCGGGTCCTCGCCGCCGAGGTGGCGTCGTGATCGGGCGTCAGGCCGGCGAGGGCGCCCTGGACCTGGCCGCCGTGCAGCGCGACGACGACCTGCTCGCGCTGCTCGCCGAGCGCGGCGAGGTCGACACCTCCGACCCGGTCGCCCGGCTGCTGGCCTCGCTCGCCGAGGACGTCGACGACGGGCTCGCTGAGCTGCTCATCGCGACTGACCCGCTGACCACCGCGGGAGCCACCTGGGTCTCGCACGACGTGCTTCCCGAGCTGGAGTCGGACCCGGCGCCGCGCGCCCGGCGTACGGCCGCGGGTGCCGCCGCGCTCGCCGTGGCACTGGCGGCGACCCTGTCCGTCAGCGGGGTGGCCGCCGCGGTGACGGGCGACCCGCTCGCGCCGTACAAGGCGGTCGGCAGCGCTCTCTCCTGGGGCGAGGACGACCTGCCGGAGACCGCGGCTCCGATCGCCCACCTGAACAAGCGCCTGGCCCGCGCCCGGGCCGCGATCGCGCACGGCGAGGTGGAGGGCGCACAGTCCCGGCTGGACGCCATCCGGGCGGCCCTGGCCGGCGCCGACCTCTCCGACGGCCAGCGCGCGGCGTTCGAGCGGAAGCTGGACCGGCTGGAGGCCGCGCTGGCCGACGCCGGGAAGAAGGGCTCTGGCGCGGACCGGCCGGGCGACGGGCGACCCGCGGACAAACCGCCGGCCGGCGACCCCCCGGGCCAGGTGGGCAAGGACAAGACGGGCGACCGCGCCAGCGGTAAGAGCGCTGGCGCGAAAGGCGCGGACGGCGCGGCGGACGGCGCGACGGAGAAGGCCGACAAGCCGGAGAAGGGGTCTGCGCCCGACCAGGACACGTCCGGCAAGACCAGCGAAACCGACGCCCCGGCCAAGCAGCCGCCCGCGAAGGACAAGCCGGCCACGGCGAAGGCCACGCAGTCCGGGACGGCCCCCGACGCGGGCAAGGGTCGCCAGAAGGGCTGACCCGCCGCCCGCCGGTAGCATGGCCGTTCGACGCCCACGCTGCGCGGAAGGCCCGGGACCGCCTCGATGAACTCCCCTGACGACATCGCCCCCCTGGGGCTGACCTTCGACGACGTCCTGCTGCTGCCCGACGAGACCGACGTCGTCCC
>DASTVO010000269.1:0-4530 GCA_035759075.1 Actinomycetes bacterium
CCCGTCGACCTCGAAGTAGTAGATCTCCTCCAGGACCGACTCCTCGCCCGGCCGGTCCTCGTCGTGCTTGTGCGGGGGGTACGACGACCAGTTGCCCGCCGGGGTCAGGACCTCGACCGCGATCAGCCGGTCGGCCTCGAACGAGTCGGCCGAGCAGAAGTTGTTGACCTGGCGGCTGCAGGCCCCGGCACCCCGGCTCTCGACCGGCACGTCCGCGGCCGCGCGGTAGCGGGCCGGCAGCCGCCGAGTGCATCGCGCGCCGGCGAGCGCGAACCGCCCCCCGCTCTGCGAGCTGATCTCGACCGCGGCGTCCCGCGGGACGTAGGCCAGGTCGCTGATGCCGCTGAACACGTCCCGTCGCCCGGTCAGCGCGAACGACCCGCCGTCGCAGCGCACCTCGCACGAGCCGGCCAGTGGCAGGACCACCAGCTCCTCCTCGCCGCTGTCGAACACGTGGGTGGCACCGGGCTTCAGGAGCAGGACCCGCAGCGACGCGTGCCCCCAGCCCGCAGAGGCGGGCGTGATCTCGAGGGCGTACGGCGGCTGGCCGACGCCGGGCCGGATGTGCAGGTCGGTCACAGCAGGCTCACCGCCCTGTCGACAGCACCCTCGACGTCGCCGTCGGCAGGGTAGAGGAGTGCGCGGCCGATCACGAGGCCCATGGCGGTCGGCAGCTGCAGGACCCGCGCCCAGCTCGCAAAGGTGGCATCGGGGTCGTCCGGCACCTCGCCGCCCAGCAGGACGGCAGGCAGAGTGCAGGCTGCCAGTACCCGTTCCATGCCCTCGACGCCGTCGTCGACCACGGGCAGCTTGAGCCACGTGTAGGCGGAGCTGCTGCCCAGCGCTGCGGCAATCGTCACCGACCGGACGACGGCCTCGGTGGACAGGTCGTTGCGGAGGACGCCGTCGACCCGGTAGGCGAGGAAGGGCTCGACCATCGCCATCAGCCCACGGTCGGCGAGATCGGACACCGCCGTCGCGCAGCTCTCCAGGGCCAGCGGGCTGGCCGGGTCGTCCGGGTCGACGCGCAGCAGCATCTTGCCGCCCTCGAAGCCGGCGGCCTCGATGCCCGCCGGGCGGTAGCCGGTGAACCGGTCGTCGATCTCGAAGGTGGCGCCGGCCAGACCGCCGCGGTTCATCGACCCCAGCACCACCTTGCCGTCCAGGGCGCCCAGCAGCAGCAGGTCGTCGAGGATGTCCGCAGTGCCGAGCACGCCGTTGACCTCAGGCCGTGACAGCGCCACGCAGAGCCGGTCGAGCAGCCGCTCGCGGTCGGCCATCGCGTCGTGCTCCGGGCCCGCCGCCACGATGCCGCGTGCGGTGTGGTCCGCCGCGATGACCATCAGCCGGCCGGTCGGGCCGAGCAAGGAGTCGGGGCGACGCCGGGCCGCGGCCGCCGTCGCGACCGCGCCCGGGTCGCGCGCCCTGCCGCGGGCCAGGGCGCGGACGTCAACCGGCACGGCCGGCTCCTTCCAGTCGGGACCGGACCTCGGGCTCGGTCGGCATCGCCGAGGAGCACTCCAGGCGGGCGGCGACGATCGCCCCGGCCACGTTGGCGAACTGCACGATCTCCTCCAGCGGCCACCCGGCGAGCAGGCCGTGGCACAGCGCGCCTCCGAAGGCGTCACCGGCGCCGAGGCCGTTGACGACCTCGGTCGGGAACGGGGGCACCTCGACGGTGAGCTCGCGAGTCCGGGCCAGGACCCCGCCGGGGCCCTGCTTGACCACCGCGAGCTCGACGCCGTGCTCGAGCAGCGCGGCCGCAGCGCGGTGCGGGTCGCGTTCCCCGACCGCGGTCTCGCACTCGTCCAGGTTGCCGACGGCCACGGTGGCGTACGGCAGCAGCCGCGAGATCTGGGCGCGCGCCTCCGCCTGCGACGGCCAGAACATCGGCCGGTAGTCCAGGTCGACGACCGTGTGCGGTGCCCGCCCGCGGGCGTCGAGCGCGCTGAGATGGGTCTGCCGGCTGGGCTCCTGACACATGCCGGTCCCGGTGACCCAGAAGACCCGAGCGGTGCGTACCGCGTCGTTGTCCACGTCTCCTGGCTGGATCTGCAGGTCTGCCGCGGTCGGCGTGCGCCCGTAGAAGTACAGCGGGAAGTCGTCCGGCGGGAACACCTCGCAGAAGGTCACCTGGGTCAGCAGGTCGGGCACCGTGACGACCCACCGGTCGTCGACGCCGAACCCGGCCAGCGCGCGGTGGATCCACCGGCCGAACGGGTCGTCACCGGTGCCGGTGACCACGGCGGTCGAGCGGCCGTAGCGGGCGGCGGCGACGGCCACGTTGGCCGCCGAGCCGCCGAGGTACTTGCCGAAGGTCTCGACGTCCGCGAGCCCGACACCGGTCTGCAGGGGGTAGACGTCGACGCAGATCCGACCGACCGTGATCACGTCGAACGACGTCGTCACGTCGCCCGTACCTCGTCCAGGGTGACCGGACGGTGCTGCAGTCGTGACAGGGTCGCGGCCTCCGCGACGTAGAACGCCTCCAGCGCCTCCTCAACCGTGCAGGCGCTGTCCCGGCGTCCCAGCGCCAGGTCGACGAAGGCGTTCATCTCCGCGACGTACGCCGGGGTCCACCGGCCCCAGAAGCTCTGCCACGGGGTGCCGTCCGGGAAGTCGACCCCGGCCTCGGCCGACACCAGCGCGGCTCGGGCATCCAGGCCGACCACCCAGGTGGCTGCGGTGCCCGCGAGCTCCATCCGGACGTCGTGGCCGCCGCCGTTGTACCGCGAGCCCTGCAGGGTCACCAGCGTCCCGTCGTCGAGGGTCAGGAGGGCGGCGGACTCGTCCACGTCGCCGCCCTCGGCGAAGAAGGCAGCGCCGCGGTTGGCACCCACGGCGTAGACCTCGGTCACCTCGCGGCCCGTGACCCAGCGCAGGATGTCGAAGTCGTGCACGTGGCAGTCACGGAAGATGCCGCCCGAGGTCTGGATGTACTCGGCGGGTGGCGGCTCGCGGTCGCCGGTGAGCGCGTGCACCCGGCGCAGCTCGCCGAGGGCTCCGCTGCGCAGCGCCTCGCGGGCCGCGCCGTACCCGGCGTCGAAGCGGCGCTGGAAGCCGATCTGGGTGGGCACCCCGGCTGCCCGCACCTCGTCGACGACCCGGACGCTGGTGCCGACGTCGGCGGCGAGCGGCTTCTCGCAGAAGACCGGAAGACCGCGGCGGGCCGCCTCGACGATCAGCTCGGGGTGCGCGGTCGTGGCGGCCGCGATGACGACGGCGTCCACCGCCGTCATGGCCTCCTCGACGGGCGCGTGCTCGACGCCCAGCTTCTCGGCCAGCACGCTGGCCCGGGTCGCGTCGGCGTCGGCCACGACCAGCCGCTCGACCTCGGGGTGGTCGCGGACGACTTCGGCATGCGCGGCGCCGATACGCCCCGTCCCGATCAGGGCCACCCGCATGTCTGCCCCCTCTGACGGTCCGGCTGCCGTGGCCGCGCGGCGGTCTCCCCGCCGGTCGACCTGCAGTCTGGCCGGACGGCACGTGGCGGTCAACCTTTGTCCTGACATACGTCGCCCGCTGTGCGACCATCGCCGCATGGTCGCCTCCCCGTCCGCCCGCGTCGCGCCGGCCGACGACCTGGCCGCCGAGCTGTCGCTCGACCGGGACAGCCCGGTCCCGCTGCACCAGCAGGTGGCGGTGCAGCTGGAGGCGATGATCGTCGCCGAGCGGCTCCCGCCCGGGAGCCGGCTCACCAACGAGGTCGAGCTGGCTGACCGGCTCGGGATCTCCCGCCCGACGGTCCGGACCGCCATCGGCTACCTCGTCGACCGTGGCCTGCTGGTGCGCAAGCGCGGGGTCGGCACCCAGGTCGTGCGGGCCCAGCTCAACCGCTCGCTGGAGCTCACCAGCCTGCACGACGACCTGCTGCACGCCGGACGGCGGCCGACCACGACCGTCCTCCAGCTGGCCGAGACCCCGGCGGACGCCGAGGTGGCTGCTGCCCTGGCCGTCGCGCCCGGCGCACCGGTCACCGTGCTGCGCCGGCTGCGCAGCGCGGAGGGCCGGCCGGTCGCGCTGATGACGAACCACCTGCCCGTGGGGCTTCTTCCGCTGCGGGCGGAGGACCTCGAGGCGCACGGCCTCTACGAGCTGTTGCGGGCCGCCGGGGTGCGCATCCGGATCGCCGACCAGTCGGTCGGAGCCGCCGCGGCGACCGCCGCTCAGGCACGGCAGCTGGGTGAGCGCGCCGGGGCCGCGCTGCTGACGATGACCCGCACCGCGTACGACGACGAAGGCCGGCCGGTCGAGCACGGCAGCCACCTCTACCGCTCCGCCTACCGGTTCTCGACGACCCTTGTGAGCCGTTGACCTGGTGGCGCCGCAGTCCTACGACAGGCCGGGGGACGGCGATGTCGTCGGGAACGTCCACGCGGTGGTGGCCAGGGGCGGGGTCGAACCGCCGACCTTCCGATTTTCAGTGCCGGTCGAGGGGTCCGGAGGGGTCCACCGGCGTAGATCAACAGGCCCCTGACCTGTGGGTTTGCTAAACGATCTTCCGGGGCTGTCCGCTGGAATCCGAGGCTG
>DASTVO010000270.1:0-14349 GCA_035759075.1 Actinomycetes bacterium
CGACGAGACCCAGGAGGTCGACCAGGGCCGCCAGGTCGGCCGCAGCCTGCTGGGTGCTGTGCCCGTCGGGCACCTGCTCGGAGAGACCGTGGCCGCGCAGGTCCACGGCGACGACCTCGTGCCCGGCAGCGGCGAGGCGTCTGGCCACGCCGTCCCAGAGACGAGCGTTGGAGGCCAGCCCGTGCACCAGCAGGAACGGTCGCCCGCCGCCGTCGGCTCGGCGCAGCGCGAGACGTGGACCGTGGGGGAGCCGGACGGCGTCGTCGTACAGGTGGTCCGGGGCCGGCGTGGTCACGACATCTGCCTCACAGCACGGCGCGGACCGCGCCCACCGGCTGCCCACCGCCGAGCAGGGGCACATCGGCCAGCTCGTCGAGCACCGGCGCGTCGACGCCGAGCGTCCGCAGGGCGGCCACCATCACCGGGGGTCGGGCGCGGGACGCCCCGTCGTCGATCTTGAGCGCGACAGCTCGGCCGTCCGGCAGCCCGGCGGCGTACACGCCTTCCGCGCCGTCCTTCGCGATGAGGCCCGGCACGCCGGCGACGAGCCGGGTGACGTCGCGACCCGTTCCGCCCAGCCACTCCGGGTGCCGGCGGATGGCGGTGGCGACCCGGTGCTCGGGACTGCCCGCCGGCGCGGTGGCGATCGCCGCGAACGCGCGGGCGAGGCCGGTCAGCGAGAGCGCGAACAGCGGTGCGCCGCAGCCGTCGACCCCGACGGCGGCGACCTGCTCCCCCGCGAGCCGCTCGACCGTGCGGCGCACGGCGACCTGCAGCGGGTGGTCCGGGTCGCGGTAGGTCCCGGTCGGCCAGTGGTTCGCCACGCAGGTGGCAAGCATGGCGGCGTGCTTGCCGGAGCAGTTCATCGCCAGCGGCGAGGGCGAGCCACCGGCAGCCACGTACGCCTGCTTGGTCTTCTCGTCGACGGGCAGCTCCGGCGGGGTCTGCAGCGCGGACTCGTCCAGCCCGGCGGCGGCCAGGATCCGGCGGGCGCCGTCCAGGTGGAACGGCTCGCCGGAGTGGCTCGCGCTGGCCAGGGCCAGCAGCTCGCCGTCGAGGTCCAGGCCGGCCTCGACCATGGCCACGGCCTGCAGCGGCTTGTTGGAGGAGCGCGGGAAGACCGGCTCGTCCGGCTTGCCGACGGCGAGGGCGACCGAGCCGTCCGCGGCGAGCCCGACAACCGATCCGTAGTGGTGGCCCTCGACGAACCCGGAGCGGACGACCTCGGCGAGCAGGGCGTTCAGCGCTCGGCCAGGAGGTCGTCGACGGTTGCCGAGCCGCTCTTGTAGCGCTGCGCCACCTCGGTGGTGAGGGTGTCCATCACCTGCTGGACCCGGGCACGGTCCTCGGAGATGCCGCGCTCGAACCCCTCGAGACGGCCGAGGGCCTCCCGCAGCTCGTCGTCGGAGTGGTTCTCGACGTCCGAGACGCCCACGTCGGCGATGACCTGCTCGACCAGGCGGCGGTGCTCGTCCACCCGGGACGGCTCGACGCGCAGGAACCGGCCGAGCCCGTGGTCGCTGCGGCCGGCGTCGGCCAGGACGTTCGACAGGTGCTCGACGATCTTGTCGCCGCCTCCGGCCCGGCGGGCCAGCTCGGCGCGAAGGATGTCCATCCGGCCCTGCAGCATCCGGCGGACGTAGGAGAGGTCGGCCTCCTCCTGCTCGGCCTCGCGGCGCCGCGCGCGGACCTCGTCGAGGGACAGCGACGGCAGGTCGGAGGCGAAGTCGTCGGCGAGCACGCGGTCGATGCGGCGCCGGCCGTTCGGGTACGGCGTGGTGTCACTCGTCATCGGGTCTCTCCGTCGCGAAGCGGTCTCGAGGTGGTCGGCCGACAGCCACTCTAGGCAGTTCGGGCCGGGGTGCGGTCCTTGATCTTCAGCATCGTGCGGGCGTCGTCGGTCGACATCGGCGGTCGCTGCGCGAGCCGGGCGAGGTCGGCGGCCCGCACGACCAGCTCCTCGTTGCCCGTGACGGGACGCCCGCGGGAGAAGGTCAGCGTGTCCTCCATCCCGACGCGCAGGTGACCACCGGCCGAGAGCGCGGCCAGGGCGACCGGCAGGGACGTGCGCCCGATGCCGGTCGCGGACCACGAGCAGCCGGCGGGCAGGGCCTGCACCGCCGCCACCAGGGCGGCCGCGGTTCCCGGTATGCCGCCGGGGACGCCCATCACGAGGTCGCAATGCACCTGCCCCCCGTACGGCGCGCCGTAGGTGTCCAGCAGCCGGTGCAGTGCGGCGACGTGCCCGAGGTCGAACAGCTCGAACTCCGGCACGACCTCCTGCGCCTGGGTCCGCTGGTAGAGCTCGGCCATGAACGGCCACGGGTTGGAGAACACGTCGTCGCCGAAGTTGACCGTGCCGCAGGTGAGCGAGCACGAGTCGGGCTGGGCGTCGAGGACCCGCAGGCGGTGCTCGAAGGGGTCGGTGATCGCGCCGCCGGTGCTGAGCTGGACGACCATCGTGGTGGCCTCGCGCAGGGCCGCGACGGTCTCCTTCAGCCGGGCGAGGTCGAGCGTCGGCTTGGCGTCGTCGTCCCGGATGTGTACGTGGACCAGCGCTGCCCCGGCCGCCTCGCAGGCCCGCGCGGTCGTGACGAGCTCGTCCAGGGTCACTGGCAGCGCCGGCGCGTCGGACTTGGCCGTCTCGGCGCCGGTCGGGGCCACAGTGATCAAGGTGCTGGTTGCGCTCACGGTCGCATCGTGCCACGTCGGGCGAGGGCCCGACCTGCCCTGCTCCAATCGGGTGGTCCGCGGGCCTCAACACGTCGCCCGTACCTGCCGATGCCAATCAGGTCCCGGCGGCGCAGACCCGTCGCCGGCGGCCACGTCGCGCTCGCCGATCGCAGAAGGAGGTCGTTCGTGCCAGAGGGTGCCCTCCTCACCAAGACCGTCGAGGACGTGCTGCACGACCTGGCGGCGTCCGGCGCCACGGGCTGTCTGCTTGTCCGCGACCAGGAGGGCGACGAGGCCGAGGTCTACCTGCGCGACGGCGATGTCTACTCCGTCTTCGTGCCGGGCCGACGCGTCATGCTCGGCGTCCGGCTGATGTCTCGCGGAGCCCTGACCCCGGAGGCGCTGGCCGAGGCGCTGGAGATCCAGCGCACGGAGCTGCAGGGGTGGCGGCTGGGCGAGCTGCTGGTCCACCTCGGGTACGTCGAGCTCTCGGTGGTCGAGGAGTTCGTCGTCGAGCACCTCAAGGACGCTCTCACCGACCTGCTGGGCTGGCCGATGGCGGCCTGGAAGTTCAAGAAGAACAAGAAGACCCGTCAGGACGTCGCACCGCCGACCCCCGTCCCCGCGCTCTTCGACGAGCTGCGCGAACGTGCCACGACCTGGGAGCAGATCCTCGAGGCCATCGGCGGGCCCGCGTCGGTTCCTGGCCTGTCGTCGGGCCCGCCCTCCGACGAGGTCGCACTCGGCCCGAATGAGTGGGCCCTGCTGTGCAAGGTCGACGCGGAGCGCAACATCGCGGACCTCGCTGCCGAGTGCGGCTTCACGCTGTTCGAGGCCGGCCAGGTGGTGAGTCGCCTGGTCGATGCCGGACTGGTCACGGTCGTCGGGGCCAACGAGGCGGTCGACGACGGGGCACCGGACGAGGACGCCGACGAGTCCGCGACGACTGACGTCGTCGACGTGGCGGTGGAGACCGCCGACGAGGCCGGAGTCGAGCTCGTTCTTCCGGTGGTGACCCTGGAGGAGGCCGAGCGCGAAGCCGCCGAGGCTGCCGAGCGTGAGGAAGCCGAGCGACTCGCCGCTGCGGAAGCCGAGCGCGAGCGCGCCGAGGCCGAAGCCCGCGAGCAGGCCGAGCGCGAGCGCGCCGAGCGCGAAGAGGCCGAGCAGGCGGCCCGCGAGGAAGCCGAGCGCCTCGCCGCCGAGGAAGCCGAGCGCGAGCGCGCCGACGCCGAAGCCCGCGAGCAGGCAGAGCGCGAGCGGGCCGAAGCCGAAGCCCGCGAGCAGGCCGCCCGCGAGGAAGCCGAGCGCCTCGCCGCCGAGGAAGCCGAGCGCGACCGCGCCGAGGCCGAAGCCCGCGAGCAGGTCGAGCGCGAAGCCATCGAGCACGAGCGGCGCGTCAGCGCGGAGAAGAAGCGCTTGCTCGAGGCCGAGATCCTGCACAAGGAGCTGGAGGCACTGGCCGCCAAGGAGGCGGCTGCCCGCGCTGCGCGCGCCGAGGCGCGCCAGCAGGCCAAAGCGGAGGAGCAGGAGCGCGCGCGTCGCGCCGAGGCGGCGGCCGAGCGAGCCGCCGCCGAGGAGCAGGCATGGGCCGACCACGCCGCGTGGGTGACGGAGCAGCGCCTGGCCGCGGAGAACGAGGCCTGGGACGAGCAGCTGGCCCGGGTCGCTGCCGAGCGTGCGGCCGCTGAGGAGGCGGCGTGGCAGGACCATGCGGCGTGGCTGGTCCGGCAGCGTGCGGCAGTCGAGGAGCAGGCGTGGGCCGACCACGCCATCTGGCTCGAGGCGCTGCGCGCGGCGGCAGAGGACGACGCCTGGGCGGACCACGTCCAGTGGCTGGCTGCGGTTCGCGCCGCGGTCGAGGAGCAGGCGTGGGCCGACCACGCCATCTGGCTCGCGGCGCAGCGCGCCGCGGTCGAGCCGGAGGCCTGGGAGGTGCACGCGGCATGGGTCGCGGCCAAGGAGCGAGAGGCCGCCGAGGCCGCCGAGCAGGCAGCCCGGGAGGCTGAGGCCCGGCGTGCGCAGGAGGAGGCCGAGCGCAAGCAGCGGGAGGCGGAGCTCGAGGCCGCGCGCCGCGAGGCCGAGGCCGAGCTCGAGGCGGAGGCCCAGCGCCGTGCCCGTGAGCTGGCCGAGGCCGAGCTCGAGGCCGAGGCCCAGCGTCGCGCCCGCGAGCGGGCCGAGGCGGACGTGCAGGCCGAGGCCGAGCGGATCGCCCGCGAGGAAGCCGAGCGGATGGCCGCGGAGCAGGCCGAGGCCGAGCGCGTCGCCGCGGACCAGGCTGAGGCCGACCGGGTCGCCCGCGAGCAGGCTGCCGCCGAGCGTCTCGCGGCGGAGCAGGCACACGCCGAGCGCGTGGCGGCGGAGCAGGCGGAGGCGGAGGCGGAGCGCCAGGCGCGCGAGCAGGCCGAGGCCGAGCGGGTCGCCGCGGAGGCGGCCGAGGCGGAGCGGGCCGCCGAGGGCGCTCCCGTCGCGGCAGCGCAGGCCGCCAGCATGCTGACCGAGCTCAACCGGGACATGCCCGCGCAGCGAACGGCCGAGCCCGCGCCCGAAGCGAAGCAGGCGGACCCGGTGCCGGCCGAGGACACGGCCGAGGACACGTCGGAGCCCTCCGACCAGCCGTCGCCGATGGTCAACCGCGACCAGGCCGACATGGCGATGCTGCTGAGGGAGCTGTCCAGCCTGGGCTTCGGCGACGACACCTCCAGGCCGGCTCCGCCGACGGCGCCGGCTCCCCGCCCGATGACCTCGACGCCGCCGGCCGCGGACCCGAAGAAGAAGCGCAAAGGCCTCTTCGGCCGCGGCTAGGTGTTCTGCCCCGGGAGGTTGGTGCACTCGGGTCGATTGAATGATCTTGATGTGTGGAGGACCTCCGAGTGAGGTGTGGAGCTGTCTGACGGCTTCCCACCGACCCTCGGAGGTCCTCGTGGTTCACGCTAACGCCCCGCTGTCCGAGCTCGGCCGGCTCCGGTTGGCCCGCTGCATCGTCGAGTCCGGGTGGCCGGTCGCACGCGCGGCAGAGCGGTTCCAGGTCTCGCGGACGACCGCCGCCCGTTGGGCCGAGCGGTACCGGCAGCAGGGTCCGGCCGGAATGCAAGACCGGTCCTCGCGTCCGCATCGATCCCCGAACCGGACCCCGGCGCCGGTGGTCCGTCGGATCGTGCACCACCGGACGAAGAAGCGGCTCGGGCCGGTGCAGATCGCCCCTCTGGTCGGGGTCGCTCCCTCGACGGTGCACCGGGTGCTGACCCGGTGCGGCCTGCAGCGGCTGGCCTGGCTGGACCGGGCCACCGGCACCCCGGTCCGCTACGAGTACCCGGACCCCGGTGGGCTGGTCCACGTCGACGTGAAGAAGTTGGGCAACATCCCGGCCGGCGGCGGCTGGCGCAAGCTCGGACGAGACCAGGGCGGGCGCAACAGCAACGCCGACAAGTCCAGCGGCCGGCTCAGCCGGCACCACCATCCGCTGCACGGGCACGGGTTCATCCACGCCGCCGTCGACGACCACTCCCGGCTGGCCTACTGCGAGATCCACGACGACGAGACCCGCGAGACCGCCGCCGCGTTCTGGACCCGGGCTCACGCCTGGTTCGCCGCCCACGGCATCCCCGTCCAGCGGGTCCTGACCGACAACGGCGGCTGCTACCGCTCCCACCTATGGCGTGACACCCTCACCGCGCTCGGGATCCAGCACCTACGGACCCGGCCCTACCGGCCCCAGACCAACGGCAAGGTCGAACGCTTCAACCGCACCATGCTCAACGAGTGGGCCTACCAGCGGCTCTTCGCCAGCGAGTCAGCCCGCCGAGCCGCCTTGCCAGCATGGCTACACCGGTACAACCATCACAGACCACACACCGCACTCGGCGGACTCCCACCGATCACCCGGTGCACCAACGTGCTCGGTCAGAACAGCTAGGGCTCAGCGGCCTCGCCGCGTACGGCACCATGTCGTGCCGTGCGGGCAGTCGTGCAACGCGTCAGCGAGGCGAGCGTCGTCGTCGACGACGAGGTCGTCGGTCGCATCGACGGCGAAGGTCTGTGCGTGCTGGTCGGAGTGACCCACGACGACACGCGTGACGTCGCGGCGCGGATGGCCGCGAAGATCCACGAGCTACGGGTCCTGCGGGAGGAGCGGTCGGCGGCCGACGCCGGCGCGCCGCTGCTCGTGGTCAGTCAGTTCACCCTGTACGGCGAGACCCGCAAGGGCCGGCGCCCGACGTGGAACGCCGCTGCCCCGGGGCCGGTCGCCGAGCCCCTCGTCGAGCACCTGGTCCAGGTGCTGCGGGACCGGGGCGCACGGGTGGAGACGGGGGTGTTCGGCGCGGACATGCGCCTGGCGCTGGTGAACGACGGACCGGTGACCCTGCTCCTCGAGATGTGAGCGTCAGGCCGGGACGATGACCTCCTGCGCGGCGGCGACGCCGCCGGCGACCAGCGGGGCGTCCGGCGGAGTGGAGCGCTTGACCAGCGCCAGGGCGACCGGCCCGAGCTCGTAGTGGCGGGCCGAGCTGGTGACGTGGCCGACCTGCCGGTCCTCCAGCAGGACCGGGTCACCGTGACCAGGCAGTACCGAGTCGGAGCCGTCGAGGTGCAGGAGGACCAACCGGCGCGGAGGACGACCGAGGTTGTGCACGCGGGCGACCGTCTCCTGGCCGCGGTAGCAGCCCTTGTCCAGGTGCACAGCGGCCGGGATCCAGCCGACCTCGTGCGGGATGGTCCGGTGGTCGGTCTCCAGGCCGAGGCGCGGGCGGCCGGCGGCGATGCGCAGCGCCTCGAGCGCCCAGACACCGGCGAGGTCGCCGTCGAGCACGGAGGTCAGTGCGGACCGCGGCACGAAGGACTCGACGCCCTCCGGGGTCGGCCGGGCGGGGGCACCGGCGACGGCTTCCGGGCCGAGCACCACCGCGTACGCCTCGGAGACGTCCTCGACCTCGACCTTGGACCAGAACCGCATCGAGTCGAGGTAGGTCACCAGGCCCTCCGCGGTCCCGGGCTCGACGTGGGCCCAGATGGCCTCGCCGTCGTCGACGAGCGCCAGCGCGTGCTCGACGTGGCCGTGCGGGGAGAGGACGAGCGCCTCGGTCGGGACGCCCGGCTCGAGCCGCTCGAGGTGCTGGGACGTCAGCGAGTGCAGCCAGCTCAGCCGGTCCGGGCCGGCGACCCGGACGACCGGCCGGTGCGACAGGTCGACACTCGCCTGGCGCTCCGCCAGCAGGCGCTGCTCCCGGAAGGGGTCGCCGTAGTGGGCGGCCACGCCCGCGTCCGGCGGGTCGGCCGGGACGGCACCCGGGCGCTGCAGGAGTGGGCTGGTCACCGCGCGCACCCCTTGCACCGGCCGTAGATGGCGAAGTGCGCGACGTCGGTCTCGAAGCCGTGCTGCTCGGCGAGCCGGTGGACCAGGGCGTCGGCCGTCGACACGTCGGTCTCGGTCACCGATCCGCACTCGCGGCACACCAGGTGGAGATGGTCGTCGTTGGTGGCCGCGTGGTAGGTCGGGGCGCCGTGGCCGAGATGCGCGTGGGTGACCAGGCCGAGCTCCTCGAGCAGCTCGAGGGTGCGGTAGACGGTGGAGAGGTTCACACCGCTGGCCGAGCGCTGGACCTCGGCGCAGATCTCGTCGGGCGTGCCGTGGCCGAGGGCGACGACCGCGTCCAGGACGAGCTGGCGCTGCGGGGTGATCCGGTAACCCCGGGAGCGCAGCGTCTCGTGCAGCTGCTCGGAGCCGGTCATGGTCACGCTCGCTTGAGTGTTGCGGACAGGTGCGGCTGCAGCGGCTGGCCCATCGCGGCCATGTCGTAGGCCCAGAGGAGGTTGCCGTCGACCAGGCCGTAGAGCCGGTGGCCGGCGGTGTACTCCTTGGCGGTCTCGGTGCGCCCCACCACGTCGGTCTGCAGCTCGATCTTGGCCCCGTCGGCACGGCCGAGGTAGATCTCGACGAACCCGGTCGGGTGGCTGAGCACCAGCTCGAGGGAGCCGTCGGCCTCAGGGCGCCAGTAGCCCGTTTCCTGCGCCAGCGGACGCACCTCGTTCCCGTCGTCGTCCAGCAGCCAGCTACGGCTCATGTGATGCACGAACGGCTTGCCCGGCAGCTCGGAGAACGTGAGCTCCTGGCCGAACCGGAACTCCTCGACGGTCGGGTAGCCGCCGACGCCGACACCGCGCCAGGTGCCGAGCAGCCAGGAGAGCGGGATGATCTGCGGGGGCATGTCCGGGCGGATCTCCACGGTCACTGCTCCCTGGGGTCTGTGCCGGTCCAGAGCCGGTAGACGGTCACGCCGGCGAGCCCGGCGACCGCCAGGAAGGCAGCGACCAGGACGACCACGACCACGGCCTCCAGCACACGGCGAGTCTACTGTGCGGTCATGCCTCGATCCCTGGTCGTGAAGGCCACCGCCGGCGACGACGCGCCCGAGCGGTGCTCGCAGGCGTTCACGGTCGCGGCCACCGCGGCCGCGAGCGGGGTGCCGGTGTCGCTGTGGCTGACCGGCGAGTCGACCTGGCTTGCGCTGCCCGGGCGGGCCAAGCTGTTCGAGCTGCCGCACGCGGCGCCGCTGGAGGACTTGCTGGACGCCGTTCTGGAGTCGGGGACGGTGACCGTGTGCTCCCAGTGCGCCGCTCGGCGGTCGATCACCGGCGAGGACGTCCTGCCGGGTGTGCGGATCGCTGGCGCACCCGTGTTCGTGCAGGAGTCGCTGGCCGAGGGCGCCCAGGCCCTCGTCTACTGAGCCGTCAGCAGGCGCCCCAGCGGCCGACGTCGTCGCGCCGGGCCCGGGACTCGAGCTGGTCCAGCCGGTGCGCGTGCTCGGTCTGCGGCGGGTAGGCCACCGCCTCGGCCGCGCCGCGACGCACCAGCTTCGCCTGTACGAACGTGCCGTCCGGGAGCCAGACGTCCCACAGCTCGCGCCCGTACTGGTCACGGCGGCCACCGTCCTGGTAGGCCGCCGTCACCCGGAGGTCGGCCGGGAGCGTGCGGGTGAGCAGCTGGGACGCCTCGCGACCCCAGCACTCGACCGGGTAGTTCGGCCGCACCGTCTCGGGAGAGTCGACGCCGATGAGCCGCACCCGCAGGCGCTCGCCGCGACGTACGGCGATGAAGGTGTCGCCGTCGACGACCCGCTCGACCCGGGCCTGGAAGGCGCGCCCGGGCGGCTTCGGGTCACCACTGACGGCCGTCGGCTGCACCCCGGGGGGAGCGCCAACCGCACAAGCAACGCACAGCGCAAGGAGACCCGGAACCCCCATGACCGTCCCCCACCTCATGCGACCGATGCTGCCGCGTCCCCAGGACAGGGGACGCAGCAGCATGATCGGCGGGCTGGACGGCGGCCTTGACCTCCGGTCGCGCACCGGAGGACTGCGGCTAGATGGCCACCTCGAGGTCGGCGACCTGGCCCTTCTGGGCGACGACCTGGCGGTCCACGGCGTCGGCCTGCGGGGCCAGCGTGCGGACCGTCCAGCGACCAGGCCCGGCGAAGAACCGGAACTGCCCGGTCGCCGACGTCGGGACCTCGGCCGTGAACTCCCCGTTGGCGTCGAGCAGCCGGACGTAGGCGTTCGCAACCGGCTCACCCCCGCGCAGCACGACCCCCTGCACCACCGCGGCGTCGGCCAGGTCCAGCCCCTCGGTCGAGGGCCCGCCCGTCTTCGCGCCGCACATCAGGGCTGGTCACCGAGCTGGATCGGCACGCCGACCAGCGAGCCCCACTCGGTCCACGAGCCGTCGTAGTTCTTCACGTTCGGCTGGCCCAGCAGCTCGTGCAGCACGAACCAGGTGTGCGCCGAGCGCTCCCCGATCCGGCAGTACGCGATCGTGTCCTTGCCGAGGTCCACGCCCTTGTCGCCGTAGAGCTTGGTCAGCTCGTCGTCGCTCTTGAACGTGCCGTCGTCGTTCGCGGCCTGCGACCACGGGATGTTCGCGGCGGTGGGGATGTGCCCGGGCCGCTGGGACTGCTCCTGCGGCAGGTGGGCCGGGGCGAGCAGGCGGCCCGCGTACTCGTCCGGAGAGCGGACGTCGACCAGGTTCTTCTGCCCGATCGCGGCCTCGACCTCGTCGCGGAACGCGCGGATGGAGCGGTCCTGGTCCTTGGCCTTGTACGTCGTCGCCGGCCGCTTCACGTCGTCGGTGACGAGCTGGCGGGAGTCGAGCTCCCACTTCTTGCGGCCACCGTCGAGCAGGCGAACGTCGTCGTGGCCGTAGAGCTTGAAGTACCAGTAGGCGTACGCGGCGAACCAGTTGTTGTTGCCGCCGTACAGCACCACGGTGTCGTCGTTGGCGATGCCCCGCTCGGACAGGAGCGCCTCGAACTGCTCCCTGTTGACGAAGTCGCGGCGGACCGGGTCCTGCAGGTCCTTCTTCCAGTCCAGTCGGACCGCGCCCTTGATGTGGTTCTTCTCGTAGGCGGTGGTGTCCTCGTCGACCTCGACCAGGACGACCTTGTCGTCGTCGAGGTGGGCCTCGACCCAGTCGGCGTCGACGAGCACACGCTCGCGGGTGGTGGTGCTCATGCTGAGACCTCCGTACGGACGGAACGGATGGGGGACGCCTTCGGCACCGGCGTGTAGCGGGTGATGGGGTTGCCGCGGCGCAGCAACAGGTAGACCTCGCAGCCGAGGCAGACGCCGAAGGCGGCGTTGAGGAAGGCCGCGGCCAGCGCGGCCGCCGCCGCGACGACGGTCACGGCCGGCAGGCCGGCGACCGCCCCGGCCAGGGCCACGACGGTGAACCCGAGGCCGACGACCTGGGCGAACCGCAGCGGCCGCGGGTCCTCAAGCTCGGCCGGCGGGCCGAGACGGGGACGGACGAGGCGGCGGTAGAGCAGGCCGTACGGGGACCGGTCGGCGGAGCCGAGCGCGAAGACGACGGCCTGGGCGACCAGTAGCCAGACCTGACCCGTCACCAGGGCCGCCGCCAGCACGACCGTCGTGAGTGCGGCGCCCGCGCGGGGACCACGCGGGTCGACGAGGGATGCGGAGGATGCGGGCACGGGCGTGCTCCTGACGTGAACGACGCGGATGGGTGGACGCGAGGTGTCAGGCAGCCGGACAGAGCATGGTCGACACGCGCAGCAGGTCGACTGCGCGGCGACGGGTCAGCTCCGTGCTCACGGCATCGATGCTAGACGCGCGCCAGCGTCTCGAATAGGCCGTCCGAGCCGTGAGACGCGCGATCATGCGTCGGCCACCGCGCCGAGGGCCGCGATGACGTCCACCGGCCGGGGCTGTCCGCTCGCGCGGCGGACCACCCGGCCGCTCGGGTCGAGCACCAGCACCGTGGGCGTGCGCCGGACGTCGAGCCGGCGGACCAGGTCGAGATGGGACTCGGCGTCGATCTCGACGTGCCGGACGCCGTCGACCTGCCGCGAGACGTCGTCGAGGATCCGGCGGGTGGCCCGGCACGGCTGGCAGAACGCCGTGGAGAACTGCACGAGCGTGGCTCGCTCACCGAGGTCGGCCCCGAGGTCGGCGGCGTCGAGGACGACGTCGTCGGCCCGGTTCCTGGCCGTCGAGCGGGTGGCCAGCCGGCGACCGGATCGCCGCAGCCACAGGCCGACCGCGCTCGCCACCGCCAGGGCAGCGACGACCGCCAGGAGTCCCTCCATGACCGGTGGCAACGCGACGGCGGGACCCGGCCATTCCCCGCGCTCGGGAGACAGCGAGGCTCAGCCGACGAGCAGCCGGCCCAGCACGTAGGCGACAGGGCCCGCCAGCGCCAGCGGCAGCCCGGCGGCGAGGGCCGGGTCCGGCTCGGCCGACCGCGACACCACGAAGCCGGCGACCCAGGCCACCATCCCGGCCGACGCCGCGACGACGGCCGCAGGTACGGCCTCGAGGTCGGACACCAGGGGCACGACCAGAGCGAGGAGGGCAACGGCCGCCACCGCGGCCAGGTCGAGCCACTGCGACAGCGCCATCCGCCGCCGCAGGACCGACGCAGCCACGACCGCCCCGGCGGGTAGAGCGGCGACCGCGACCAGGGCCGCGCCCCCGTCAGCGGCCTCGGCGGCCAGGTAGCTGCTGGCCAGGACCGCCACCGCCGCCAGTGTCACCGTCGCGGCCAGCGAGTAGACCAGCCGGCCGCGGCCGTCGCGGCGCAGCAGCTGGTGCACCAGGGCCGCCAGCACCGACAGGGCGAGCACCGCCGGGACACCGGAGAGCGGCCGGTCGCCCGCTGCGGCGAGCACCAGCAGGTCGGCCCCGAGCGCCGCCGTGCCCGCCACCACGGCCCCGCCCGTCGCCCCCAGCCAGTCCAGGGACCGGTGCCAGCCGGCCACCAGCAGGCCCTGGGTCATGACCACCGCCACGAGCAGCACCGCCGGCGCCGTCACGGCGCCCAGCACGAGCGCCACCGCGAGGCCGAGCGCCGCCGCGGCCGCCAGGGGGTGGGTCATCAGCGCATCGTGCCAGGGGCGTCGCGCCGCACCACGCGTCCGACGCGCGGGTCAGCCACCGGCGAAGGGCGGCAGCACCTCGATGGTGGCGCCGTCGGGCAGCGTCGCCGCCCGGTCGGTGCGGACTCCGTCGACCAGGAAGCTGGCCACCCCGAGGACGCGGGCCAGCTGCGGCCCGTGGCGCGCCTCGGCGTCCGAGAGCACGTCGGACAGCGTCTCCCCCGCGTACGGCTCCTCCGGTACGCCCGCGGCCGCGCGCGCCGCCGCCCAGTAGCGGATCGTGCCCTGCGCCATGCCGCTGCTCCCGGTTCCGGTGCGTGCCGGCGGTGTTTCCGCCGGGTAAAGCCTCTCGCAGGCCGGACAACGGCGCCCCGCCCGGTGTTCATCATGTTTCATGGTGCGCGGGACGTAGGAGGGGATCTTCGTGAGCCAGCTGCTGCTGCTGACCAACGCCTTGCAGCCCTCGACCGAGGTGCTGCCGGCGCTGGGCCTGCTCTCGCACACCCTCAGGGTCGCGCCGGCCGAGGTCTCCGCCCTGCTCGAGGCGCCCCGCTCCGATGCCCTGCTGGTGGACGGCCGCCGTGACCTGCCGCACGTGCGCTCGCTGTGCCGGGTGCTGCGGACCACCGGCGTCGACTGCCCGGTGCTGCTGGTCACCACCGAGGGTGCCCTCACGGCGGTGACCGCCGAGTGGGGGGTCGACGACGTCCTGCTCGACACAGCCGGGCCCGCCGAGGTCGAGGCCCGGCTGCGGCTGGCGATGGGCCGGCTGGCCGCGAAGACCGGCACGGAAGACGAGCTGGCCGAGATCCGCCGCGGTGACGTGACGATCGACGAGGCGTCGTACACGGCGCGGGTACGCGGCCGGGTGCTCGACCTGACCTTCAAGGAGTTCGAGCTGCTGAAGTTCCTGGCGCAGCATCCCGGCCGGGTGTTCAGCCGGGCGCAGCTGCTGCAGGAGGTCTGGGGCTACGACTACTACGGCGGCACCCGCACGGTCGACGTGCACGTGCGCCGGCTGCGGGCGAAGCTCGGCTCCGACCACGAGACGCTGATCGGCACGGTCCGCAATGTCGGCTACCGGTTCGTGCTGCCCAAGGCCGACAGCGACGCGACCATGCCGGAGCAGGCGCCGGTCGGCTGACACCGCCACGACGGCTTCCCCCGAGATCCTTTGGGCCTGCCCGGAGATCATCCGGTGCGGGATGATCTTCCATGCGGCACGAACGGGCTCGAGCTCCGGCCCTGTCGGCGGCGAGTGCGAGCTGGTCCCGAACGACGGCGGGGGTGG
>DASTVO010000271.1:0-4491 GCA_035759075.1 Actinomycetes bacterium
GACGTCCTCCACGCCGGCGGCGGCCTCCTCGCGCGCGGCCCGACGACGGGCGGTGCGGAGGTGGTTCAGAGCGGTGTGTGCAGCGGCAACGGACAACCATGCCGGCGCGTCCCCGGCGGGCACTGACGAGCGGCCGAACGCCAGGAACACTTCCTGGGCAACGTCCTCCGCCCCGTCCCGGGACCCGAGCACCCTGGCGGCCACGCCCACCACCCGCGGATAGGTGGAGCGGAAGACTCGTTCGAGGTCGGGCCGGACGGAGTCCCGTCCGAGAGGAGTCACCACGCCCACCCCGTCCTTCCGCTCAGCCCGTCCGCGCCGCCCACTGGCGTCGCCGGCGGACAGAGCGGCCGGCGCCGTCTCGACCATTGCGCCCCCACCGTGCCTCATGAGTTCGACTACACGCCCCACACCTGCAGAGCACCGCCGCCGCCCTGGATGTGACAGGCACGACCCGACGAGCGCACCGGACCGCGCCCCTCGGACCGGTTCAGTCGAAGAGCTCCTCGAAGAAGGACTTGCGCCGCTTGTGCGGCTTGGAGCCGTACGGCTGGCCTCCGTACGGCTGACTCCCATGAACCGGAGCCTGCTGCGGCGGCGGGGGCGCCGACGCCGGCACCTGGCGCACCTGGTCGTGGAAGCGGGCGTCGGCGTCGATGAGCCGTTCCAGCTCGCCACGGTCGAGGAAGATGCCGCGGCACTCGGTGCACTGGTCGACGGTCACGCCGGACCGCTCGTAGCTGCGCATCGGCGCCTGGCACTTGGGACAGCTCAGCTCCATACCGGACATCATGGCCGCTGGGTCCCGCGTTCGCAGGTATCGGGCCCCGCGATCCCCACCGGGGCGTGGGGATCCGCGACCGTGTTGGGCAGACTGTCGTCGTGACCTTCCTCGCAGCCGCCGAGAACTCCTCGCGTCTCAGCATCGACAGCGTTCCGTTCACAGCCTGGGCGGCGACGATCGCGGTTGTCCTGGCGCTGTTCGCCCTCGACTTCGTCATCGCCGCCCGGCGCCCCCACGTGGTGGAGATGCGCGAGGCGACGGCCTGGTCGGTGTTCTACATCGCGGTTGCCATCGTGTTCGGCGGGGTGCTGTGGGCCCTGGCAGGGTCCGAGGCCGGCACCGAGTACTTCGCCGGATGGATCGTCGAGAAGAGCCTGTCGGTCGACAACCTCTTCGTCTTCGTGATCATCATGGCGCGCTTCGCGGTGCCGCCGCAGTTCCAGCAGAAGGTCCTGCTCTTCGGGATCGGCGCCGCGCTGGTCATGCGGGCAGGGTTCATCGCCATCGGCGCAGCCGCGATCAGCCTCTTCTCGTGGACGTTCGTGGTCTTCGGGCTGATCCTCATCTGGACCGCGATCCAGCTGTTCCGCCACCACAACGAGGACGCCGACCCGGAGGACAACGCGGTCCTCCGCTGGGCGCAGAAGCGGTTCCCGTCGACGAGCGGCTTCCACAACGGCCAGCTGCTGGTCGTGGAGAACGGCCGGAAGGTTGTGACCCCGCTCTTCTTCGTCCTGCTCGCCATCGGCAGCACGGACCTGCTCTTCGCCCTCGACTCGATCCCGGCGATCTTCGGTATCACCCAGGTGCCGTTCATCGTCTTCGCGGCGAACGCCTTCGCGCTGCTCGGCCTGCGCGCGCTCTACTTCCTCATTCAGGGACTGCTGCAGAAGCTCGTCTACCTGTCCCTGGGCCTGTCGGCGATCCTCGCCTTCATCGGCGTGAAGCTGATCATGGCGTTCCTCCACGAGGACGTGAACGAGGCGATCCCGCACGTGCCCACGCTGCTGTCGCTCGCGGTCATCCTGGGAGTGCTGGCGGTCACGACCGTGGCGTCGCTGGTCCGGGTCCGCAGCCACCCGGAGGAGAAGGCCCACTCCGGGTCACTGCGCCACCACGAGCCGTCCCGTACCGACACCGAGAAGCCCGCCCGGCCCGCTCCGTGACTCATGTGAGCGCACGAAGCCACTGGACGACGCGCCGGCCTGCCACGTCTGCCTGGTAGATGCTGTGGTGATCCGCCCCGGGCACGACCTGCACGGTCGTCGGATGCCCGGCGGTCCGCAGGGCCCGGGCGAACTGGGACGTGAAGGCGAGGGGCACCGTCTCGTCAGCTGCGCCGTGAATCAGCAGGACCGGGACATCGGGTCGCAGATCGGCCCGTTCCACCGGGTTCGCGCTGACCCACGTGCTCGGATCGTCGTCCGGACTGCTACCCAGCAGCGCCGCAGCGAGCTCGGGAACCCGGCTGATGTCGTAGGGGCCGTCCAGACCGATCAGGGCATCGGGTGCGACGGCGGACCACCGGCAGTCCGGCGGCTGGTCACCGGCCGCCAGCACGGCGAGTGCGGCGAGCTGCGCCCCCGAGGAGTGCCCGAGGACCGCTACCGGACCGGGGATGAAGCCGCGCGCGCGGAGGCGCTCGACCGCCGCGGCCACCGCGCAGAGCACGTCCTGGACCGGACCCGGGTAGCGGACCCCGTCCTGTGCCGCCCTGATGTGTGCGGGTGCCGCGACAACGCCCGCCTGTGCGAGGTGCGCAGCGAGCCCGGTCAGGCCGGTGGGATCCGCCGTCATCCACGAACCGCCGGGCACCATCACGACGATCGGCACCCGCCCCGAGTCTCCGGGCAGGAACACGTCCTCGGTCAGCCCGGGCGCGTACTCGATGGTCATCGACGGACGAAACCCGGACGACGGTCCGACCGAACTGCCGCAGGCGACGAGCAGTGGGACCACCACCACCATCGCGAGCGCTGTCGCACCACGGAGATGGCGCCGAGGCAGCCCGTTCGACATCGGCATCACCTCGCGCCCCAGCCTCGGAGCCGATGGCGCCGGCCACCAGAGGCTTACGGCCCGGGCTCGCCG
The DNA here is from genome assembly GCA_035759075.1 of Actinomycetes bacterium. Lineage (GTDB taxonomy): Bacteria > Actinomycetota > Actinomycetes > JACCUZ01 > JACCUZ01 > DASTVO01. The sequence continues at coordinate 2,876 of DASTVO010000271.1, forward strand.
TCGCGGGTGTCCTTCCGTTTCCAACCTATCCGGCAGTGAGGGACTTGCAGCAAGGCCCCTGTCATTCCGCACAATCGACGGCCGAGGGTTCTAGTCGAGCAGCTCCGGGGGGACGTGGCGGTCGATGAGCGTGGACGTGGTCGTCGTGGGCGCCGGGCCTACTGGTCTGATGCTGGCCGGTGAGCTCGGCCAGGCGGGGATGCGGACGCTGCTGCTGGAGCGGCGGTCTGAGCCGTCCCAGACGGCGAAGGCAGGCGGCCTCGCGGGACAGATCCTGCAGCTGCTGCACTACCGCGGCGAGCTGGACCGGTTCCGCGAGGCGTGCATCGATCCAGATCGTCCCGAGCCGGCTCCGCGGTTCCCGTTCGGTGGGCTGCATCTGGACTTCACCCAGCTGGAGGATCCTCCGATGCGGGCGATGCTGCTCCCACAGCCGCGGCTCGAACGTGTCCTCGCCGACCGCGCGATCGAGCGTGGTGCCGACGTACGTCGTGGGCACGAGGTGGTCGGCCTGCGCCAGGACGACGACGCGGTGACCGTCGAGGTGCGTGGCCCGGCCGGGCCGTACGAGGTGGCCGCGCAGTTCCTGGTGGGCTGCGACGGTGGCCGCAGCCGCGTCCGGGATCTGGCCGATATCCCGTTTGTGGGCACTTCCTTGCCTGAGATCGAGCGGCTGGCCTCGGTGACCACGCCTGACTCAGTGACCGTGCTCGGCGACGGAGGTCTCGACGTCCCCGGTGTCGGCAAGATCCCGTTCGGCTACACCGCGACCGAACATGGCGTGTTCGCGTGCTCGGGCATGGGCGGCACCATAGGGGTCTACACCGCGGAGGTGGAGCGGACGGAGTACGACGACGACCAGCCCATGACCGTCGGGGAGCTGCGCGCGAGTGTGCGCCGCGTGCTCGGCGTCGATCTCCCGCTGGGAGAGCCGCTGCGAATGACGCGGTTCGGCTACTCGGCGAAGCAGGCGGACACTTACCGCGACGGCCGCGTCTTCCTGGCCGGTGATGCAGCGCACCTGTTCCCCGCTGGAGGCGTCGCGGTCAACGCGGGCATGCTCGACGCAGCCAACCTCGCGTGGAAGCTCGCGGGCACTGTCCAGGGCTGGGCGCCGCCCGGTCTGCTCGACACATACTCCGATGAACGCCGCGCCGCCGCCGAGCGCACTCTGCTCCATACGCGTGCACAGGTGGCGCTGCGCCGGGGTTACGGTCCAGGCGGCGACGCCCTGCGGGCGCTATTCCTCGAACTGACAGCCGACGAACAGCCGCTGCGGCGCCTCGGCGCGCTCATGGCCGGCACCGATGTAGGCCCTGCGATGTCCCAGGCGCACCCGCTCGTCGGCACCTTTGTGACCGACCGAGCCCTGCACGTCGGCCACGAGGACCCCATGTTCGCCGGGCTGCTCAGCACGGGCCGTCCGGTGCTCCTCGACCTCGCTGACCGACCGGACCTGTGGCCGCTTGCCGATGAGTGGGGTGGCCGCGTCGACGTCGTCAGCGCTTCGATCGACGGGCGGCCCGCCGACGCACTCCTGATCCGGCCGGACGCCCTCTTCGCCTGGGCGGCAACCGTCGACGAGCCCGGCGAGACCGCGGTGCCCGCACTGCGGG
>DASTVO010000272.1:0-3935 GCA_035759075.1 Actinomycetes bacterium
CGGCTGATGCCGGTGACCTTCGCGACGATGACGGTGGGGCTCGGAGCCCTCGCCGGGCTGCCGCCGTTCTCGGGCTTCTTCTCCAAGGAGGCCGTGCTCGGCGCGGCCGAGGAGGCGGCGCTGCACGAGGCGCCGGTGGCGTCCTGGGCCGGCTGGCTGGTCCTGCTCGTCGGGCTGCTCACGGTGGCCGTCACCGCGGCGTACGTCACCCGCTTGTGGCTGATGACGTTCTTCGACCGGCCGCGCGGCCGGGTCGCCGCGCACGAGTCGTCGCCCGCCATGCGCTGGCCGCTCGTGCTGCTGGCCGTGCCGGCGCTCGGTCTGGGGGTCCTCGGGCGGGAGTCCTGGCTGCCGACCTGGCTCGCTGTGGACGAGCCGCTGCGGCTCGAGGCCGTCACCGCGCTCGGGTCGGTGGTGCTGGCAGTGGCGGGCGCGGCGGCGGTCTACGTGACGTGGCGACGGGCACCGGCCGTCGACCCGACCGCCGCCCTGCGGGCCCGGCCGGCGCTCGAGGCCGCGTTCTACGTCGACGACCTGTACGGCCGGGCGTTCGTCGAGCCCGTCCGGGCCGCCACCCGTGCCGTGGCGTGGGCCGACGACTCGCTGGTGGGGGGAGCCGTACGCGGCACGGGCGAGGAGACCGGGCGCCTCGCCGGGCTGGTCGCGCGGACGCAGGGCGGCAACATCACCGGCTACCTGACGGGGCTGCTCGCGGGGGTCCTGCTCCTGGTCGTCGGGGTGGTGACGCTGACGTGAGCGAGCTGCTGATCCCCGTCATGCTCGGCCTGCCCCTGGCCGGCTCCCTGCTGCTGCTGGTGGGGCCGCCGCGGCGTAGCGAGCGCCTCGCCGTGCCCTTCGGCGTGGTCGTGACGGCGGCGGTCTTCGCGGTGTCGGTGTGGGTGGCGGCCACCTCGCCGGAGACCGACACGCAGTGGGTCCCCAGCCTCGGGCTGCGATTCCACCTCGGCACCGACGGCGTCTCGTCACCGCTGGTGCTGCTGACCTCCGGGCTCACGTTGCTGTGCATGGTGTACCTGCTCCGCGTACGCCCCGAGGCCGGTCGGCTGCGCGCCCTCGTCGGCCTGCTGCTGCTGCTCGAGGTCGGCATGCTCGGCACGTTCGTCGCCCTCGACCTGCTGCTGTTCTTCGTGTTCTTCGAGGTCGTGCTCGTGCCGATGTGGTTCGTCATCGCCGTGTGGGGCGACGACACGGTCCCCGGCGGGCGACGCCGGGCGGCGAACCTGTTCATCCTCTACACGCTGCTCGGCAGCGTGGTGATGCTGCTCGGCATGCTGCTCGTCGGCGGCCAGGCCGGCACCTTCGACATGGTCGAGCTCGCCGAGCGGCAGGGTGCCGACATGTCCCGGGGCATCCAGGTCCTCGCGTTCCTCGCGCTCGGCGTGGGCTTCGCGGTGAAGGCGCCGATGTGGCCGCTGCACTCCTGGCTGCCCGAGGCGCACACCGCCGCGCCGACGGTCGGGTCGGTGCTGCTCGCGGGTGTGCTGCTGAAGATGGGCACCTACGGCTTCGTCCGCATCGCCCTGCCGATCGCCCCCGAGGGCGCCGAGGCGCTCGCGCCGTTCCTCGCGGCGCTGGCAGTCGTGGGCATCGTCTACGGCTCGTTCGCCTGCCTCGCGCAGAGCGACCTCAAGCGGCTGATCGCGTTCTCCAGCGTCGGGCACATGGGCTTCGTGCTGCTCGGCATCTCGACCCTCACCCCGGTCGGTGTCAACGGCGCGCTCTACGCCAACATCGCGCACGGGCTCATCACCGGGCTGCTGTTCTTCCTCGCCGGTGCGGTCAAGGACCGCCACCACACGGCGTCGATGGAGGTCCTCGGCGGCGGTCTCTACGAGCGGATGCCGCGGCTGGGCGGGCTGCTCGCCTTCGCCGCCGTCGCCAGCCTCGGGCTGCCCGGCCTGGCCGGCTTCTGGGGGGAGATGATGGTGCTGCTCGGCGCGTACGACCCGGCCGGCGGCCTGCCACGGGGCTACTACCTGGTGCTGATGGTGCTCGGCGGGGTCGGGGTGGTCCTCACCACGACCTACTTCGTGGCGATGCTGCGCCGGGTGGCCCAGGGCACGAGCTTCCAGGCCTGGCGGGACGCGGTGCTGCTGCGGGACGCGAGCACGCACGAGCTCGTCGTGTGGTCGCCCGTGGTGGTGCTGGTGGTCGCGCTGGGGCTGTGGCCGGGCTGGTTGCTCGAGGCCAGCGACCCGGTCGTGCGCACGCTGCTCGGTGGTGCGCCGTGAGCCTCGTCCAGTCGATCGACTACCTCGCGATCGCCGCGCCGCTGCTCGTGGCGGTGCTCGCGCTGGCGGTGCTGGTCGCCGACTCGTTCCTCCCGTCGGCTCTGCGGCACGTGACCGGCTGGGCCGCTGCGGGCGGCCTGGCCGTGGCGGGGGCGCTGCTCGTGCCGCTCGTCGGTGAACGCCGCTCGACCTTCTGTGTGCCCGGTGACGGCCTGCTGCTGCCGGCCTGCTCCTACGTCGTCGACGACCTGACGCTGGTCTTCCAGGCACTGGTGGTGGCCGGCGCGCTGGTCTGCGTCCTGCTCTCGCTGGACACCGTGCGCGACACCGCCATCCCGGCCGGCGAGTACTACTTCCTGCTGCTCGCGTCCGTGACCGGCGCGCTCACGCTGGCGGCCAGCCGGGACCTGCTGACCCTCGTCGTGGCGCTCGAGGTGGTGTCCCTGCCGGCGTTCGCGCTGGTGGCCCTGCGGCGCTTCGACAGCCGCTCCAGCGAGGCGGCGCTCAAGCTCTTCCTGGTCTCCGTGGTCTCCACCGCGGTCATGCTGTTCGGGCTGAGCCTCGTCTACGGGGTCACCGGACAGGTGCACCTGGCGCGGGTCGCGACGGCGCTGGACGACCCCGGGATCCGGCAGCCGGCACTGGTTCTCGGGGTCACGCTCGCGCTGGCCGGGTTCGGCTTCAAGGTCGCCGCGGTGCCGTTCCACTTCTGGGCGCCGGACGCCTACGAGGGCGCGCCGGTGCCGGTCGCGGCCTACCTCTCGGTGGTCTCGAAGGCAGCCGGGTTCGTCGGCCTGGCCGTCCTGCTGACGGAGGGGTTCGCCCCGTACGCCGACGTCTGGGCGCCGGCCGTCGCGGTGCTCGCCGCGGCCACCATGACCGTCGGAAACCTGGCCGCGCTGCGCCAACGCAAGGCGGTCCGGCTGCTGGCCTGGTCCTCGGTGGCCCAGTCGGGATACATGCTCGTGCCACTCGGGGCCGCCTCGGTCGGCGAGATCGACCGGGTGCTGCCGGCGACGGTGGCCTACGTCGTGGCGTACTCGGTCATGAACCTGGGCGCGTTCTCCGTGGTCACCCTGGTCGGCCGGCACCGCGAGGCCAACCGGCTGGCCGACTACCGGGGGCTGGGCCGGACCGAGCCGCTGTCCGCGTTCGCCCTGGCCTTCGCCCTGGCGTGCCTGGCCGGGCTGCCGCCCGGGTTGCTGGGTCTGTTCGCCAAGATCGTCGTGTTCCAGGCCCCGGTCGACCAGGGCGTGGGCTGGCTGGCGGTCGTGATGGCGGTCAACGTCGTGATCGGCCTCTACTACTACCTGGCCTGGGCCGCGACCCTGTACGCCCGGGCGGACCCGGCCACGCGCCCGCCCTCGTACCGGATCTCCTGGTCCGACGGTGTCGCGGTCGGCGCCACCCTGGGGGCCGCGCTGTGGCTGTCGGTCGTGCCCGACCCGATCCTGCGGTTCGGCTGAGTCGCATCAACCGACCGGCCGCCGGGAACGAGGACCCCGGCGAGGTCGTTGTCGGGGCGGAACGACCCACGGACATCATGCGGAGGAGATCGGTGCACCGCCATGCGAACGGCGTCAAGACCGCCGTCCTGCTCGCCCTTCTCTCGGGCCTGATCCTGCTCGCCGGGCAGTGGCTCGGCGGCGCCAGCGGGCTGACGATCGCGTTCGTCATCGCCCT
>DASTVO010000273.1:0-7758 GCA_035759075.1 Actinomycetes bacterium
GTCGAGGCGCTCGGCGCCGACGCGGTCGTGGTCCGGCTGGTGGCCAAGACCCAGCCGCTGCAGCAGTGGGCGGTGGCCCGGGCGCTGCGCGAACGGATCAAGGCAGCGTTCGACCGGTACGGCGTGGAGATCCCGCTGCCGCAGCGCGCCGTGTGGATGCGTGCCGAGGGCCCGGGCAGCGACCGGGGCGCGGTCGACGGCGAGGCGTCTGCGAAGACGCCGGCCAGCAGTGCGGCGAAGGAGACGCCCCGTCCGGCGGCCACCGACGCCGGCAAGCAGCCGGTGCGCTCGGAGTACACCGGCGAGATGCCGGTGGTCACCGACACCGACGAGCGCCCGAAGGACGACATCCGCGGCACCTGAGCGACCGCTGACCCACCCCCGTACAGGTGATCGTGAGGAGTTTCGGACCCGTACGAGGTCCGAAACTCCTCACGATCATGGACCGGGCGCACTCGAGCGAGCACGGTGATGCGCTGCTCCCGGGCCGGTGACGTCCGAAGTCATGACACGATGGAGACCGTGACTGTTCCGGCCGGCCGCGACGACGCGGTGACGTTCTTCGACGCCGTCGGCGGCGAGGAGACCTTCCGCCGGCTCGTGCACCGCTTCTACGCGGGCGTCGCCGAGGACCCTGTGCTGCGGCCTCTCTACCCCGAACCGGACCTCTCCGGCGCCGAGGACCGCCTCCGCATGTTCCTCGTGCAGTACTGGGGCGGGCCGCGGACCTACTCCGAGCAGCGCGGCCACCCGCGACTGCGGATGCGCCACGCCCCGTTCCGGATCGGTCTGGCGGAGCGGGACGCGTGGCTGCGCCACATGCGGGATGCGGTCGACTCGCTGGACCTCCCGGAGCAGGCCGACACGCTGCTGTGGGACTACCTCGTGATGGCGGCGCACAGCCTGGTCAACAGCGACCACGACAGCCCGGGCGCCGCAGGCCTCTGAGGCTCGAGACGTCCGGCACCTGACCCGCCCCCGCCGGGCGGGCGCGGCCTTGTCAGACTCGTGCCCGTGACTGACTCCCCTATCGAGACGTCCGGCGACGAGTGGTGGCGTACCGCTGTCATCTACCAGGTCTACGTCCGCAGCTTCGCCGACGCGGACGGCGACGGCATCGGTGACCTTGAGGGGATCCGGTCCAGGCTGCCCTACCTGCGCGACCTCGGCGTCGACGCCGTGTGGGTCACGCCCTTCTACCCGTCGCCCATGGCCGACGGCGGCTACGACGTGGCCGACTACCGCGACATCGACCCGCTGTTCGGGTCGCTCGACGACGCGGAGAAGCTGGTCAAGGAGGCGCACGAGCACGGGCTGCGGCTGATCGTCGACCTGGTGCCGAACCACACCTCCGACCAGCACGCTTGGTTCCAGGAGGCGCTGGCCTCCCCGCCCGGATCGGCCGCCCGTGCCCGCTACCTCTTCCGCCGCGGCCGGGCCGGCGGCAGCGAGCCACCGAACGACTGGCTGTCCGTGTTCGGCGGACCGGCCTGGGAGCGGGTGCCGGACGGCGAGTGGTACCTGCACCTGTTCGCCCCGGAGCAGCCGGACCTCGACTGGACCAACCCGGAGGTCATCGAGGAGTTCCACGACGTCCTCCGGTTCTGGCTGGACCGCGGTGTCGACGGGTTCCGCATCGACGTGGCGCACGGGCTGGCGAAGGACCCGTCGATGCCCGACGTGGGCGAGAGCCCGGAGGCCATCCTCGAGCCGACCAAGAGGGTCGACCACCCGTTCTGGGACCGCGACGAGGTCCACGACGTGTACGCGGGATGGCGGCAGGTCACGGACTCCTACGGCCCCGACCGGATGCTGATCGGTGAGGCCTGGGTGGCGACGGCAGAGCGGCGCGCGCGCTACGTCCGTCCCGGTGAGCTGCACGGCGCGTTCAACTTCGACTTCCTCAAGTGCGACTGGGACGCAGCGGCGTTCCGCGCGGTCATCGACACCTGCCTGCGGGCCGACTCGGCCGTGGGCGCCCCGACGACCTGGGTGCTCGCCAACCACGACGTCGTCCGCGAGGTCACCCGGTACGGCAGCGGGGACGTCGGCCTGCGCCGCGCCCGGGCAGCCGCGCTGCTGATGCTCGCCCTGCCGGGCGGCGCCTACGTCTACCAGGGCGAGGAGCTCGGCCTGGAAGAGGTCGAGGACCTTCCCGAGGCGGTGCTGCAGGACCCGACGTGGCTCCGCTCCGGGCACACCGTCCGCGGACGGGACGGCTGCCGGGTGCCGGTTCCGTGGACGACCAGCGGGCCCTCGCTGGGCTTCGGACCCGGCGAGCCGTGGCTGCCGCAGCCGACGGACTGGGCCAAGAAGTCGGTGCAGGCGCAGTCCGGTGTGGACGGCTCGACGCTCGAGCTCTACCGGCGCGCGCTGGCGTACCGCCGTCAGCACCTGCTCGGCTTCGACATCGAGTGGCTCGCCACCCCGCCCGGCACGCTGGGGTTCCGGCGCCGCGCTTCATCTGGCGACGGCACGCTCTGCCTGGTCAACGTCGACGGCGGCCCCCTCGCCCTGCCGCCCCACGACGAGGTCGTCCTCGTCAGCGACCCGCTGGACGACGGTCGCCTGCCGGCGGACACGGCGGTCTGGCTGCGCAGCCGCTGACCCCCCCTGCCTCACTCACTCCGCGACGAGATGTCCGGGTTTCCCCCGACCTGACGCCCGGACACCCGCAACGCTCCCTGGTCGGGGGGCGATGACGCTGACCGCTGTCGGAGGTCTGCCCTAGCGTCGTCGCCACCTGCAACATCCACGAGGGAGCCCCGATGGTCCGTCTCGCCGAGTTCGTGCTGCACCACCGGCGCCTGGTGATGGTGTTCTGGCTGCTGATGTTCGTCGTCGGCGGCTTCGCGGCCGGACGAACCGCCGAACGGCTGACGGTCGACTTCTCGTTGCCGGGCCAGCCGGGCTACGAGACCGAGAAGCAGATCCTCGACGCGTACGGCAACGGCGGGTCGAACCCGCCCACGATCGCCGTCGTGACGGTCCCCGAGGGCAGCACCGTCGAGGGCCGGCTCGACGAGATCAGCGCCGTCCTGGACGAGGTCCGCCAGGAGCTGCCCGACACCCGCGTGCTGGCCTACGACGACACCCAGGACCCGGTGTTCCTCACCGACAACGGCCGCACGACGTACGCGCTGGTGTACCCGGAGCCCTTCGTCAGCTTCAGCGACGTCGGTCCCGACGTGGCGATGCGGCCGATCCTCGAGCGGGCCGGCGCGCAGACGGACCTCGAGTGGGGCATCACCGGCTACAACCTGCTCGCGCAGGGCGGCGACGACCCGGAGCAGCCGAGCCTGCTGGCCGACACGCTGCTCGCCGGCCTGGGCGCGCTGGCCGTGCTGCTGTTCCTGTTCGCCTCCGTTCTGGCGCTGGTGCCGCTCGTGATCGCGGCCGTGTCGATCCTCACGACCTTCACCATCGTGCTGCTCGGCACCTACGTGCTCGACGTCAGCTTCGTCGTCCAGTTCCTCATCGCGCTGGTCGGGCTCGGCGTGGCGGTCGACTACTCGCTGCTCGTGGTTAACCGGTGGCGCGAGGAGCGCGCGCACGGCCGCGAGAACCACGACGCCGTGGTCGTCGCGATGCAGTACGCGGGGCACGCTGTGCTCGCGAGCGCCGGCACCGTCGCGATCAGCCTGATGGCCCTGCTGGTGATCCCGGTGCCTCTGCTGCGCAGCATGGGTCTCGGCGGCATGCTCATCCCGGTCGTCAGCACCGTCGTGATCCTCACGCTGCTGCCCGCCCTGCTCGGCGGGATCGGCCCGCGGGTCGACTGGCCGCGGATCCGCCACGAGGGCAAGGCGTCACGGGCCTGGACCGCGTGGGGCCGCATGATCGTGCGCCGGCGCTGGGTCGCCGCCGCGGTGGCGCTCGTCTTCCTGACGGCCCTGGTGGTGCCGGTCTTCGGCATCAAGATCGGTCAGGCGCAGACGTCGTCGTTGGCCAGCGGCGGGCCCGCGTTCGAGAACCTGCAGCTGCTGCGCGACGGCGGCGTCCCGGCGGGCGTCGTGTCGCCGCTGGAGGTCCTGGTCGACGGCCAGGACCCGCGGGCCACGGCCACGGAGGTCGCTACTCGGGCCGAGGGCGTCGACGGCGTCGCCGCGGCGCTGGCGCCGGAGGGCCCCCAGTGGCAGACCGGCTCGCTGGCCCTGGTGGCGGTGATCCCCACCGACGAGACGGTGGACTCGACCAAGGCCGAGGTGGTGCAGCGGCTCGACGACGTCGTGGGCGACGTTCCCGGGGTGGTGGGCACCGCCGGTGTGGGCGCGACCGTGCTCGACTACATCAACGCCGTGTACAAGAACTTCCCGTACACGCTCGGGCTGATCGCGCTCGTGACGTTCCTACTGCTGGTGCGGACCTTCCGGTCGATCCTGCTGCCAGTGAAGGCGGTGCTGCTCAACGTCGTCTCGGTGGCGGCGACGTTCGGAGCGGTCGTGCTGTTCTGGCAGGAGGGCTACGGGTCCGAGCAGATCTTCGACATCGCCCCGACCGGCGCGGTGACGTTCTGGCTGCCGGTCCTCATCTTCGCGTTTCTCTTCGGCCTGTCCATGGACTACGAAGTGTTCATCCTGGCCCGGATGCGCGAGGAGTACGACAAGAGCGGCGACACGAACGACGCGGTGGTCGCGGGCCTGGCCCGGACCGGCCGGCTGGTGACCGGCGCCGCGACGATCCTGTTCCTCGCGTTCCTCGCACTCGCATCGTCACCGGGCACGGACATCAAGGTCTTCGCGACGGCGCTGGGCATCGGCATCCTGCTCGACGCGACCGTGGTGCGGGCCCTGCTCGTGCCGGCGCTGGTGTCGCTGTTCGGCCGCTGGAACTGGTGGCTGCCGTCGTGGGCGGCCCGGCCGCTACGGGTCGAGCCGCACGCCGCGATCCCGGAGCCGCGGCGCCCCGAGCCGCAGCGCGAGCCTGCCGCGGTCAGCGACTGACGTCGCGCGTGCCGGCGCGCGCCGGGTCGCGGCTGGCTCCGAACGGCAGCGAGACGACGAGCGCGACCCACGCGGCCGCCCAGAGCCAGCCCACGACCAGGTCGCTGGCGTAGTGCCGTCCCAGCGCGAGCTGTGCCGCGCCGATCACCAGGAGCACGAGCGCGGCGACGGCCAGCGACACCGTACGTCCCCGACGGGCCGTGCGCGGGATCAGAACGGCCACCACACCCGCCACCACAGCCATGCTGTTGGCGGCGTGCCCCGCGGGCATCGAGTGCGCGGACACCTCACCGAGTGACCAGAGGTCCGGCCGGTCCCGGCCGAGGAGGTCCTTGAGCACCGGGTTGACGGTCGACGGAACGGCGACGGCGGCGAGCAGCAGACCGGCCGAGCGGACCCGGTGGAGAGCCAGCAGCACCGCGAGCCCCACGACGGCGACGAGAGCCAGGGGCAGCGCGTCAGACGCGTCGGACACCGCCTGCCAGAAGCGCTGCGCGCCGCTGCCGTCCTCGGCGTGCACCGCGCGCAGCAGAGCGGTCTCCCCCGGCAGCGGGTCCCGGACGACCACCGCGAGCACGACGAGCAGCGCGAGCAGGGTGAGGCCGGTGGCCAGCACCCGCGGCGGGTTGACCACGCGAAACGTCAGCACGTCAGGACACCGGCTCCAGGTACTGCTGCAGGAACGTGCGTTCCTGCTCGCTCACCCGCCGTGGCCGGGCCTTCTCCAGGTCGTACGGCACCAGGACGGAGGCCGCTGTGGCGAACACCGTCGTCTCGTCCTTGACCTCGTAGCGGATCTCGAACGAGGCGCCCTTGATGGCACCGACCCACATCTCGATGTCGACGCCGCGGGGGTGGTAGACGAGCGGCCGCTTGTAGTCGATCTCGTGGTGCGCGACGAGGACGCCCTCGGACAGCGCCTTGCCGCCGAGGTCCGCGCCAAGGGTGAACAGCATGTCCACCCGCGCCTCCTCCAGGTAGGTGAGGTAGACGACGTTGTTGACGTGGCCGTAGGCGTCCATGTCCGACCAGCGCATCGCGCAGCGGTAGCAGTGCCGGGTCATGTGGTCAGCCTTCCAGGTCAGTCCCGGTGCGGGCTCAGTGGTGGCGGGCCCAGTGCGCGGCGAGCAGGTCAGCGCCGAAGTCCTGGCCGGGCAGGCGCAGCACGGAGTGCACGTGGTTGGCGTCGTTCTGCGTGTTGTCGTACTCCAGCAGCAGCCCGGCGCCGGCCACCGCGTAGTAGTGCGGCTCCCCCACCGTCGTCGACCCGCGCCACTGGAACCTCAGCTCGTCCCAGCCGCCGTCGTCGAGCCGCCGGACCGTCTCCGCCAGCAGGTCCGGCTGCAGCCGGTGCAGGTACACGTCGGTGAGCCGGCGTAAGGCCTCGCGGCCGTCCGGCGCGAGGTCACGGCCCGCCAGACCCTCTTCGGGCAGGCCGTCGACGAAGGCCTGACGCCCGGTCCGGATGTCCTCCGGGGCCTCCTCGGCCACGACCGCTCGTTCACGGGCCGTCCGGTCGAGGCGGGACAGCAGCTCCCGGGCCAGGTCCTCCTCGCGGCCGAGCGGTCGCAGGACCACGGCGTCGTCGTGGCGGACCGTCGCCGGGTTGGCGCCGAGGAACAGCGGCACCGCCCGGACCTGCCCGGCGGCGACGGTGATGTTCACCGACACGTGGTGCCCCTCGAAGCGCCACCCCCAGGCCGGGTCCCCGGGCCGGCCGAACACCGTGAGCCAGTAGTCCCCTCGATGGCGTCGGCCGGTGCCGCCCTCGGCAAGGTCGAGCACGTCCTCCAGCGCCATGATCGCGGCCACCTGGGCGACTGCATGCTCGCGCAGGACCGTGGCGACCAGCCGGAACGCCTGCTGCTGGTGCTCGCGCGGCAGGTCGTTCGGCGCCACACCGACCCGACGGCCGGGCAGGTACGACCAGACGGTGCGCCCGTCCTCGACATCGCGCACGGCGGCCGCCCGATGCGGTTCGGCCAGGGCGTCGAGAAGGGTCGTGACCGCCACGGCCTGCCGGGCCGCCGCGTCCCCGGTCGTCACCGCGTGCCGTCCCCGTCCGTCGCCCGGGAGGCGTCAGCCGCGGGTGAGCTTGCGGTAGGTGGCCCGGTGCGGACGCGCCGCATCGGGTCCGAGCCGCTCGACCTTGTTCTTCTCGTAGGACTCGAAGTTGCCCTCGAACCAGAACCACTGCGAGTCGCCCTCGTAGGCCAGGATGTGGGTGGCCACGCGGTCGAGGAACCACCGGTCGTGGGAGACGACTACGGCGCAGCCCGGGAACTCCAGCAGTGCGTTCTCCAGCGAGGACAGGGTCTCGACGTCCAGGTCGTTGGTCGGCTCGTCCAGCAGCAGCAGGTTGCCGCCCAGCTTCAGGGTGAGAGCCAGGTTGAGCCGGTTGCGCTCACCGCCCGAGAGCACCCCGGTCGGCTTCTGTTGGTCCGGACCCTTGAAGCCGAAGGCCGAAACGTACGCCCGCGACGGCATCTCGACGTTGCCGACCTTGATGTAGTCGAGCCCGTCGGAGACGGTCTCCCACAACGACTTCTTGGCGTCGAGCCCGCCCCGGCTCTGGTCGACGTAGGAGATCCGTACCGTCTCGCCGACCTTGATGTTGCCCTCGTCCGGCTTCTCCTCGCCGAGGATCATCTTGAACAGCGTGGTCTTGCCCGCACCGTTCGGGCCGATGACACCCACGATGCCGTTGCGCGGCAACGAGAACGACAGGTTGTCGATGAGCAGCCGGTCACCGAAGCCCTTCGACAGGTTCTCGACCTCGACGACGACGTTGCCCAGGCGCGGGCCCGGGGGGATC
>DASTVO010000274.1:0-16730 GCA_035759075.1 Actinomycetes bacterium
GGGCCGAAGGGACGAAAGGCCCTTGATCGCGGGACCGCGGGCCGGAATGGTCAGTGCCCGACAGCCGACGTCGACACCGCGGGGAAGGCCTTCCATGCCGACTGAACCTCCCGCTCAGGACGATGCCCGGCCCGGGTCGCCCGGCCCGGGCACCGCAGCCGAGGACGCCCTGCTGAGCCTCGGCTCGTTCTTCCGGCGGGTCCCGACCAGCCCGGACGGGCGAGCCGTGTACAAGCGCGGCGGGCGCCAGGGCGACGTCTTCTACCGGGACCGGTGGAGCCACGACAAGGTGGTGCGGTCCACCCACGGCGTGAACTGCACGGGCTCGTGCTCCTGGAAGGTCTACGTCAAGGACGGCATCATCACCTGGGAGACGCAGGAGACCGACTACCCGTCCGTCGGTCCGGACTCCCCCGAGTACGAGCCCCGCGGCTGTCCGCGTGGCGCGGCGTTCTCCTGGTACACGTACTCGCCCACGCGGGTGCGCTACCCGTACGCGCGCGGGGTGCTCGTCGAGATGTACCGCGAGGCGAAGGCCCGGCTCACCGACCCCGCCGCGGCCTGGGCGGACGTGGTCGGGGACCCGCAGCGTCGCCGCCGCTACCAGCAGGCCCGCGGCAAGGGCGGGCACGTCCGGGTCTCGTGGGACGAGGCGGTCGAGATCATCGCCGCCGCGCACGTCCACACCATCAAGGCGCACGGACCGGACCGGGTGGCGGGCTTCTCCCCCATCCCCGCCATGTCGATGGTGTCCCACGCAGCGGGCTCCCGGTTCATCGAGCTCGTCGGCGGCTGCATGACCTCCTTCTACGACTGGTACGCGGACCTGCCGGTGGCCTCGCCGCAGGTCTTCGGCGACCAGACCGACGTGCCGGAGTCGGCCGACTGGTGGAACGCCACCTACCTGCTCATGTGGGGGTCGAACGTCCCGGTGACCCGCACGCCCGACGCCCACTGGATGGCCGAGGCGCGCTACCGCGGCCAGAAGGTCGTGGCCGTCTCCCCGGACTACGCGGACAACGTCAAGTTCGCCGACGAGTGGGTGCCCGCGCAGCCCGGGACGGACGGGGCCCTGGCGATGGCCATGGGCCAGGTGATGCTGCGCGAGTTCTTCGTCGAGCGCCGCACCCCCGAGTTCGTCGACTACGTGCGTCGGTTCACGGACCTGCCGTTCCTCGTCACCCTGGAGAGCCGGGACGTCGACGGTGCGGGGCCGGGCTTCACCCCGGGTCGCTTCCTCCGTGCCTCCGACCTGGGCAGCTCCCGGCCGGGTGCGGAGTGGCAGACCGTGGTGCTGGACGGGCGGACCGGGGAGCCCGTCGCGCCGAACGGCACGATGGGTGACCGGTGGACCGATGCCGGCGAGGGCAGCTGGAACCTCGACCTCGGTGACATCGTCCCCCGGCTGACGGTCCTGGGCGGGTCCGAGGAGCACGCCTCGCCGCTGCCGGACGGCCCCGAGGCAGTCGAGGTTCTGTTCCCCCGCTTCGACACGCTCGACGGGTCCGGCGGGGTGCTCCGGCGCGGCGTGCCCGTCCGTCGGGTCGGCCAGCACCTGGTCTGCACGGCGTACGACCTGATGCTCGCCCAGTACGGCGTCGGGCGGGACGGTCTGCCCGGCGAGTGGCCCGCCGGCTACGACGACGCCTCCTCCCCCTACACGCCGGCGTGGCAGGAGCAGCACACCTCCGTGCCGGCGCCGCAGGCCATCCGGGTCGCCCGTGAGATGGCCGAGAACGCGAAGCGCTCGGGTGGCCGAACCATGGTCATCATGGGAGCCGGCATCTGCCAGTGGTTCCACGGCGACACGACCTACCGGGCGATCCTCGCGCTGCTCATGCTCACCGGGTCGATGGGACGGAACGGCGGCGGGTGGGCCCACTACGTGGGGCAGGAGAAGTGCCGGCCGGTCACCGGCTGGGCGACGATGGCGATGGCCACCGACTGGTCGCGCCCTCCCCGGCAGATGGCGGGCACCGCGTACTGGTACACCCACACCGACCAGTGGCGGTACGACGGCTACCGGGCCGACGCGCTGACCTCTCCCCTGGCCAAGGGCGACCTCGCCGGCATGCACACCATGGACGCGCTCGCGCAGTCCGTCCGGCTCGGATGGATGCCGTCGTTCCCGCAGCTCGACCGCAACCCGCTCGACCTCGCCGACGACATCGCTGCCTCCGGCGAGGACGCCGGTGGCTACGTGGCGCGTCGGCTGGCCTCCGGTGACCTGCGGTTCGCCTGCGAGGACCCGGACGCACCGCAGAACTGGCCGCGTGTCCTCACGCTCTGGCGGGCGAACCTGCTCGGCTCGTCCTCGAAGGGCAACGAGTACTTCCTCAAGCACCTGCTCGGCACCACCGCGAGCCTGCGGGCGGTGGAGACCGAGCCGGGAGGCCGGCCGCGCGACGTGACCTGGCGCGACGAGGCGCCCGAGGGCAAGCTCGACCTGCTCACCGCGATCGACTTCCGGATGACGTCCTCGACGCTGCTCGCCGACGTGGTGCTGCCCGCGGCGACGTGGTACGAGAAACACGACCTCTCGTCGACGGACATGCACCCCTATGTCCATGCCTTCACGCCGGCCATCGACCCGCCGTGGGAGACGCGGTCGGACTTCGACGCCTTCTCGGCCGTCGCAGCCCGGTTCTCCGGGCTCGCCGGCGACCACCTCGGCACGCGGCGCGACGTGGTCATGACCCCGCTGCAGCACGACACCCCGGGCGAGACCGCGCAGCCGTTCGGCACGGTCCGCGACTGGCGGGCCGAGGGCACCGAGCCGGTGCCCGGCCGCACGATGCCGGCTGTCGCCGTCGTCGAGCGCGACTACACCGCCGTCGCCGAGAAGATGCGCTCCCTCGGCCCGCTCGTGGACACCGCGGGGATGACCACCAAGGGCGTGACGTTCCGGCCGGACCAGGAGGTGGACGCGCTGGCGCACCGCAACGGGGTGATGAGCAGCGGCGCCGGCGAGGGGCGTCCGGCTCTCGACACGGACATCAAGATGGCCGAGGCGATCCTCATGCTCTCCGGGACCACCAACGGCCGGCTCGCCGTCCAGGGCTGGCGCGACCTCGAACGGCGGGTCGGGCGCCCGCTGGCGCACCTGTCGGAAGGCAGCGAGGAGCGACGCATCTCCTTCGCCGACACGCAGGCCCAGCCGGTGCCGGTGGTGACGAGCCCGGAGTGGTCCGGCTCCGAGACCGGCGGGCGGCGCTACGCGGCGTTCACCACGAACGTCGAGGAGCTCAAGCCCTGGCACACGCTCACCGGGCGCATGCACTTCTACCTGGACCACGCGTGGATGGCCGAGTTCGGCGAGGCGCTGCCGGTCTACCGTCCGCCGCTGGACATGCAGCACCTGTTCGGCGAGCCGTCGTTCGGGCCGTACGGGCCGGACGGACAGCGGCAGGTGACGGTCCGGTACGTGACCCCGCACTCGAAGTGGTCGATCCACTCCGAGTACCAGGACAACCTCTTCATGCTCTCGCTCTCGCGCGGCGGTCCGACGGTGTGGATGGCACCCAGCGACGCCGACGCGATCGGCGTGCACGACAACGACTGGGTGGAGGCGGTGAACCGCAACGGCGTCATGGTGCTGCGCGCCATCGTGTCGCACCGGATGCCGGCCGGCACCGTGTACGTGCACCACGCGCAGGAGCGTGTGGTCGACGTCCCGATCGCGGAGGCGAGCGGCCGGCGTGGCGGCATCCACAACTCCCTGACGCGCATCCTGGTCAAGCCCACACACCTCGTCGGCGGGTACGCCCAGCTGACCTTCGCGTTCAACTACCTCGGACCGACCGGGAACCAGCGCGACGAGGTCACGACCATCCGCCGCCGCTCCCAGGAGGTGCGCTACTCGTGAGAGTCATGGCCCAGATGGGCATGGTCATGAACCTGGACAAGTGCATCGGGTGCCACACCTGCTCGGTGACCTGCAAGCAGGCATGGACCAACCGGTCCGGCGTCGAGTACGTGTGGTTCAACAACGTCGAGACCAGGCCCGGTCAGGGCTACCCCCGCCGTTACCAGGACCAGGAGCAGTGGCGCGGTGGCTGGACCCTGTCCCGCCGAGGCCGGCTGCAGCTCAAGGCCGGCGGCAAGCTGCGCAAGCTCGCGTCGATCTTCGCCAACCCACGGCTGCCCACCATCTCCGACTACTACGAGCCGTGGACCTACGACTACGAGAACCTCACCAGTGCTCCCCTCGGCGACGACTTCCCGGTGGCGCAGCCGAAGTCGCTCATCACCGGAGAGCCCATGCGCATCGAGTGGAGCGCCAACTGGGACGACAACCTCGGGGGCGCTCCCGAGCACGGCCCGTCCGACCCGATCGTGGAGCGCCTGCGCGACGAGGCCAGCACCAAGGTCACGTTCGCGTACGAGCAGGCGTTCATGTTCTACCTGCCCCGCATCTGCGAGCACTGCCTCAACCCCTCTTGCGTCGCGTCCTGCCCGTCGGGCGCGATGTACAAGCGGTCCGAGGACGGCATCGTGCTGGTCGACCAGGACCGGTGCCGCGGCTGGCGCATGTGCGTCACCGGATGCCCGTACAAGAAGGTCTACTTCAACCACCGCACCGGCAAGGCCGAGAAATGCACGTTCTGCTACCCGCGCGTCGAGGTGGGCCTGCCGACGGTGTGCTCCGAGACCTGCGTCGGGCGGCTGCGCTACATCGGGCTGTTCCTCTACGACGCCGACCGCGTCGCCGCGGCTGCGTCCGTGCCGGACGAAAGAGCCCTCTACGACGCACAGCTCGACCTGCTGCTCGACCCGCACGACCCCGAGGTGGCGGCCGCGGCCCGTGAGCAGGGCATCCCGCAGGACTGGCTGGACGCGGCCCGCCGGTCCCCGGTCTACGCACTCGCGAAGACCTACCGGGTGGCGCTGCCGCTGCACCCGGAGTTCCGCACGATGCCCATGGTCTGGTACGTCCCGCCGCTGTCTCCCGTGGTGGACGCGCTTCGCGACACGGGTCACGACGGCGAGGACGGGGCGAACCTGTTCGGCGCCATCGAGACGCTGCGCATCCCCGTCGCGTACCTGGCCGAACTCTTCACCGCAGGGGACCCCGCACCCGTGACGCGGGTGCTGCAGCGGCTGGCGGCCATGCGTGCCTACATGCGGGACGTCACGCTCGGGGACCGTGCGCCCGACGAGTCGGTCGCCGAGGCCGTCGGCATGACCGGCGCCGAGCTCACCGCGATGTACCGGCTGCTGGCGATCGCGAAGTACGAGGACCGCTACGTCATCCCCACCGCCTACGAGGGGGAGGCGCACGACCTCGAGGAGCTCGCGTGCTCGCTCGACTACGAGGGCGGGCCGGGCATGGTGGAGAGCGGACCTTTCGGCGAGGCCTCCGGACGGCCCGCCCCGGTGTCCGTCGAGACGTTCCACGCGCTGAAGCAGCGGCAGGGCACGGAGGGCTTTGCGGACCCGCAGGCACGCGGCGCCCGAATCAACCTCCTCAACTGGGACGGCAAGGGCGTGCCCGCCGGGATGTTCCCCCCGATGCGCGGACCGTCGTCCGATGCGCCGGACGACGGAGCCTCGACGCCTCGCGCCGGCGACGGGTCGAGCTCGTGAACGCCCGGTCCACCGCTCTCGCGCTGCAGGCGGCCTCCGTCCTCCTCCAGTATCCGGACGATCCGTGTCGCGCCCGCTGGCCGCTGGTCCGCGAGGCCGTCGACGGGCTGCCGCACAGCGTGACCCGTGACCGGCTGCATGCCTTCCTCGACGACGCCGACGGCCTCGGTCGGCGCGAGCTGGCGGAGCACTACGTCGGTGTCTTCGACCGCAGACGCCGCTGCTGCCTCTACCTGACCTGGTGGACCGACGGCGAGACGCGGCGTCGCGGGTCGTCGTTGGCGTCGCTGAAGGAGCGGTACCGGCGGTCCGGCCTCGTGCTCGACGCCCGTGAGCTGCCCGACTACCTCCCGGTCGTCCTCGAGTACGCAGCCACGGCCAACCTCGCGGACGGGCTGGCGCTCCTGCAGGAGCACCGCAGCGGCGTCGAGCTGCTGCGCCTGGCGCTGACGGACGCGAAGACCCCCTACGCGGGGCTGCTCGAGGCCGTCTGCGCGCTGCTGCCCGGCCCCAGCCCGCGCGACCGCGCGGAGGCGGCACGGCTCGCCCGCACCGGCCCGCCGGTCGAGGAGGTCGGCCTCGAGCCGTTCGGCGGTGCCGCCGCGCACAGGTCGCCGGCCGGCTCGGGCGCGCTCACCGATGCCCCCGGAGTGCCGGGAGGGCGGCGATGACCTCCGGCGTGGACACCGCCCTGTGGGGCGTCCTGCCCTACCTCACCGTCGCCGTGCTCGTCGTGGGGACGGCCTGGCGCTACCGCTACGACCAGTTCGGCTGGACGACTCGCTCCTCCCAGGTCTACGAGTCGCGGCTGCTGCGCATCGGGAGCCCGCTGTTCCACTTCGGGATCCTCGTCGTGGTCGTCGGCCATGTCATCGGGCTGGTCGTCCCGGCGTCCTGGACCGAGTCCGCCGGGCTGAGCCAGGACGCCTACCACGTCCAGGCGGTGGCACTCGGCGGACTGGCCGGCTTCGCGACGCTTGCCGGGGTCGCGTTGCTGGTCTACCGGCGCCGGACGACCGGCCCGGTGTTCATGGCGACCACCCGCAACGACAAGGCCATGTACGCGGTGCTGGTCACCGCGATCGTCCTCGGGCTCGGCACGACACTGCTCGGCGCCGGCGTCGTCGGTGAGGAGCACAACTACCGCGAGACCGTCTCACCCTGGTTCCGCTCGGTGTTCATCCTGCAGCCGGACGTGGCCGCGATGGCTGCTGCCCCGCTGAGCTTCCAGCTGCACACCCTGGTCGGGATGGCGCTGTTCGCCCTGTGGCCGTTCACGAGGCTCGTGCACGCGTTCACCGCGCCGGTCGGGTACCTGTTCCGTCCCTACGTCGTCTACCGCAGCAGGGACGCGGCCCTACCGGACCCGCGCCGCCCCCGCGCCGGGCGCCAGCGGGCCGGGTCCTGACCAGGCGACCGGCACCGGCACGTCACCCGCTTGCGGCCGAACGCTGGTGCCGGTCAACCACCCCGGCGCTGGTCGTTCTCGGCAAGCTTGCGCACCAGCTCACAGCCGAACAGCGCGAGCCGCTCGACGCTCTCGGCCGAGTGCTCGAGCTGGGTGTCCGGGTCGAACTCTCCGGTCTCCCCCGAGACCTCGAGCACGTTGTCCAGCACGACGGCAGCCCCGCCGGACCGCAGACCCCACAGCCGCGCGAGCACGAAGATGATGCTGGCCTCCATCTCGGCCGCGAGCACGTTCTGCCGCTTGAGGTCCTCGAAGTGCCCGGCCCACCACGACTGCCAGTAGTCGGCGTGCGACGAGCCCGGTCGTGGGTGCCCGGCGTAGAACGTGTCGGCGCTTCGTGTCAGTCCGACGTGGTAGCGGATCCCCATCAGCTCGGCGGCCTCGACGGCTGCCGTGACGACCTCGTGGTGCGCGACCGCCGGGTACTCGATCGGGGCGTAGAGCCGCGAGGCGCCGTCGAGGCGCACGGCCCCGTCGAAGACGACCAGGTCACCGTTGCGGATGTGGTCCTGGAAGGTGCCCGCGGTGCCGAGCCGGATGAACGTGGTCGCGCCACACCGCGCCAGCTCCTCCATCGCGACGGACGTCGAGGGTGCGCCGATCCCGGTGGACGTGCAGGAGATCGGCACGCCGTGGTAGACGCCGGTGTAGGTGACGTACTCGCGGTTCGACGCGACGTGACGTGCCTCGTCCCAGCGGGCGGCGATCGTCGGCACCCGACCCGGATCGCCGGGCAGCAACACGTACGGCGCGACGTCACCGTCGCCGATCTGCAGGTGGTACTGCGACATGGCTGGACTCTACGCAGCAGGAGTGTCCAGCCCCTTCCTGCTCGGTCCTGCCGCCGGTGGGCGACCGCGGCCGGACCGACCTACTTCCGCTCCGGCTCCGACCGGACGGCCGCGCGGAGCCTCTCCCAGAGCTCGGCGAACCGGGCCTCCGCGCCGTGCCGGGTGGGGCGGTAGTAGGTACGCGGGAGCACGGCGTCGGGCGGGTACTGCTGCGCGGCCACTCCGCCCGGCTCGTCGTGCGGGTAGACGTAGCCCTCACCGGAACCGACCTTCGCCGCACCGGCGTAGTGGGCGTCGCGCAGGTGCGGGGGCACCGGCCCGGCAAGACCTGCCCGTACGTCGGCCAGGGCGCTGTCGACGGCCACCACCACGGCGTTGGACTTCGGCGCCAGCGCCAGGTGGATCACCGCCTGCGCCAGGTTGATGCGCGCCTCGGGCATCCCGATCAGCGCCACCGCGTCGGCGGCCGCCACCGCCGCGAGCAACGACGAGGGGTCGGCCAGCCCGATGTCCTCCGACGCCGAGATGACCAGCCGCCGGGCGATGAACCGCGGGTCCTCCCCTGCCTCGACCATCCGAGCCAGGTAGTGCAGCGCGGCGTCGACGTCGGAGCCGCGGATCGACTTGATGAACGCCGAGATCACGTCGTAGTGCTGGTCGCCGTCGCGGTCGTAGCGCAGCGCGGCCCGGTCGACGGCCGCCTCCAAGGTGGTCACGTCGAGCACCGGCGCGCCGACCGCGAGCGCGGCCCCGGCACCGGCCTCGAGGGCGGTCAGCGCCCGGCGGGCGTCGCCGCCGGCAACCCGCAGCAGGTGCGCCATCGCCTCGTCGCTGACCTCGAGGGCTCCGTCGAGACCGCGCGGGTCGACGAGCGCCCGACGGACGACCTCGGCCACCCCCTCCTCGTCGAGCGGCGCCAGCGTGAGCAGCAGAGAACGGGACAGCAGCGGGGAGACGACCGAGAAGTACGGGTTCTCGGTGGTCGCCGCCACCAGGGTGACCCAGCGGTTCTCGACAGCCGGCAGCAGCGCGTCCTGCTGGGTCTTGGAGAACCGGTGCACCTCGTCGATGAACAGCACCGTCTCGCGCCCGCTCATCCCGCTCTGCCGCCGGGCCGCGTCGACGACCGCCCGGACGTCCTTGACGCCGGCGTTGACGGCGGACAGCTCGGTGAACGTACGTCCGGTCGCCGTGGAGACGAGGTAGGCCAGCGTGGTCTTGCCGGTCCCCGGCGGGCCCCAGAGGATCACCGAGGCGGGGCCGGCGACGCCTCCCTCGCCGTCCACGAGCCGCCGCAGCGGCGACCCGGGGACGAGCAGGTGCCCCTGCCCGACGACCTCGTCGAGGGTGCGCGGGCGCATCCGGACCGCCAGCGGCTTGCCGGCGTCCCCGCGGTCGTCGGCCGCCGCCTCGAACAGGTCCACAGCGGCGAACCTACTCGGGGACGGCGTCGACGCCGGCTTCCCTGCGCTGGTCGGGGGTGATCGGCGCCGGCGCCGCGGTCAGCGGGTCGTAGCCGTTGCCGGTCTTCGGGAAGGCGATCACGTCCCGGATCGAGTCGGTGCCGGCCAGCAGCGCCACGATCCGGTCCCAGCCGAACGCGATGCCGCCGTGCGGCGGGGCGCCGTAGGAGAACGCGTCGAGCAGGAAGCCGAACTTCTCCTGGGCCTCCTCCTCGGTCAGCCCCATCACCCGGAACACCCGCTCCTGCACGTCGCGGCGGTGGATACGGATCGACCCGCCGCCGATCTCGTTGCCGTTGCAGACCAGGTCGTAGGCGTACGCGAGAGCAGCGCCCGGGTCCTCCTCGAACCGGTCCAGCCACTCCGGCTTCGGGGAGGTGAACGCGTGGTGCACCGCGGTCCAGGCGCCGGCCCCGACGGCCACGTCGCCACTCGCCCGGGCGGTCGCGCTCGGCTCGAACAGCGGCGCGTCCACGACCCAGAGGAACCTCCAGGCCGACTCGTCGACCAGCCCGCAGCGCCGGCCGATCTCGACCCGGGCCGCGCCGAGCAGCGAGCGCGACGGCGTGACCGCCCCGGCGGCGAAGAAGACCGCGTCGCCGGGGGACGCACCGACGTGGGCGGCGAGACCGGCCCTCTCGTCGTCGGAGATGTTCTTCGCGACCGGCCCGGAGAGCTCGCCGTCCGCGCCGACAAGGACGTACGCGAGCCCGCGCGCGCCCCGCGCCTTCGCCCAGTCCTGCCAGCCGTCGAGCTCCTTGCGTGACTGCGACGCGCCGCCGGGCATCACGACCGCGCCGACGTACTCGGACTGGAACACCCGGAACGGCGTCGACGCGAAGAAGTCCGCGCACTCCACCAGCTCCTGGCCGAAGCGCAGGTCCGGCTTGTCGGTGCCGAACCGGCGCATGGCCTCCGCGTACGTCATCCGCGGGATCGGCAGCGGGATCTCGTGGCCGATCAGCCGCCACAGCGCCGACATGACTTGCTCGCCGACCTCGATCACGTCGTCCTGGTCGACGAAGCTCATCTCGATGTCGAGCTGGGTGAACTCCGGCTGCCGGTCGGCGCGGAAGTCCTCGTCCCGGTAGCAGCGGGCGATCTGGTAGTAGCGCTCCATCCCGGCCACCATCAGCAGCTGCTTGAACAGCTGCGGCGACTGCGGCAGCGCGTACCAGCTGCCCGGCTGCAGCCGGGCCGGCACCAGGAAGTCGCGCGCGCCCTCGGGCGTCGACCGGGTCAGCGTCGGGGTCTCTACCTCGACGAACTCGCGGTCGTGCAGCACCTCGCGAGCTGCCCGGTTGACCTCGCTGCGCAGGCGCAGCGCGGCGGCCGGGGCCGGTCGGCGCAGGTCCAGGTAGCGGTGCTTCAGCCGCACCTCTTCGCCGACCTCGACGTGCTCGTCGATCTGGAACGGCAGCGGCGCGGCCTCGCTGAGGACCTCGACCTCCTTGACCAGCACCTCGATCTCGCCGGTCGGCAGGTGCGGGTTGGCGTTCCCCTCCGGCCGTTCGGCGACCTCGCCGACGACCCGCAGGCAGTACTCGTTGCGCAGGCCGTGCGCGAGCGCCTCGTCGCGGATGACCACCTGCACGATGCCCGAGGCGTCGCGCAGGTCGAGAAAGGCCACGCCGCCGTGGTCGCGGCGGCGGGCCACCCAGCCGGTCAGCGTGACGGTCTGGCCGCCGTGCGACGAGCGCAGCGAGCCAGCGGTGTGGGTGCGGATCACGAGAAGAGCTCCTGGATGTGGGCGACGAGGTCGTCGAGGGGGACGGCAGTCTGCTCGCCGGTGGACAGGTCCTTGACCTGCGCGACACCGGCCTCGAGATCTCGCTCGCCGACCACCACGGCGTGGGAGGCGCCGGACCTGTCGGCCGCCTTCATCGAGCCCTTCAGCCCGCGGTCGCCGTACGCGAGGTCGGCGCTCACCCCGGACCGCCGCCACGCCGTGACCGCGGAGAAGAGCAGCCGCGACGCCTCGGCGCCGAGCGGCACAGCGAACACGCGTACGCCCTCGCCCGCCGGCGGCTCGACGCCCTCCGCGCGCAGCGCGAGCACCGTCCGGTCCACGCCGAGCGCCCAGCCGACGCCGGGCAGCGCGGGCCCGCCGATCGACTCGGACAGACCGTCGTAGCGGCCGCCGCCGCCGATCGCGGACTGCGACCCGAGACCGTCGTGCACGAGCTCGAAGGTGGTCCGCGTGTAGTAGTCGAGGCCGCGCACCAGCCGCGGCTCGTCCTCGAAGTCCACGCCGGCCACCCCGAGCAGGTCACGGACCTGCTCATGGTGGGTCTTGCAGGCCTCGCACAGGTAGTCGGCGGCGAGCGGCGCGTCGGTCAGCTGCGCCGCGACCGCCGGGCGCTTGTCGTCGAGCACCCGCAACGGGTTGATCTCCACGCGCCGGCGGGTGTCCTCGTCGAGGTCGAGCCCGCGCAGGAACTCCTGCAGCGCGGCCCGGTAGACCGGCCGGCACTCCCGGCAGCCGAGCGAGTTCAGCAGCAGCCGGAAGTCGCGCAGCCCGAGGGCCCGGAACCCGTCGACCGCGAGCACCACCAGCTCCGCGTCCAGCGCCGCCGACTCGACGCCGATCGCCTCCGCGCCGACCTGGGAGAAGTGCCGGTACCGGCCGGCCTGCGGGCGCTCGTAGCGGTAGAAGCTGCCGGAGTACCACACCTTCACCGGCAGCGGGCCGCGGTGCAGGTTGTGCTCGAGCACGGCGCGCAGCACGGAGGCGGTGCCCTCCGGCCGCAGGGTGATCGAGCGGCCGCCCTTGTCCTCGAACGTGTACATCTCCTTGGAGACGACGTCCGTGGACTCGCCGACACCGCGTTCGAAGAGCGCCGTGTCCTCGAACGCCGGCGTCTCGACGTAGGCGTAGCCGGCCGCTCTGGCCGGGGCAGCCATCGCCTCGCGCACCGCGAGGAAGGTGGCGGAGTCCGGCGGCAGCAGGTCGAAGGTGCCCTTCGGGGCCCGGAAGGTCGTCATCGGCTACAGCCCCCGCGCCGGCGCCGGCGTGAGCCCGCGCAGGAACGGGTTGGTCGCCCGCTCCTGCCCGACGGTCGTCTGCGGGCCGTGTCCGGGCAGCACGACGACCGCGTCGTCCAGCGGCAGGACAGTGCGGGCGAGGCTGGCCATCATCTGGTCGGTGTCGCCGCCGGGCAGGTCGGTGCGCCCGATGGACCCGGCGAAGAGCAGGTCGCCGGAGAGCATCACCGCCGGCACCTCCTCGTGCGGCAGCCGGAACGTGACCGAGCCGGGCGTGTGCCCCGGCGCGTGGTCGACGGTGATCTCCAGCCCGGCGATCGTGAGCACCTCGCCGTCGGCGAGCGGCTTGACGTCGTCGGGCTCGCTCCACTGCAGCCGCCCCCCGAACATGGCCGCGGTCTCCGGCGAGACCCCGGACATCGGGTCGGCGAGCATGTGGTCGTCACCCGGGTGCAGGTACGCGGGGATGCCGCGCGCCCCGCAGACCGGGGTGACGGAGAACGTGTGGTCGAGGTGTCCGTGGGTCAGCAGCACCGCGACGGGCTGCAGCCGGTGCTCCCGCAGGACCTCGTCGAGCTGCTCGACGACGTCGATGCCCGGGTCGACGACCACCGCGTGCTCGCCGGGGCCAGGGGCCACGACGTAGCAGTTCGTGCCGAAGGCGGCGGCGGGGAAGCCGGTGAGGAGCACGGTCACCCTTCGCTGGTGGAGGTGGGAGGCGGCGGCCACCGAGCCTACCGGCGCGTCACCGAGGCCCGCGAACGCGTTGCTGAGCGGGCGGACCCCCTCCACCTAGACTGTGCGACCGGACGCGACCGGCCGGTGACGCCGGTGTGACGAGTGGCACAGGAGGCGACGCGTGGCGGGCAGCATGAAGCGGGAGCGGCAGCTGGCTCGGGAGCGCTACGAGCGACAGCAGGCGCGCCGTCGAGAGACTGCCGCGCGCCGCCGCAAGATGCAGCAGGTCGGGGCCGTCCTGTTCGCGCTGCTGCTCGTGGTCGGCGGCGTCGTCGCGCTCGCCCTCGTGCAGGGCGACGACGACGGCTCCACGGTGGCCACCAAGGACACGTCGAGCCCCACCGCGACCGCGTCGGAGACCCCGAGCCCGACGCCCAGCGAGACCGCCGGCGCCGGCTGCACCTACAGCAGCGCCGGAGAGGCGGCGAAGGACGTCGGCGTGCCGAAGTACGACGCGGACAGCCCCGAGCAGTTCGAGCAGCCGTTCACGGCGACCATCGTCACCGACCAGGGCGACGTGACCGTCGACATGGCGGCCGCCGAGGCTCCCTGCACGACCAACAGCTTCCGGCACCTGGCCACCGAGGGCTACTTCGACGGCACCTCGTGCCACCGGCTCACCACCAGCGCGATCTTCGTGCTGCAGTGCGGCGACCCGACCGGCAGCGGGTCCGGCGGCCCGGGCTACCAGTTCGGCGAGGAGAACCTGCCCGCCGACGAGGAGGCGAACTACCCCGCCGGCACGGTGGCGATGGCCAACGCCGGGCCGGGGACGAACGGCAGCCAGTTCTTCCTGGTGTACGAGGACACGACCCTGCCACCGAGCTACACGGTCTTCGGCACGATCACCGAGGGCCTCGACGTGGTGCAGAAGGTTGCCAAGGCCGGTGTCGAGGGCGGCGGCGGGGACGGGGCACCGGCCCAGCCGGTCACCATCGAGAGCGTGCGGATCGGAGAGTCCTGACGTGACCGAGCAGCCCCCCACCCGGCCGGACGAGACGGCCGAGGCCGGGCACGACCATCCGGCGGCCGCCGTGGTGCCGGAGGAGCAGGCCTCGGCTGCCGACGGCGGGCCCGCGACGGAGACGGCGGCCGACCAGCCCGCGACCGACCAGCCCGCGACCGACGAGGCCGCAGGGACCGAGCCGGCCCCGCGTACCGAGGAGGCCGCGGCGACCGAGCCGGCCCCGCGTACCGACGAGACGCCGGCCGCCGGGCCGGAGGAGACCCCGGCCGAGGCGGGTCCGGCCGAGGTCACCCCGGTCCCGGCTCCCGCTGTCCCGACCCCGACCGCCGTCGCCCAGGCGACCCCGACGCCCACGCCCACTCCCGCGACCGAGGCGGTCGTGCCTGCTGCGCCCGCGGCCGCCGCGCCCGAGCCGTCCGACCCCAGCGAGTGGGGGCGGGTGGACGAGGACGGGACCGTCTACGTCCGGACCGCCGACGGGGAGCGCCCGGTCGGGTCGTACCCCGGTGCCGAGCCGCACGAGGCGCTGGCCTACTTCGGCCGCAAGTTCGACGAGCTGGCCGGCCAGGTCGCCCTGCTCGAGCAGCGCGTCGTCGCCGGAGGCGTCAGCCTGGCCGACGCCGCGACCTCGGTGGAGCACCTCCGCGAGACCGTCACCGACGCCAACGCGGTCGGTGACCTGCCCGGGCTGCTGGCCCGGCTGGACGTCCTGACCGAGGCCGTCGCGGCCCGCAAGGCCAAGCGCGACGCCGAGCGGGCGAAGGTCCGTCAGCGGGCCGCGGCGGCGAAGGAGCGGATCGTCGCCGAGGCCGAGTCCCTGTCGTCCTCCACGGAGTGGAAGAAGACCGGGGACCGGCTGCGCGAACTGCTGGACGAGTGGAAGGCCGCGCCGCGGCTCGACCGCAAGACCGACGACGCGCTGTGGAAGCGGTTCAGCCACGCCCGGACCGCCTTCGACAAGAACCGCCGCGCGCACTTCGCCGAGCTCGACGAGCACCGCGGAGAGGCGGCGGTGCGCAAGGAGAAGCTGGTCAAGGAGGCCGAGTCGCTCGCGGACTCCAAGGAGTGGGGCGAGACCGCCCGCCGCTACCGCGACCTGATGGCGCAGTGGAAGGCGGCCGGCCGCGCCCGACGCGACGTCGAGGACAAGCTGTGGGCGCGTTTCCGCGCGGCTCAGGACACGTTCTTCGCTGCCCGCAACGAGGTGTTCGCCGCCCGCGACGCCGACCTCGCGGCGAACCTGGAGAAGAAGCAGGCCCTGCTCGTCGAGGCCGAGGCGCTGCTCCCGGTCACCGACCCGAAGTCCGCGCGTGCCGCGCTGCGCGGCATCCACGAGCGCTGGGAGGCCGCCGGCCAC
Source organism: Actinomycetes bacterium (assembly GCA_035759075.1). Lineage (GTDB taxonomy): Bacteria > Actinomycetota > Actinomycetes > JACCUZ01 > JACCUZ01 > DASTVO01. The sequence goes on from DASTVO010000274.1 coordinate 15,356, forward strand.
GTGCCGCGGGCTTCCAAGGACGCGGTCGAGGGCCGGCTGCGCGCCGTGGACGAGGCGGTACGCGGGGCGGAGGACGCTGCCTGGGCGAGGTCCAACCCGGAGGCGCGCGCCCGCGCCGAGGCGACCGTCAGCCAGCTGCGCTCGAGCATCGACGCCCTGGAGCAGGAGGCCGCGTCGGCACGCGCCGCCGGCAACGAGAAGAAGGCCACCGAGGCCGAGGCCGCCGCGGCGACCCGGATGACCTGGCTCACCGAGGCCGAGAAGACCCTCGCCGAGTTCTCCTGACCGGTCCGCGCGTTCGGCGACGTTGCGTACCGACACGCCGTACGACACGCCGGTCGCGGCGTGCGCAACGTCGCCCAACCTGACGGGAGCCGTTGTTGAGGAGCCGCGAACGGACTGTGGCCGGTCAGTGCGCGGTCGGGAAGCTCAGGTGCGCGCCGCTGGCCTCCAGCGGCTGCGGCCACCGGCTGGTGACCACCTTGGCCCGGGTGTAGAACCCGACGCCCTCGGTGCCGTGGACGTGCCGGTCGCCGAACAGCGAGTCCTTCCAGCCGCCGAACGAGTGGAACGCCATCGGCACCGGGATCGGGACGTTGACCCCGATCATCCCGACGGTCACCTTGCGCTGGAACACCCGCGCGGCCTGGCCGCTGGAGGTGAAGATCGCGGTGCCGTTGCCGTAGGGGTTGGCGTTGACGAGCTCGATCGCCTCGTCGGCCGTACGCGCGCGCAGGACGACCAGCACCGGACCGAAGATCTCGTCGGTGTAGATGTCCATGTCGGGGGTGACGTGGTCGAACAGGCACGGCCCGACGTAGAACCCGTCCTCGTGCCCGTCGACCGCGACGCCCCGGCCGTCGACGACGAGTGAGGCCCCCGCGTCCACGCCGCGCCCGATGTAGTCGACGACCCGGTCCCGTGCCTCCGGCGTGACGACCGGGCCCATCTCGGACGACTCGTCGTGCCCGGGGCCGACCCGGAGCTTGCGGGTCAGGTCCCTCACCTTCTCGACCAGCTGGTCCCCCGCGTCCCCCACGGCGACGACGGCCGAGATCGCCATGCACCGCTGGCCGGCGGATCCGTACCCGGCCGCGACCAGGTGCTCGGCGGTGAAGTCGAGGTCGGCGTCGGGCAGCACGATGGCGTGGTTCTTGGCCCCGCCGAGGGCCTGCACCCGCTTGCCGGCGGACGTCCCCCGCTCGTAGACGTAGCGCGCGATCGGCGTCGAGCCCACGAACGAGACCGCCGCGATCTCCGGGTGGTCGAGGATCGCGTCGACGGCCACCTTGTCGCCGTGCACCACGTTGTAGACGCCGTCGGGCAGCCCGGCGTCCGCGTACAGCTGGGCGATGAACAGCGCCGCCGACGGGTC
>DASTVO010000275.1:0-18607 GCA_035759075.1 Actinomycetes bacterium
GGTCATGAAGGTCGTGACGCCGCGCACCGCCGGCAAGGCCGAAGGCGGCCGGGTCGCAGCCGAGGTCCGCCGCCAGCTGGCCGGCTGAGCCGCCGGCCGGCCGGCTGATCGATCAGCCTCCGGGCGGACCGTTGCCGTTGCCGTTGCCGTTCCTGTTGCCGTTCCCATTGTTCCCCGCGTCGGGCCCGAGCGTGGTCCCGCCGCCATCGGTGGGCTGCTCCGGGCCGGGCTCGGGCTGGGCCGGAGCAGCGCCGGCGCTGACGTAGATGACGACGCGCTGGCCCGGGTACACCGCGGCGCCGGTGCCGGGGTAGGTGTAGGCGACCGACCCGGCTCCCGCGTACGAGGCGTAGACCTGGTCCTCGCTCACCACCGGGTCGAGCTGCGCGTTCCGCAGGGCCTTCCGGGCCTGCTCCACCGACATCCCGCTGACCGAGGGCACCGAGATCGACTCGCCCTGGACGATGTCCTCGGTGGCGGTGCTGAAGGAGCTGACCGGTACGTCGGCGAGGGCCTCGTTCATCATCTGCTGCCAGATCGGCCCGGGCAGGCAGCCACCGCAGACGTCGCCGTAGTAGCGGCCGCCGATGACGAGGTTCTGCAGCGGGTAGCCACCGCGCGGCGGAGACGGGTTCCCGGCCCAGACCGCGGTCGAGAGCTCGGGCGTGTAGCCGACGAACCAGACGGCGATGGTGTCGTTCGTGGTGCCCGTCTTCCCTGCCGACGGCCGGTTGAGCTGGACCCCGGCGCCCGTACCGCTGGTCATGACCCCCTGCAGCAGCTGGTTCATCCCGTCGGCGACGTCCTGGTCGATCGCCTGCTTGCAGTCCGCGTCCGGAACGGCCAGCCGGTTGCCGGACAGGTCGGTCACCTCGAGGATCGCGATCGAGTTGCAGTGCACGCCGCGGGCGGCGAAGCCGGCGTACGCCTCCGCCATCGACAGCGGCGACACCTCGTCGACCCCCAGGGTGAACGACTTGTACGGGCCCGCGAGCGGGTCACCGTCAGCGCGGTTCAGGCCCAGCGCCGTGGCGATCTCCCACGGCCGGCACACGCCGACCCGCTCCTCGAGCTGGGCGAAGAACGTGTTGACGGAGTTCTGGATACCGGTCTCCAGCGAGTGCGTCCCGGTGTTGCTGGTGCTGTAGTTCTTGGGGTCCCAGGGGTCCGTCAGCGTCCCGCCGCAGCCCTGGACGTCACCGATCTGGACCTGGTACGGCGCGTAGATCGAGTAGCTGAACGGATAGCCCTTCTCCAGCGCGGCGGCCGCGACGAACGGCTTGAACGTCGATCCCGGCTGGAAGCCGCTCGACCCGCCGTAAGCCCGGTCGGTCGCCGGGTTGAACTGGATCTCGCCCTTGCCGTCGCCGTAGCCCCGGCTCACGGCCATGGCCCGGACGTGGCCGGTCCCGGGCTGCACCGACACGACCGCGGACGCCACCTTGTCCTTCGGGTTGACGTACGCCTCCAGCGCCCTCTGGGCCGCCTTCTGCGCGGTGCGGTCCAGCGTCGTGGTGATCGTCAGACCGCCGCGGAGCAGCAGGTCGACCCGGTCGGACTTCTCCTCGCCGAAGATCTTGTCGTTGAGGATGGTCTTCAGCACGTAGTCGCAGAAGAACGGCATCCTCGACTGCTCGCAGCCGTTGCCCAGGCGCTTTTGCTCCCGGAGCTCGAGCGGCGCCTCCTGCGCGGCCGCGACCTCCTGCGGGTCGGCCAGACCGGTGTCGGCCATCCGCTGCAGGACGACGTTGCGACGGGCGACCGAGCGCTCCGGGTTGCGGGTCGGGTCGAAGGCTGTCGGCTGCTGCACGATGCCCGCCAGCAGCGCCGCCTGCGGCAGGGTCAGGTCGCGGGCGGTGGTGCGGAAGTAGCGCTTGGCCGCCGCCTCGACGCCGTACGCCCCGGCCCCGAAGTACGCGATGTTGAGGTAGCGCTCCAGGATCTGGCGCTTGCTGTACTTGTCCTCGATCGCCACCGCGTAGCGCAGCTCGCGGAGCTTGCGCGAGTAGGACTGCTCGGTGGCCGCCTTCATCTCGGCAGCCCGCTTCTTCGGGTTCTTGATCGTCTGGGCCTTCGCGAGCAGCACCTGCTTCACGTACTGCTGGGTGAGCGTCGAGCCGCCCTGGACGTCCTCGCCCGTCTGGTTGTTGATGAACGCCCGCAAGGTGCCGCGCATGTCGATGCCGCCGTGCTCGTAGAAGCGCGCGTCCTCGATCGCGATGACCGCCTTGCGCATCACCGGCGCGACGTCCGTGAGCGGCACCGAGACGCGGTTCTCGAGGAAGAAGGTGGCGATCAGGCTGCCGTCGGCGGCCAGGATCCGGGACCGCTCGGGCAGCGGGGGGATCTCGAGCTCGGCCGGCAGCGAGTAGAAGCCGTCCGAGCTGTCGCGGGCCACCAGCCCGACGCCCCCCACCAGCGGGAGGGCCAGCCCGGCCACGAGCAGGCCGGACAGGACGCTGACCCCCAGGAAGAGGGCCAGCCGGGTCAGGAAGCCGCTGTCGGGCGCCGGGCGGAGTGCGTCCACCGGTACAGGGTACGGGGTCGGGCCATGTGGTAGTCCGTACTGACTACTCCAGATTGGACCGAACGGTTCTGTTGCCCGACGTGTCCGGGTCCGTACCGTCCTTGATCACACGCAACACCGGCGCGACGTTGGTCGTGCACTGCACGGAGGACGGGACCAGCCATGACGTGGGCAGACGACTGGGCCTCGCGGGGGGCTTGCAGGACGAGTGACCCGGACACGCTTTTCGTGCAGGGGGCGGCGCAGAACCGCGCCAAGGCCGTCTGCATGGGGTGTCCGGTGCGTACCGAGTGCCTCGCCGACTCGCTCGACAACCGGGTCGAGTTCGGCGTCTGGGGTGGGATGACCGAGCGGGAGCGGCGTGCGCTGCTCCGCCGCAGGCCCAACGTGACGTCGTGGCGGGCGCTGCTCGAGACGGCCCGGGACGAGTACGAGCGGGGGGCTCGCTCGTCCGACCTGCAGGTGGCGATGTAGCCACCCGAAGGGGCCTCCGCCGCGGCGGGGCCCTGGGGCGGTCCTGGAGGGGAGGACCGCCCCCTAAGCGTGCCCCGAGGAGCCGCCGAGCGCGGCCCCGATGACCCGCAGGCCCTCGAGGTCGTGGATGTCGCCCGGCTGGGCCGGCACGTCCACCACCGCGACCTTCGGGTGCGCCGCCGTGAACCGGCCGCGCAGCGACTGCTCCTTCTCGATGATCCGCATCCGCTCCGCGTGCAGGCGCAGGATGCCGGTGGCGACCGGGTGCTCCCTGGTCTCGCTGAGGTCCTCGGCGCCGGCGGCGGCCCGGGCCGCGGAGAGCGAGGGCACCCCGGTGGTGTGCACCCGGTTGAGCACCAGCCCGGCCAGGGGCATCCGCTCCTCGCCGAGCCGCTCCACGAAGTAGGAGGCCTCGCGCAGGGCGTCCCGCTCGGGGGCCGCGACCACGACGAAGGACGTCCCGGAGGCCTGCAGGAGCCGGTACGTGGCGTCCGCCCGCTCCCGGAAGCCACCGAACATGGTGTCCAGCGCCGCGATGAACGCCTGCAGGTCCTTGAGCACCTGGGCGCCCAGCACCTTCGTCAAGGCCGCCGTCACGACGCCCAGGCCGGCGCCGATGGCCTTGAGGTAGACCCGCCCGCCGGTCTTCGCCCCGCCCATCAGGATCCGGATGAAGCGGCCGTCCAGGAAGGACCCGAGGCGCTTCGGGGCGTCCAGGAAGTCCAGCGCCGACCGGCTCGGCGGGGTGTCGACGATGATCAGGTCCCACCGGTCCTCGGCGCGCAGCTGGCCCAGCTTCTCCATCGCCATGTACTCCTGCGTGCCGGCGAAGCTGGACGACAGCGACTGGTAGAACGGGTTCTCCATGATCGTGGCGGCGCGCTCCGGCGTCGCGTGCGCGAAGACGACCTCGTCGAAGGTCCGCTTCATGTCCAGCATCATCGCGTCGAGCGAGCCGCCGGCCGCGTCGTCGACGCCCTTGACCTGACGCGGGGTGTTGTCGAGCGCGGTGAGGCCCATCGACTGCGCGAGCCGACGCGCCGGGTCGATCGTGAGGACCACGACCCTGCGGCCCTGCTCGGCGGCACGCAGCCCCAGCGCCGCGGCGGTCGTCGTCTTGCCGACCCCGCCGGCGCCGCAGCACACGATAATGCGGGTGGACCGGTTGCCGATGACCGCGTCGAGGTCGAGAACGGGTGGGGTCACCGGGCTCATGCGTCCGCCCTCACGCCATGCCCTGACGGCAGAGGTGCTCGGCCAGGATGTACAGGCCGCCCAGGTCGACGCCCTCGGCGAGCAGCGGCAGCTCGTACGTCGGACGGTCCAGCGACTTGAGCGTCCGACGCTCCGACTTCTCCAGCGTGACCCGCTGTGCGTGCTCCGCGGCCTCGGCGAGCAGCGGGTCGACGGCCGACTCCCGGACGCCGGCCGCGGCGAGACCGGCCGCGACCAGCTCACGGTCGAGCCGCCCCTTGGCGGCTGCGGCGAGGTCGCTGACCTTGAGCAGCGGGGTCCGGGTCGCGTTGACGACGATCCCGCCCACCGGCAGGCCGGCTGCGGTCAGCTCTGCCACCGCGTCCGCGGTCTCCTGGACCGGCATCTCCTCCAGCAGCGTCACCACGTGCACCGCGGTCTGCGGCGAGGTGAGCAGACCCATGATCGAGTCGGCTTGCCCGCGGACCGGGCCGACTCGCGCCAGCCCGGCGACCTCGGCGTTCACATGCAGGAAGCGGGTGATGCGCCCCGTCGGGGGGGCGTCGAGCACGACCGCGTCGTACACCGGCGTCCCGCTGTTCTTCCGGCGGACCGCCTCGTAGACCTTCCCGGTGAGCAGGACGTCGCGCATGCCCGGCGCGATCGTGGTGGCGAAGTCGATGGCGCCGATGCGGCGCAGCCCCCGGCCGGCTCGGCCGAGCCGGTAGAACATCTCGAGGTACTCCAGCAGCGCGCCCTCGGGGTCCACGGCGAGCGCGAACACGTCGCCCCCACCGGGGCCGACGGCCACCTTGCGCTCCTCGTAGGGCAGGGGAGGCACGTCGAAGAGCTGCGCGATCCCCTGGCGGTTCTCGACCTCGACCAGCAGCGTCCGGCGGCCCTGGCCGGCGAGCGCGAGGGCCAGGGCGGCCGCGACCGTGGTCTTCCCGGTGCCCCCTTTGCCGGTGACGACGTGCAGGCGCACGCCTTCCCAGTCGGAGTCCCGGCTCGCCATGCGGGGAGCGTAACTGCGGCCTAGGCTGCGCCCGTGCCGAGACCCCTGCTGCGGACCGAGCGGCTCGTGCTGGTGCCGCAGACCCGCGCTGCAGCCGCCGCGCTCCTCGACGGTCGGGACTGCGGTCTGCCGCTCGCCGACGGCTACCCGCACGCAGACACCGTCGACGGGCTGCGCATGTTCGTCGAGCACGGCGGTGACGACGACGGCGGGTGGTTCGCCACGCTCGCCGGCGACGGCCGGGTGGTCGGTGACTGCGGGACCCTGGGCTGGGCCGACGAGAGCGGGCGGGTCGAGATCGGCTACGGGCTGGCGGCTCCCTACCGCGGTGCGGGTCTCGGCAGCGAGATGGTGGGTGCTCTCGCCGGCTGGGTCGCGGCACAGCCAGGGGTGCGGGTCGTGACGGCTTCGGTCGAGGTCGGCAACGAGCCGTCCCGGCGGCTGCTCGACCGGCTCGGGTTCGCTCTCGTCGCCGAGCGGGACGGCCACTGGCAGCTCGAGCGCGCCGTCTGACCCCCTCGCGTTCGGCGACGTTGCGTACCGACACGCCGCGCGACACGCCGGGTCGGGTGTGCGGAACGTCGCCCAACCGGGAGCCAGCGCGGGGCGGCTCAGAACGTGACGGCGGGCTGCCAGTCGCCGTGCACCACGCGCAGCACCGCGACGATCTCGCCGACGGTCGCGTACGCGCTGACGCCCTCGACGCACGCCGGGACGACGTTCCCGCCGGCCCGGGCGGTCTCGCCGAGTGCGGCGAGCGCGGCCTCGACCCGCTCCGCGTCCCGCTTCTCCCGGACGGCGCGGACGGCGGCGACCTGGCCGGACTCCATGGCGGGGTCGACGCGGAACACGTCGAGCGGCTCGGTGGCCGTCGGGAAGCGGTTCACGCCGACCACGACGCGCTCGCCGGACTCGACCTCGCGGGCCAGTCCGTACGCGGCGTCGCTGAGCTGCTCGGCGAAGAAGCCGTTGGCGATGCAGGCCAGCGCGCCCCCGCGTGCCTCGACGTCCTCCATCGCCGACCAGATCCGCCGCTCCAGGTCGTCGGTGAGCGCCTCGACCGCGTACGACCCGGCGAGCGGGTCGATCGTGTCGGCGACGCCGGTCTCGAAGGCCACCACCTGCTGGGTGCGCAGCGCCAGCGTGGCCGCCTGCTCGGTGGGCACGCCCAGGGCCTCGTCGTACGCGGACACGTGCAGCGTCTGCACACCGGCCAGCGCTGCCGACATCGCCTCGACAGTCGCCCGGGCGACGTTGTTCAGCGGCTGCTGCGCCGTGAACGTCGAACCGGCCGTGAACGCGAAGATGCGCAGCTGCTGGGAGCGCGGGTCGGTCGAGCCGTAGTGCTCCTTGAGCAGCCGCGCCCAGACCCGGCGGGCGGCGCGGAACTTCGCCACCTCGGGCAGGAAGTCGAGAGTGATCGCCAGGAACGTGAACAGCGTCGGCGCGACGTCGTCGACCGGGACCCCGCGGCGCACGGCCTCGTCGAGGTAGGCGCGTGCGTTCGCGAACGTGTAGGCGATCTCCTGCACGGCGTCGGCGCCGGACTCCCGGATGTGGTAGCCGGACATCGCGAGCGGAACCCAGGTGGGCACGTGCCTCGCGAGGTGCTCGATGGTGTCGACCGCCAGCCGCAGCGACGGCTCGGGCGGGAAGATCTGCGTGCCGCGGGCGATGAACTCCTTGAGCACGTCGTTCTGGATGAACATCCCGAACTCGCCCGGGTCGACACCACGCTTCTCGGCCAGCGCGATGAACAGCGCGGCCCAGACGTAGCCGATCGAGTTCGCGGTCGTGCGCACCTGCGAGATCGCCTCGAGCGGGATGCCGTCCATCAGGGTCTCGATGTCGGCGAGCGAGTCGATCGCCACGCCCACCCGGCCGACCTCACCGGCGGCCCGCGGGTCGTCGGAGTCCAGGCCCATCTGGGTCGGGAGGTCCAGCGCCACCGAGAAGCCGGTGACGCCCGCGTCGAGCAGCGCCTTGAACCGCCGGTTCGAGTCGGCGGCGCTGCCGAAGCCCGCGTACTGCCCCATGATCCACGGCTTCGGCTCGGCCGAGATGCCGCGCGTGTACGGGTACTCGCCCGGGTGCTCGGCCTCGTCCGGCGCGTAGTCCGGTCGCAGCCGCTCCATCAGCGCGACCCCAACTGCTCGCGCAGCACCTTCTTGGCGATCTTCCCGGTCGCGTTGAGCGGGAACGAGTCCACCCGGTGCAGGTCCTTGGGCTTCTTGTAGGACGCCAGCCGCTCGCGGCAGTGCGCGAGCACCTGCTCGTCGGTGACCGTCGCGCCGTCGCGCACGGTGTAGAGCGCGGTCACCCGCTGGCCCCAGTCCGGGTCGTTCACCCCGAGCACCGCGACCTCCGCCACACCGGGCACCTCGGCGATCACGTCCTCCACCTCGCGCGGGTAGATGTTGTAGCCGCCGGAGATGATCATGTCGCCCTTGCGGTCGACGAGGTAGAGGCGCCCGGCGTCGTCGAGGCGGCCCAGGTCGCCGGTGTGCAGCCAGCCCTCGACGACGCTCTTGCCGAGGTCGTCGCGGCTCTGGGCGTTCCAGTAGCCCAGCATCACGTGGTCGCCGCGCGTCACGACCTCACCGACCTCACCCGGCGGCACCGGCCGCCCGTCCTCGTCGACGACCGCGAGCTCGACCCCCAGCGCGGGCCGGCCGGCGGAGGTGAGCAGCTCGGGCTCGGACGCGAGCCCGAGCTCGTGGTCGGCCGCGTCGAGGAGTGTCACCGGCGGGATCGCCTCGACCAGGCCGTAGTACTGCACGAGGTTCGTCGTCAGCCGGTCGTGCGCCTGGCGCATCTGCTCCGGCGGCATCGGCGCGCCGGCGTAGCCGAGCATCCGCAGCCGGCGCATGCGGTCCCGGTCGACGTCGGGCAACGCCAAGAGGCGGGCGACCATCGTCGGCACCATCGCGGTGTGCGTGACGCCCCGGTTCTCGACCGCGTCCACGAACGCCTCCGGGTCCCACGACGGCATCACCAGCTGGGTGGCGCCGGCCGCGAGGAAGGGCAGGACGAACAGCCCGCTGGTGTGGGTGATCGGCCCGGCGTGCGCGTAGACGTCGCCCGGCCCGGGCGGGCCGCCGATCACGTCGACCGTCATGTTGACCAGGCTGGCCATCCAGTTCCGGTGGGTGCGCTGGGCGCCCTTGGGATGCCCGGTGGTGCCGCTGGAGTAGTGCAGGCCGCACAGCGCGTCGGCGTCGACGGGCGCGAGTGGCGTCGCGGGCGCGTCCGCGACGAGCTTGTCGTACGCGGTGCCGGGCCCGTCGCCGACCACCACCACGGGGCGCTCGCCCAGCCCGCTGCGCAGGTCCTCGGTCTCGGCGGCGAACCGGCCGTCGTAGACCAGGGCTGCTGCGCCGGAGTCGTCAGCGATCCGCGCCCAGTCGCTCGGGTGCAGCCGGTAGTTCAGCGCGACCCGCACCAGGCCGGCGGAGCGGATCGCGAGGTCGGTCTCGACGTAGGTCGTGCTGTTGCTCTGCAGGTCCAGCACCCGGTCGCCGGGGTGCAGGCCGAGCGCGCGCAGCCCGTTGGCCAGCCGGACGACCCGGTCCCCGAGCTCGGCGAAGGTCAGCGTCCGTTCGGGTCCGTCGACTGCGACCCGGTCGGCGAACCGTCGGGCCGAGCGGGCCACCACCTGGCCGACGTCCATCAGGCTCCTTCCGCGGGGGCCACGTAAGCCGCGTCCAGGATGCGCACACCGTCGGGCAGGGCGACGACCGGGTTGAGGTCGAGCTCGTAGCCCGGCGGCCACCCGGTGACGAGCCCGGAGACGTCGACGAGCAGCCGGACGACCGCGTCCACGTCGAGCGCCGGTCGCCCCCGGACGCCGTGCAGCACCGCGGCGCCGCGCAGCTCGGCGACCATCTCCCGGGCGTCCTCGCCGGTCACCGGGAGCAGCCGGAAGACGGCGTCGTCGAGCACCTCGGTGAGAACTCCTCCGGACGCGAGGGTGAGCACCTGTCCCAGCGACGTCGGTGCGATGCCGACCAGCAGCTCGGCGCCGCCCTCGACCATCTCCTCGACGAGGACGTCACCGCCGAGCGCCGCCAGCCGGTCGTACGTCGGTCCCGCGTCGATTGCGGACACGCCGAGGGCCACGCCGCCGGCCTCGGTCTTGTGCAGCATCCCGGGGACGACCGCTTTGAGCACGGCCCGCCCGCCGACCTCCCCGACGGCTCGCTCGGCGTCGGCGGCGTCGGTGGCGACCCGGCTGCGCGGCACGGGCAGCCCGGCCCCGGCGAGCATCGCCTTGAGCTCGACCTCGCTCGCGCCTCGTGCCGGCGCGGGCGTCTCCGCCGCGACGACGCGGGTGGTGGCGGCGCGCGGCCGGGTCTCCCACAGGCCGGCCAGCGCGCGCACCGCGCGCGCGGGCGTGGGGTAGGCGGGGATCCCGGCGCCGCGCAGGGCCGACGCCGCCTTCGGTGCGAGGAAGTCGGCGCCGGTGCGCGCGACCAGCACCGGCTTGCCGGTGCGGGCCGCGACCCGGCTCAGCGAGTCGACCATCCGGTCCACGTCCTCGCCGGTGAGCACACAGAAGCAGGCGACGACGGCGTCGACGTTCTCGTCGTCGGCCACGACGTCGAGGCACCGGTCGAACAGCGCGGGGTCGCTCATCACGGTGGCGGTGACGTCGACCGGGTTCGCCGCCGAGCCGAAGGCCGGCACGATCTCGTCCAGGGCCGACGCGGTCGCGGGGGAGAAGGAGGCCAGCTCGAGCCCGCGGTCGGCCACGGCGTCCGCGGCGAGGATCCCGGACCCGCCGCTGGTGGTGACGACCGCAACGCGGGGACCGGCCGGTCGGCGCGGCTGCTCGAAGGCGTCGCCGAGGTCGAGCAGCTCGTCGACGTCGCGGGCGCGCGCGATGCGCAGCTGGCGCAGGACGCCGTCGACCACGCCGTCGCCGGCGGCGAGGGCCCCGGTGTGCGACGCAGCCGCCCGGGCTCCGGCCTCGGACGCCCCGGCCTTGAGCAGGGCCACCGGCTTGCCGAGGCCCGCCAGGCGTCGAAGATCCTCACCGCCGGAGAGCGACTCGACGTAGCCGAGCAGCGCCGCGCAGTCGTCCAGCTCGGCCAGCTCGGTGAGGACCTCGACCGCGTCAACGTCGGCCTCGTTGCCGGTGTTCACCGCCCAGCCCAGCCCGAGCCCGCGGGCCAGCGCCAGGCTGACGGCGCCGTAGCCGAGGGCGCCGCTCTGGCTGACGAAGCCGATCGACGACGACGCCGGCATCGGGACGTCCTCGGCGGAGAACAGCGGGGAGAACGAGGTCACCTGGCCGGTCGCAAAGCCCACCGTGCCGATGCAGTTCGGCCCGACGACGCGTACGCGGCCGGCAGCCGCGCGGCGAACGACCTCCTCCTGCAGGGCCGCGCCCTCCTCACCGGCCTCGGCGAAGCCGGACGACATCACGACCGCGACCGGCACCTCCGCGACGGCGCAGTCGTCGATCGCATCGGGCACCCGCGCCGCGGAGACCATGACGAGCGCGAGGTCCACCGGCTCGCCGGTCGCCTCGCGCGCGGCGGCAACGGAGGGATAGGCGGGCAGGCCCAGCACCGTGTCGGCATTCGGGTTCACCGGCAGGACGCGCCCGCTGTAGCCGTAGCGCGCCAGGAAGGCGACGGGCAGCCGGCCGAGTGCGCCGGCGCGTTCGGTGGCGCCGATCACGGCGACCGAGCGGGCGTCCCAGAGGGGGCTGAGCGGGCTGGCCATGGTGCGTCCGAACTTGTCACACATCGGTTGCGGTCGTCAACGACACGACATACTGCCGATCACGGCCGACGCGCTGCTCGATCCTGCCCGACGGGCGGCAGACAGCCGCGGCCCGTAGCGTGAGGGTCTCGGCCGCTGAGGGACGGAGCTGGGGATGACCGAGAGCGACTTCTGGGCGGGGGTCGACCGCCACCTCGTGCGCTACGGCGGGTCGTTCGTCCCGGCCGTCATCGAGCGAGCGCAGGGCTCGTTCGTCCACGACGCGGACGGTCGAGCCATTCTCGACTTCACGTCGGGACAGATGAGCGCGGTGCTCGGGCACAGTCACCCGGACATCGTCGAGACGGTGTCCGGCTCGGTGGCGACGCTGGCGCACCTGTTCAGCGGCATGCTCAGCCGGCCGGTCCTGGACCTCGCTCGTGCGCTCGACGCCGTCACGCCGCAGCCGCTGTCCAAGTCGTTGCTGCTCACCACGGGCGCCGAGGCCAACGAGGCAGCGCTGAAGATGGCCAAGCTGTTCACCGGGGGTCACGAGATCGTCAGCTTCAGCCAGTCATGGCACGGGATGACATCCGGCGCCGCCGCGGCCACGTACAGCGCAGGCCGCCGCGGCTACGGTCCGCCGGCTCCGGGCAACTTCGCGATCCCGGCGCCGAACGCCTACCGGACCAGGTTCTCCCGTGACGGTGAGCACGACTGGCAAGGCGAGCTCGACTACGCCTTCGACCTGGTCGACAGGCAGTCCAGCGGAGCGCTCGCGGCCTGTCTGGTCGAGCCGATCCTCAGCTCGGGCGGTCTGATCGACCTCCCGGTGGGCTACCTGCGGGCGCTGCGGGACAAGTGCGTGGCGCGCGGCATGCTGCTGGTCGTCGACGAGGCGCAGACCGGCCTCGGACGTACGGGTGCCATGTTCGCCTTCGAGCGGGACGGTGTCGTCCCGGACATCCTGACCCTCTCGAAGACCTTGGGCGCCGGGCTGCCGCTCGCCGCAGTCGTGACCACCGAGGAGATCGAGGTGCGCTGCCACGAGCTCGGCTTCCTGTTCTTCACCACGCACGTGTCGGACCCCCTCCCGGCGGCGGTCGGCTGCACGGTGCTGAAGGTCATCGAGCGGGACGGACTCGTCGTCGCCGCCGCCGAGCGCGGCCGGCGGCTGCGGGCAGGACTGCTCGAGCTGCAGACGCGACACGAGTGCATCGGAGACGTGCGGGGCCGCGGGCTGATGCAGGGCATCGAGCTGGTCACGGACCGGGCCAGCAAGACCCCGGCCGAGGACCTCGGCCGACGGGTCACCACAGAGTGCCTGGCTCGCGGCCTGCACATGAACATCGTGCAGCTGCCGGGCATGGGCGGCGTGTTCCGCATGGCGCCGCCCCTGACCGTGTCCGCGGACGAGATCGACCTCGGCCTGGAGATCCTCGACGCGTCCCTTTCGGCAGCCGGGCGGTCGTGACCCCGGGCTGATGGCGCGCGGCCGGCGGGTCAGTGCCCGAAGGCCTCCTCCAGCCACCACGCGCCGCGGTCCTTCGTCACCTTGGCGTCGATGACCAGTGGCCGGTCGCGGGGACCCTCGACCCAGGCGCGGACGGCCGACATGTCGTCCGGTCCGCGCACCGTCACCGCGTCGCAGCCGAACCCACGCCCGATGGCGGCGATGTCGGTGGCCGGGAACGTGACCGTGTCCAGCGGGTGGCCGTCGGGGCCGAAGTGGTGCACCTCCGCGCCGTACGCCTCGTCGTCGTACACCGCAACCACCATCGGCAGCCCGAGCCGGACCACCGTGTCCAGCTCGGCGACCGACATCAGCAGACCGCCGTCGCCGACCGCCGCCACCGGCAGCCGGTCGGGCTCGGCGAGGGCGGCCCCGACCGCGGTGGCCAGGCCGAGCCCGATCGACTGGAAGGCCTGGGTGAAGCAGAAGCCACGCTCGTCGGGCACCGAGAGGAACATGCTCGGGTACCCCATGAAGTTGCCGGAGTCCACGGCGACCACGCGCTCGGCGGGAAGGACCCTGTCCAGCTCGAGGGTGAACGTCCGCGGGTCGACGCGGCCCTCGCCGCTCGTGTCGTCGTACGGCACGTCACGCCAGCTCACCTCGCGCCCGATCCGCTCGCGCAGGTCGTCGCTGCGGTAGCCGCCGAGCGCTCGGTCCGCCAGTGCCGAGTGGACTGCCCCGGCTGTCGCGGCCACGTCGCCGACGACGCCGATGTCGACCGGCCGCGCGGCACCGAGTGCCTGCTCGTCGAGGTCGACCTGGGCGACGGTCGTCCGCGGGCCGAGCAGCTTGCCGTGCCGCATCGTCCACATGTTCAGCGCGCAGCCCCAGCCCACGACCACGTCGGCGGCGGTGATCAGCTCGGCCGCCAGCGGGGAGGCGAAGCCACCGGAGACGTCGAGCGACCACGGGCTGCCGTGGAAGAGCCCCTTCGCGACCGCGGACGTCGCCAGCAGGGCCCCGCACGCGTCGGCCAGGTTCTCCAGCTCGGCCCGGGCCCTGAGCGCGCCCCGGCCGGCGACGAAGACCGGCCGCTGCGCGCGGGACAGAGCGCCGGCCAGCAGGTCCACGTCGCCAGGCCCGGGCGCGAGCGGAGGTGGCTCGACGTACGGCGCCACACCGCTCGGGTCGACGGACGTGTCGAGACCCTGGACCCCGAGCGGGAGGTTGAGCAGGACCGTGCGGCGCTCGGCTCTGGCTCGCCGGACCGCCCTGACCGCGGTCTCTACCGCGGTGTCGGCGGAGGCCACCCGTTCGCTGACCGCCCCCACCGCCCGCGCAAGTCCCGGCTGGTCGACGAAGAAGTTCGAGCCCGGCTGCTCGGCCTCGGCGGCGAGGACGACGAGCGGCGTGCGGCTCTTGGCTGCCTCGGTGAGGCCGGTCATGGCGTTGGTCAGGCCGCAGCCCTGGTGCACGGAGACGGCCGCGACCCGACCGCTGACGCGTGCGAAGGCGTCGGCCATCGTCGCGGCGCCGCCCTCGTGGCGGGCGGCGACGAACCGCGCGCCGGCTGCGACGAGGGCGTTGGTCGCGTGGAAGTTCCCACTGCCCACGACACCGAAGACGTGGTCCACGCCCTCGTGGGCGAGCGCTCGGCCGACGGCCTCCGCGACGTGCACGGCTCAGCGCTCGACGAGTGCCAGCACGCGGGTGGGGCTGCCGGACCCGCCGACGATGGGGAGGGGCCCGGCGAAGACGACGGCTCCGGTCGGTGGCAGCTGGGAGAGGTTCTGCAGCTGGGTGAGGCCGTACTTGCCGGCACCGAGCAGGAACTGGTGGCAGGGGAAGGCGGGGTCGAAGGAGTGCGCTGTTCCCGCGTCCGTACCGACCGTCTCGACGCCGACTCCGATCACCGGCGCCTCCTCCGCGAGCCACCGCGCACACTCGACCGAGATGCCGGGCGTGTGCGGACCCGTGTCGTTCGCGTTGAGGAACTCGGCCTGGTCGTGCGACCGAGCGTCCCACCCGGTCCGCAGCAGCAGCCAGCCGCCGTCGGGGAGCGACCCGTGGGCGGACTCCCACTGCCGGACGTCGTCGATCTCCAGCAGCCAGTCGGGGTCGGCCGCCGCTCGGTCGGCGAAGTCCAGGACTGCCGCCGGCGCCACGAGGCGCCTCACCGGCAGCTGCGACACGTCGTCCTTGTCCTGACCGGTGACCCAGTGGATCGGGGCGTCGAGGTGCGTGCCGGTGTGCTCGCCGGTGCGGAAGTTGTTCCAGTACCAGCCCGGCCCGCGGTCGTCGTAGTGGCTGATCTCCTCGAGCTGGAAGGTCGCGGTCTGCCCGAACGGCTCCGGCAGCATGAGTATCGGCGTCGTCTCGGACAACGGCGCGGTGAGGTCGACGACCTCGACCTGGCCGGAGCCGATGGCAGCGACCAGGTCGGACAGCACGGACATGGGTCCTCCTCGTGGGCGTAGGTCAGGTCGACGGCCGCCAGCGCTGGTGACGGGTGCTCTGCACGCCTTCGCGGATCAGCTGCAGCCGTGGCTTGGGTCCGTCGGTACGGCCGGCCAGCGGTCGGCGGCTGCCGGCCTTCCACGGGTCGGGCCACTCGGCCGCGGGACCCCGGTACCCCTGCTCGGCGGCTGCGTGCAGGGTCCAGTGCGGGTCGTAGAGGTGAGCTCGCCCGACCGCGCACAGGTCGGCGCGGCCCGCGAGCACGATCGAGTTCACGTCGTCGTAGGAGGAGATGACGCCGACCGCGATCGTCGGGATCCCGACCTGGTTGCGGATCCTGTCCGCGTACGGTGTCTGGTAGCTGCGCCCGAACGCCGGCCGCTCGTCCGGGGTCACCTGCCCGGTCGAGACGTCGAGCGCGTCGGCGCCGTGCGCGCGGAACATCCGGGCGATCTCGACGGCGTCCTCGGCGTCCACACCGCCGTCGACCCAGTCCGTCGCCGAGATGCGCAGGGTGATCGGCCTGTCCTCCGGCCACACCGCCCGGACGGCGTCGAACACCTCGAGCGGGTAGCGCATCCGGTTCTCCAACGACCCCCCGTACTCGTCTGTGCGCTGGTTGGTGACCGGGGAGATGAAGCTCGAGAGCAGGTAGCCGTGGGCGCAGTGCAGCTCGAGCAGGTCGAAACCGGCGCGGGCGCCCATCTCGGCTGACCGCACGAACTGGTCGCGGATCTCGGCCATCTCCTCGACCGTGAGCTCCCTGGGCACCTGGTTCACGCCCGGCTTGTACGGCAGCGGTGACGGACCCACCACCGACCAGTTGCCGTCGGGCAGCGGCTCGTCGATGCCCTCCCACATGAGCTTCGTCGAGCCCTTGCGACCGGAGTGGCCGAGCTGGAGACCGATCTTGGCCGTGCTCGAGCCGTGGACGAAGTCGACGATGCGCTTGTACGCGGCCTCGTGCTCGGGCCGGTAGAGACCGGTGCACCCGGGGGAGATCCGGCCCGGTGCGGAGACGCAGACCATCTCGGTCATGACCAGGCCTGCGCCGCCGAGCGCCTTGCCGCCGAGGTGGGTGAGGTGGAAGTCGTTGGCCAGCCCGTCCACCGCGACGTACATGTCCATCGGTGAGACGACGACGCGGTTCTTCAGCTCCAGGCCGCGGAGACGGAACGGTTGGAACATGGGCGGGCGGACGTCCTTCGGGTCGTCGGCCATGCCCCGCCGGGACTCGTGGTCGGCGAACCACTCGTCGATGCGGGCGACGAACTCCGGGTCACGCAGCCGCAGGTTGTCGTAGGTGACCCGTCTGCTGCGGGTCATGATGTTGAACGCGAACTGCTCCGGCTCCTGGTGGACGTACTGCCCCAGGTTCTCGAACCATTCCAGGCTCGCCTGGGCGGCGCGCTGGGTTGACAGCACCACGGGGCGTCGCTCCGTCTCGTACGCGTCGAGGGCGCTGTCGACGTCAGCGTTCTCGTGCAGGCAGGCCGCCAGCGCGAGCGCGTCCTCCATCGCCAGCTTGGTGCCGGAGCCGATGGAGAAGTGCGCGGTGTGCGCCGCGTCGCCGAGCAGGACGACGTTGCCGTGGCGCCAGGTCTCGTTGCGGACGGTCGAGAAGCTGAGCCACTTGGAGTTGTTCGCCATGACCTCGTGGCCGGCCAGGATGTCGGTGAACAGCTCGCGCACCATCGCGATCGAGGCCTCGTCGCTCTGCCCGGGCGGCAGGTCACGAGCTGCCAGCTCGCCGAACCCGGCCTTGTGCCAGACGTCGTCGTGCATCTCGACGATGAACGTCGAGCCGGTGGCGTCGTAGGGGTAACCGTGGATCTGCATGACCCCGTGCGGGGTCTCGAGCACGTAGAACTTGAAGGCGTCGAAGACGAGGTCGGTGCCGAGCCACATGTACTTGCAGCGCCGGACCTCGAGCTGGGGGTGGAAGGTGTCGGCGTACTTGGCACGGGTCGCGGAGTTGAGACCGTCGCTGGCGATGACCAGGTCGTGGGTGCGCGAGAGCTCGTCGGCCGGCGGAGCCTCGGTGCGGAAGTGCAGCATGACGCCGAGCTCGCGGCAGCGCGCTTGCAGGATCTCGAGGAGCCGACGTCGGCTCATGGCGGCGAAGCCGTGGCCGCCGCTGGTGATGACGGTGTCCCTGTAGTGGACGTCGATGTCGTCCCAGCGCGCGAACTCACGCTCCATCTGCCGGTAGACCGCGACGTCGGCGTGCTCGATGCCGCCGAGCGTCTCGTCGGAGAAGACGACACCGAAGCCGAACGTGTCGTCGGGCGCGTTGCGCTCCCAGACCGTGATCTCGTGGGTCGGGTCGAGCTGCATCGCCAGCGCGGCGAAGTAGAGGCCCCCGGGTCCGCCCCCGATGATCGCTATCCGCACTGCGCCTCCCATTGTCCGCGGGCCTACGAGGAGGCTATGTTGCAATCCGAACGACCGTCAACACAACGATAGGACCGATCTGATGGCCGGACGAGCGGCGAGGTTCACCGGCCGGACGGCCGTCGTCACGGGTGGAGCCGGCGGTCTCGGCCGGGCTGTCTGCGAGGGGTTCGCCGCCGAGGACGCGGCCGTCGCGGTGGCGGACGTGTCCGCCGATGCGGTGGGGGAGACAGTCGACGCGGTGCGGTCCCTCGGCGCCACGGCGGAGGGCTACCTCGTCGACGTCTCCGACCGCTCGGCGGTCGAGGCGTTGATGTCGTCGGTCAGCTCTGACCTGGGCGGTCCGCACGTCCTGGTCAACCTCGCCGGCGGCTCGCTCGGGACGCCGCGTGACCTCGACGACATCGAGCCCGAGCACGTCGACCTCGTCCTCGACGTCAACGTGAAGGGGACGTTCTACTGCTGCCAGGCGGCGGTGCCGCACATGGTTGCCGCGGGGGGCGGGGCGATCGTCAACACGTCGTCCATCGGCGGGCGACAGCCATCGCCGGTCACCGGCGTGCCGTACGCGGCCGCCAAGGCAGCCGTCGTCGGGCTCACCAAGCGGCTCGCCAAGGAGGTCGGCGCCCAGGGTGTGCGGGTCAACGCGGTGGCGCCGGGGCTGTTCCTCACCGGCCGGCTGCAGGGCATGTTCGATGCCATGACCGAGCAGGAACGGCGCGAGGTCCTCGAGGCGATCCCGCTGCACCGCATGCCGGAGCTGCGGGAGGCGGTAGACCCGGTGCTCTTCCTGGCAAGCGATGAGTCGTCCTACGTCACCGGCGCGGTCCTCGACGTCAACGGCGGCCGGTTCATGCCGCTCTGACGAAGCGGCTCGTCGGGTCGCCGTATGGTCACCCGCGTGGTCGACGAGATCTTCGAGCACCCGCGGCTCGTGAGCATCTACGACGCGCTGGACTCCGATCGTCGCGACCTCGAGGTGTATGCCGCCCTCGTCGAGGAGCTGGGTGCGCGCTCGGTCCTGGACCTGGGGTGCGGGACCGGAACCTTCGCGCTGATGCTCGCGGATCGCGGGTTCGACGTCGTCGCCGTCGACCCCGCAGCGGGATCTCTCGCCGAGGCGCGGGCCAAGCCTGGCGCCGAACGGGTGCAATGGATCCACGGCGACGCGACGTCGCTGCTCGGCAGATCCGTTGATCTCGTCACGATGACGGGAAACGTGGCGCAGGCGATCGTCCATCCCGACGACTGGCAGCGGACCTGGGGCGGTGTCCATGAGGCGTGACGGCCGGGCGGGCACCTGGTCGTCGAGACCCGGGACCCGGCGTTCCGAGGTTGGCAGGAGGGGAACCGCGCTACCTCGTACCGGGTTGCCGAGATC
>DASTVO010000276.1:0-8642 GCA_035759075.1 Actinomycetes bacterium
GGCGAGCAGGGCGTCGGCGTCGATGGAGGTGTCGAGGGTCAGCGCGAGCTTGCGGGAGAAGGCGGCGGCGCCGAGACGTGGGTCGCGGTCGGCGGTGTCGAGCTGCCCGCGCAGCCAGTCGAGGTGCTCCTCGAGCGCCTCGACGGCGCGGTCGCGGACCGGCTCCACCTCGCGACGCATTGACGGCTCCTCGGCGAGGGCACGCTCGAGCTGGGTGGCGAGCAGGGTGCGCGTGCCGGTGAACTGCACGAGGGCGGTCTCGAGGTGGACCCGGGGCATGCCGTCGTGGCTCCGCCGAGCCGTCTCCAGCGAGCCGGGGACCGCGGCGAGCCGGCCCGCGGCCGACCGGAGCCGGTCGCCCAGCGGCGCGAAGTCGCGGGCGAGCAAGGTGTAGACGGCCGTCCCGGGGTTCACGACGAGCGGGTTCCACTCGTGCTCGCGCAGCTCCTCGAGCTCGAACCGGCGCCGCTCGAGCGCGTTGGTCAGCAGGTCGAGGTCCACCTGCTCGGCCACCGCGAGCGCACCGCCGTCCACCGACCGCAGGTCCGCCAGCCGCCGGCCGACCCAGCTGGCCTCCTCGTCCAGAGCCGGCTCGCTGTGGTCCTCCAGGCGGTCGTCGAAGCGGTGGTCCCCGAGGATCGTGGCCGTCACGGGGTGCCGCTCCAGGAGCTCGTCGAGGATGTCGCCGGCGAGGGAGGTGAAGGTCACCCGCGCGAGGCTATCCGTTGGCCTCAGCCTGCGACGATCAAGAGAACGGCCGGGAGAAGGCAGCAGAGCGTGGGCACCGCGACCGCCACCCACCAGGGCTGCTCGGTGGGTGTCGGCTCCAGCGCCTGGGTCCCCAGGTAGCGGACCAGGGCCTCCGGGTCCATCTGCCGGCTGACCAGCGTCCGCATCCGGGGCGGGACGTGCAGCCCGGCCTCCCGACTGAAGTCGGCCCACGCGCTCGCCGGTCCGCCGTCGTCGTCGAGGTCGGCGAGCAGCCGTCGCGCCGCGTCGACCCGTGCCAGCCGCAGCTCCTCGGCGGAGCGCAGCCGCTCGCGGGTCCGGCGCCGCAGAGCCCGCGGGCGCTCCGTGGCCACGCGCAGCCAGTGCAGGCCCACCAGCGCGATGACCACGGCCAGGGCAAGCAGCGCCACCGTGGCGCCGTCGGGTGCGCGCCACCAACCCGGGTCGAGCAGGGTCCGCGCGGCGAGTGCGGCCGGCAGGACCGCGGCCGCGGCGACGTGGCCCGGCTCGCCGGTGACCCGGGCCCCACGGCGCGGCCGGGGCCGTGGCGGTGGCGACGGGGCCGTGGCGAGCCGCCGCCGCACGACCGAGCGGACCGCTGCCTGCGGCCTGGGCACGCGCAGGTGCGGAAGGTGCGGGCGGCCGGGCACCGACAGGTGTGGTCGCGGGGGCCGCGGGATCCGCGGGATCCGCGGCCGGTGCGGCAGGTGCGGCAGGTGCGGCAGGTGGCGGGAGGGCTCGTCCGCTCGGGTGACGTGCTCCTCGACGGAGTGGGCCGCCACGGTGGCGCCGACCAGCACCGACTGCGAGGGCTGCGACAGCGCGGGGTACGGGACCCGGCGGGCGGCGGCGCTCTCCTCCGGCTGTCGCGCAGCCGACCTGGCGGCGAGCCGGTCCACGAGCCGCACGATGAACAGCACCATCAGGGTGCCGATGCCGATCGCCAGCACGAGCACCCACCAGCTGAGCCCACCGGCGGGCGCGGAGGACCGCTCCGTGGTCGCAGCCGCCACGGAGAACGCGTGACCCGCCAGAGACAACTGGCCCCCCGGTCCTGCCGACTTCCCCGCCGGTCACTCTACGACCGGCAGGTCACCGCGTCAGGGGCTTTGCGCAGCCCCCTCGGCGTCCCGCACCCGCCGCGCGAAGCGCCGGGCAGCGGCCCGCAGCTCGGACTCCGGGTCCAGGCCGTTCGCCCGCCCCTCGGCCACCAGGGCCATCAGCCGCGACCCGAGGCTCTCGTCGTCGCTGACGGGGACCTGTACGCCGTGGGACTCGGCCCGGTGGACCAGCTTGGCCGCGAGGGACAGCGCGGGCAGGGCCATCGGAACGCCGTCGACGGCGGACTCGCGGCCCTTCTCCGCCGCCTTGCGGGCGTGCCAGCCGGCCTCCACGTCGGCGGCGCTCGTGACGCCCGCCACGTCGGCGAAGACGTGCGGGTGCCGGCGGACCAGCTTGTCCACGATGTCGCCCGCGACGTCGTCCACCGACCAGGGGTCCTCGCCGTGCTCGGCCGCGATGCGGGAGTGGAAGACGACCTGCAGCAGCAGGTCGCCGAGCTCCTCGCGCAGATGGCTGCGGTCGCCGGTCTCGATCGCCTCCAGCACCTCGTAGGTCTCCTCGACCAGGTACGTGGTCAGCGACTGGTGCGTCTGCTCCGCGTCCCACGGGCAGCCACCCGGCGAGCGCAGCCGGTCCATCGTCGCGACCAGGTCCAGCAGGCGGGCGCCGGGCAGGTCGTAGGAGCCGGGCAGCATCTCCAGCTCGGGCGCGGAGCCGGCCTCGGCCAGCTCGCCCAGCGCACGGCCGAGCGGCTCGTCACCGTCGAGCCCCACCAACCACACGGCGGTGCCGTCGGACCGGGCTGCCTCGACCAGCCGGCCGGCGAGGGACCTGACGTCGGCGAGATCCTCGACGCGTACGGCGACCCCTTCGGCCTCCAGGTACGGGACCAACGGATGACCCGCCACCGCATGCACCGACCCGGCCTGCCGCAGGGTCGACCAGGCCGGCGCCGTCAGCAGCCCCGGCGCGACCCGCGGGGACGTGGAGAGCAGGACGAGCCGGTCCGGCCCGCCCGTCGCGGGGTCAGGAACCGTCGGCACGCAGCTCGTCGACGCTCTTGGACAGCCCACCGCTGACCAGGGGGGAGATGCCCTGGTCTGGGTCCCACTCGCCGTAGCGCGGGCTGATCTCGATGTCCATCGACGCGCTCTTCTTCCGCAGCGCGTCGTTGGCCGCGGAGAGCGCTTGCTGCGTCTCCTCGGCCGTCGGGTCGAGCTCGCAGCCGCAGATCTCGGCGGCGATCTCGTTGAACAGCAACCGGTCCTTCACCCAGCGGTCGATCTCCGACGGCGGCAGGACGGTCGGGTTCTGCGACTGCGCGAGCGCACGGACGAGGCCCTTGCGGCCGCCGACGCTGCGCAGCAGCTCGTCACGCTCCTGCGCGACCCGGCCCTCGCGGACCCGGACGTCCTGGTCCCGCGCGACGGAGTCGATGACCGCCGAGACGACCTTCCGCTGCAGGATCGCGAGCTGGGCGTCCCCGGTGTCACCGTCGGGCACGACGTCGAGGTAGGCGCGCGTCGACTGCTGCAGCTCCTCGGTGGTGACCGCGGTGCCGTCGATGACGGCCGCGGCACCGAGCCGGTCTCCCGAGCATCCGGTCAGGCCGAGCACGGCGAGGCACGCGACGACGCCGACGACGGCGGTGCGACGGGATGGGCGGGTCATCAGGAGTCCCTCTCCGGGCTGCTCGGCACCGCGTCGAGCAGCACGGCCTCGACGAGGTCGCGGCACCAGGTGAGGAGCTCCACGTCTCGCAACGGCCGGCCACCGACCCGGGCGGTCGACGGTTTCGGCACCAGGATCGTACGGACCGCCGGCTTGACGACGGTGCCCGGGTAGAGGCGCAGCAGCCGCATCTGCTGGCTCTCCCGCAGCTCGACCGGCGCGAAGCGGACGCTGTTGCCGGCCAGCGCCACCTCGCGGAGCCCGGCCCTGCGGGCGAGGGTGCGGAACCGGGCCACCTCGAACAGGTTGGTCACCGGCTCCGGCGGCTCCCCGTAACGGTCGTGCAGCTCGGCGCGGACCGCCTCGAGCTCCTCCTCGGAGGCGACCGCGGCGAGCTTGCGGTAGGCCTCGAGCCGCAGCCGCTCGCCCGGCGTGTAGTCGTGCGGCAGGTGCGCGTCGACCGGCAGCTCGACCTTGACGTCGCGCACCTCGTCCGGCGCCTCGCCCTTGAACTCGGCCACGGCCTCGCCGACCATCCGCACGTAGAGGTCGAAGCCGACCGAGGCGATGTGCCCGGACTGCTCCCCGCCGAGCAGGTTGCCGGCCCCGCGGATCTCGAGGTCCTTCATCGCGACGTACATGCCCGCCCCGAGGTCGCTGTGGGCGGCGATGGTGGCCAGCCGGTCGTGGGCCGTCTCCGTGAGCGGCTTCTCCGGCGGGTACAGGAAGTACGCGTACGCGCGCTCCCGTCCGCGTCCCACCCTCCCGCGCAGCTGGTGCAGCTGCGAGAGCCCCATGACGTCGGCCCGCTCGACGATCAGGGTGTTGGCGTTGGAGATGTCCAGGCCGCTCTCGACGATCGTCGTGCACACCAGCACGTCGAACCGCTTCTCCCAGAAGTCGAGCACGACCTGCTCGAGAGCGTGCTCGTTCATCTGGCCGTGGGCGATGGCGACCCGCGCCTCCGGAACGAGCTCGCGCAGCCGGGCCGCCGCCCGGTCTATCGACTCGACCCGGTTGTGGATGTAGAAGACCTGGCCCTCGCGCAGGAGCTCGCGGCGGATCGCCGCGCCGATCTGCTTCTCGTCATAGCCGCCGACGAAGGTGAGCACCGGGTGCCGTTCCTCCGGCGGCGTGAGGATGGTCGACATCTCCCGGATGCCGGTCACCGCCATCTCCAGCGTCCGCGGGATCGGTGTCGCCGACATGGTCAGGACGTCCACGTTGGTCCGGAGATGCTTGAGCTGCTCCTTGTGCTCGACCCCGAAGCGCTGCTCCTCGTCGACGATCACCAGCCCGAGGTCCTTGAACTGCACCTCGGAGCTGAGCACCCGGTGGGTGCCGATCACCACGTCGATGCTGCCCTCGGCGAGACCCTGCTTGACCTCCGCGGCCTCCTTGTCGGTCTGGAAGCGTGACAGGGCGGCGACCCTGACCGGGAAGCTGGCGTACCGCTCGGCGAAGGTCGACAGGTGCTGGTTGACCAGCAGCGTGGTCGGGACCAGGACGGCGACCTGCTTGCCGTCCTGGACCGCCTTGAACGCCGCGCGCACCGCGATCTCGGTCTTGCCGTAGCCGACGTCGCCGCAGATCAGCCGGTCCATCGGCACGGTCTTCATCATGTCGGCCTTGACCTCGTCGATGGCGCCGAGCTGGTCCGGCGTCTCGTGGTAGGGGAAGGCGTCCTCGAGCTCGCGCTGCCAGGGGGTGTCCGGCCCGAAGGCGAAGCCGGGCGCCGAGGTGCGCGCGGCGTAGAGCCGGATCAGCTCGGCGGCGATCTGCTTGACGGCCTTGCGCGCCCTGCCCTTGGCCTTCTGCCAGTCGGCGCCGCCGAGGCGGTGCAGGCTGGGCGCCTCGCCGCCGACATAGCGGGTGACCTGGTCGAGCTGGTCGGTCGGGACGAAGAGCCGGTCGCCCGGCTGGCCGCGCTTGGCCGGCGCGTACTCGATGACGAGGTACTCGCGGGTGGCGCGGTGCCCGTCCCCCGTCGGCACCGTGCGCTGCATCATCTCGACGTAGCGACCGACGCCGTGCTGGTCGTGCACCACGAGGTCGCCGGCCTGCAGCTGGAGCGGGTCCACGGTGTTGCGCCGACGGCTCGGCATCCGCCGGCCGTCCTTCGTCGAAGGGCCGGCCTGGCCCAGCAGGTCGGTCTCGGTCAGCACCGCCAGCCGCAGCTCGTCGCTGACGAACCCGCGCTGCAGCCCCGCGCAGGTCACCTGGGCGACGGCCGGCTCCGGCGGCGCGTCGACGGACTCGTCGAACCGCGCCGCGATGCCCTCCCCGCGCAGCACCTCCACCATCCGCTCGGCCGGTCCGTGCCCCTCGGTGAGCAGCAGCACCCGCCAGCCGTCGCCCAGCCAGCCCTTGACGTCCGCCAGCGCCCGGGCGACGTCGCCCCGGTAGCCGTCGACCGCCCGAGCAGCCACGACGGCCGTGCTCTCCGGGTCCTGCTCCTCGTCGGCCGCGAAGGGGCTCAGCGACCACCACGGCACGTCCCGCTCGATGGCGAGGCCCCGTACGTCGGCCAGGCTGCGGTACGCGGCGGCGCCCAGGTCGAGGGGGCTCTGCGCCCCGGCGGCCGCGTTCGCCCACGACGCCTCGAGGAACTCCTGGCTGGTGGCGAACAGGTCGTGCGCCCGGGTGCGGACCCGCTCGGGGTCGAGGAGGACCACCGACGTGTCCGCCGGCACCTGGTCGAGCAGCATCTCCATGTCGTCGACGAGGACGGGCGCGAGTGACTCCATGCCCTCGACCGCGATGCCCTCGGCGAGCTGCCCCAGGACGTCGGCCAGGCCGGGGTGCTCCTCCGCCAGTGCGGCCGCCCGCCGGCGCACCGGATCGGTGAGCAGCAGCTCACGGCACGGAGGCGCCCAGAGCCCGTCCTGCGCGATCTCCAGCGACCGCTGGTCGGCGACCTTGAAGAACCGGATCTCCTCCACTGTGTCGCCCCAGAGCTCCAGCCGCAGCGGGTGCTCGTCGGTGGGCGGGAAGACGTCGAGCACCCCGCCGCGTACCGCGAACTCGCCCCGCCGCTCGACGAGGTCCACCCGGGTGTAGGCGGCCGCCGCCAGCCGGGCGACCAGGTCGTCGAAGTCGACCTCGTCACCAGCGTGCACCTCGACCGGCACGAGGTCTCCCAGCCCGGGGACGAGGGGCTGCAGCAGTGCCCGCACGGGCGCGACGACGACCTGGATCGGGCCGTGGCCGGCCTCTGGGTCCCCCGGGTGCGCCAGCCGTCGGAGGACGGCGAGCCGACGGCCCACGGTGTCGCTGCGCGGGCTCAGCCGCTCGTGCGGCAGCGTCTCCCAGGACGGGAAGTCGACGACGGCGTCGGCGGGGAGCAGGTCGCGCAGCGCGGTCGCCAGGTCCTCGGCCTCCCGACCGGTCGCCGTCACCGCGAGCACGGTGCGCCCGGCCCGGCCGGCCAGCGCGGCCACCACGAACGGGCGCACACCGGGCGGAACGGTCAGGTCGAGCTCCGGCAGGCCGCCGTCCGACGCCTCGCGGGCAGCGGACAGGGCACCGCGCAGCGCGCGGTCGCCGCCGTCGTCGGCGAGAAGGACGTCGAGGACGCCGGTCAGGCTCACAGCGGTCGCTCCAGGGTCGGCGCACGGCGGCAGCCCCGACCCGGCGGAGCGGGGCGGGGCCCGTCCCAGCGTACGGGGGGCAGGAGGGGACTCGTGCAGACGACGTAGTGACCCTCACCACCGGACGGGTCGAACCCTCACACCCCTCCGACGCAGGCTGGGGCGGCGGAGCGCGACTGTCGACCTGCGTTCCGCGGGGGCATGGCGGTCACGCGCCAAGGGGGTTGTGCCAATGGCCGGTCGATGGAGCCCGCCGTGGGCTCGTCGAGGCAAGCACACGCGGACACGGGTCCACCGGTGCCGGCCGGCTCGTGCTGCAACCGCCGTAGCCTTCGCCGCCGGTGCGACGGCGGCTCCCTTCGGCCTGACCACCGCCACGGGGGCCGACTCCCCCGAGCCGCTGCACGTCGTGCGGGCCACCGAGGCCGGCGAGCTGGGGCTCGCCGAGGTGTCCGGGGTGTCGCGCGACAGCCTGACCGGCGAGCTGCTGGTCACCGGCACCTCGGCGGCCGGACGCCCCACCACGGTGGGGATCTCGGCCCTCGGCGAGGTATCGGGCAAAGGCACGCTGGCCGGGGACTACGCCGGTGACGGCGTGGCCTACGACCCCGCCGCCGGCGAGCTCGTCGCGGTGCAGGGGGATGAGCTCGTCGTCGCCGGCTCCGGCGACACCCAGACCGACCTGGCCCGGCTGGGCGTCACGCGAGTAGGGGGGATCGAGTACGGGCCGGACGGCAGCCTGCTCGTGCTCGACTCGCAGAGCCGGAGCATCGTGACGGTTCCGACAGGTGCCCAGCCGGGTCAGGTCACCGAGACGCCGCTGGAGTCGGCGCCCGCCTCGTTGGAGTCGCTGGCGTACAACCCGGCGGACCAGCAGCTCTACAGCGCCGACAGCTCGGCCGGAGAGGTGTACTCGTACGCGCTCGACGGCACCCGGACCGGCACGTTCGACCTCACCGGTACGGGGGTCCGGACGGTGACGTCGATGGAGTTCGCGCCGACGCCGGACACGACCGACGACCCGGCGGCTACGAGCCTGTTCCTCACCGACGCCAGCGGTGGCGGCGGACAGGTGCTCGAGCTCTCGGCGACGGCGGCCGTCACGACTGCTGCCTCGACCACGGCGACACTCGTCCGCGAGACCGCACTGTCCGCCTTCGACCCGCCGAGCCCGGATTCGGCGGGCATCACCTACGTGCCGGGCTCGAACGAGCCGCTGCTGATCACCGACAGCGAGGTCGACGAGATGCCGCTGTACACGGGCTTCAACGTCTTCCGTGCAGGGCTCGACGGCGCTCAGGGCAGCAACGGCGACACCACGCACTACACGATCGAGCCGACCGGGGTGAGCTACAACGCGGCCGACGGGCACCTCCTCGTCTCGGACGACGACCGCAACGAGGTCTACGACGTCGCGCCCGGGCCGGACGGGGTCCCTGGAACGTCGGACGACACGTTCACCTCCTTCGACACCGGGTCGTCCGGCAACGGTGACGCCGAGGACGTCGCCGTCGGCCCCGGCGGGGACCTCTACGTGGTCGACGGGGTCAACAAGGAGGTCTACGTCTACAGCAGCGGCGGCAGCTACCT
>DASTVO010000277.1:0-3816 GCA_035759075.1 Actinomycetes bacterium
GAGGACATGGTTGCGGCACTGCCATCTCCGAAGGTGGTCTGGGTGATGGTGCCGGCGGGCGACATCACCCGGCAGACGATCCTCAAGCTGGGCGAGCTGCTCGGCGAGGGTGACGTCGTGGTCGACGGCGGCAACTCCCGCTGGACCGACGACGCGGTCCATGCCCGGGCGCTGCGCCAGCGGGGAGTCGGCTACGTCGACGCGGGCGTCTCCGGCGGGGTGTGGGGGCTGGACAACGGCTACGCCCTGATGGTCGGTGGCGACAAGGAGACCGTCGCGAAGGTGCAGCCCGCGTTCGACGCGCTCAGGCCCGAGGGCGAGTCCGGCTTCGTGCACGCGGGCCCGGTCGGCGCGGGGCACTTCGCGAAGATGGTGCACAACGGGATCGAGTACGGCCTGATGCAGGCCTATGCCGAGGGCTACGAGCTGCTCACCGCCTCCGACGTCGTCGAGGACGTGCCGGGGGTGATCAAGTCCTGGACCCAGGGCACCGTCATCCGCTCCTGGCTGCTCGACCTGCTGGTGCTGGCGCTGGAGGAGGACCCGAAGCTCGCCGAGATCCGTGGCTACGTCGAGGACTCCGGCGAGGGGCGGTGGACCATCGAGGAGGCGATCAACCACGCCGTGCCGGCCCCGGTGATGGCGGCCGCGCTGTTCGCCCGGTTCGGCTCGCGGCAGGACGACTCCCCCGCGATGAAGGCCGTTGCGGCGTTGCGCAGCCAGTTCGGCGGGCACGCGGTCACCAAGGTGGCGCGGCACGAGGTCGAGGACCCGGCCTAGCGTCCGCCATGCACCTCCGCCACCTGTCCCTGCACGACTTCCGCTCCTACACCGAGGTCGAGCTCCCGCTCGGCCCGGGCGTGACGGCGCTGGTCGGACCCAACGGGCAGGGCAAGACCAACCTGGTCGAGGCGGTCGGCTACCTCGCCACCCTCGGCTCGCACCGCGTCGCGCAGGACGCGCCGCTGGTCCGGCTCGGAGCCGAGAAGGCGGTGGTCCGCGGCCAGGTCGTGCGCGACGACCGCGAGCTGCTCGTCGAGCTCGAGATCACTCCGGGCCGGGCCAACCGGGCCCGGGTCAACCGGTCGCCGGTGCAGCGGCCGCGCGACGTGCTCGGCATCCTGCGCAGCGTGCTGTTCGCGCCGGAGGACCTGGCGCTGGTCAAGGGCGACCCGTCCGAGCGCCGCCGCTTCCTCGACGAGCTGCTGGTCCTGCGCGCACCCCGGTTCGCCGCGGTGCGCTCGGACTACGACCGGGTGCTCCGGCAGCGCAACGCCCTGTTGAAGTCCGCCGGCGGTCGACGCGGCGACCGGCTCGACCTGAGCACCCTCGAGGTGTGGGACACGCACCTGGCCGCGGCCGGGGCGCAGCTGCTCGCCGGCCGGCTCGAGCTCGTCGACGCCCTGCGCCCGCTGGTCGACAAGGCCTACGCCTCGGTGGCGGCGTCCACCGCGTCGGAGCGGGCCGCGGCCGGGCCGGCGGCGATCGGCTACCGCAGCAGCCTGGGCGAGGACGTCTCCCTCGTCGCCGACCGTGAGCAGCTCTCGGACGCGCTGCTGGCGCAGCTCGCCGTGGTCCGCCAGAGCGAGCTGGACCGCGGGGTGTCCCTCGTCGGCCCGCACCGCGACGACCTGGTCCTGACGCTGGGCCCGATGCCGGCCAAGGGGTACGCGAGCCACGGCGAGTCCTGGTCGTTCGCGCTCGCGCTGCGGTTGGCGTCCTACGACCTGCTGCGCGGCGAGGCCGACGGGTCCTCGCCCGGCGGCGAGCCGGTGCTCGTCCTCGACGACGTGTTCGCCGAGCTCGACGACCACCGTCGCGACCGGCTCGCGGGCATGGTGGCCGGGGCCGAGCAGGTCCTCGTCACCGCTGCCGTCCCGGCCGACGTGCCGCCAGCGCTGGTCGGGGCGCGGGTGGACGTCCTGGGCTCCGAGGTACGGGTCGCGTGAGCGGCGACGAGAACGAGACGCCCGCAGCCGAGCGGCCGTCCGGCCTCGACGTCGCCCGGCAGGCGCTGGCCGCCGCCCGCGCCGAGGCCCGCCGGCGCGGCCTTGCCCCCGGCCGGGTCCCCGCGGCCGACCCGCGGCGGGAGGCCGACAGCCCGCGCCGGCGCCGCCCGCTCGCCTCGGACGAGCGCAGCGGCGCCCACCCGGACGAGCGTGACCCCCAGCTGCTCGGGCCCACCCTGGACCGGTTGGTGGCCGAGCGCGGCTGGGAGACCGACGCCGCGGTCGGCGGGGTGATGGGCCGGTGGGAGGCGATCGTCGGCCCGGAGGTCTCGGCGCACGCCACGCCGGTGGCGTTCGACGACGGCGAGCTGGTCCTGCAGGCCGACTCCACCGCCTGGGCCACCCAGATCCGCCTGCTCGCGCCCTCCCTGCTGGCCCGGCTGGCCGACGAGCTGGGTGCGGGCACGGTCACCGCGGTGTCGGTCCGGGGGCCCAGCGCGCCGTCGTGGAAGCGGGGACCTCTCAGCGTCCGCGGCCGCGGTCCGCGCGACACGTACGGCTGATCGACCCCCCTCGCGCGTGGGGGGCCTCGTCCCCACCCGTGATCGCGCGGCTCCGCCGTCCCCAGGGGTGCCTGGTGGCCGTTTCTACCGGCCTGGACCGGTAGGATGGAGGCCGCACGCACCCCATGGTGCGGACGTCGCCCATCAGGCCCCCTCTCCCGGCTGTGGACGACTGCTGCGCGCGACGAAAGGTGACCTGTGACCCAGTCGGCCGAGCCGCTCGAGCCAGACGAGACCACCGCTGCCGACGGCTCCGTGCCGGCCGGTCAGCCGATCGCACCCGTGCCGCCGGCCTACGACGCCAGCGCCATCCAGGTGCTCGAGGGCCTCGAGGCCGTCCGCAAGCGCCCGGGCATGTACATCGGGTCCACCGGCGAGCGCGGTCTGCACCACCTCGTCTACGAGGTCGTCGACAACTCCGTCGACGAGGCCCTCGCCGGGCACTGCGACCGCATCGAGGTCACGCTGCTGCCCGACGGCGGGGTCCGGGTGCGCGACAACGGCCGCGGCATCCCGGTGGACGAGGTCGCCAGCGAGGGCCGCCCGGCGGTCGAGGTCGTCCTCACCGTCCTGCACGCCGGCGGCAAGTTCGGCGGCGGCGGCTACAAGGTCTCCGGCGGCCTGCACGGCGTCGGCGTCTCGGTCGTCAACGCCCTGTCCTCCAAGCTCGACGTCCAGATCCACCGCGAGGGTCACGAGTGGACCCAGTCGTACTCCCTCGGTGTCCCGGACGCCCCGCTCGCCAGGGGGCGCACAGTCGACGACACCGGCACCCAGATCACGTTCTGGGCCTCCTCGGAGATCTTCGAGACCACCGACTACAGCTTCGAGACGCTGTCGAACCGGTTCCGAGAGATGGCCTTCCTGAACAAGGGCCTCACGATCGTGCTGCGCGACGAGCGCCCGCAGGCCACCGAGGAGGTCGAGGCCGACGAGATCGAGCGGACCACCGAGACCGAGGTCACCTATCGCTACGACGGCGGCCTGGTGGACTACGTCAACCACCTCGGTGCCCGCAAGGACGCGGTGCACCGCACCGTCATCTCCTTCGAGGCCGAGTCCGACGAGTCGGACGGGATGGCTGGGTTGTCCCTGGACATCGCGATGCAGTGGAACACCGGCTACACCGAGTCGGTGCACACCTTCGCGAACACCATCAACACCCACGAGGGCGGCACCCACGAAGAGGGTTTCCGGGCCGCGCTGACCGGGCTGGTCAACCGGTTCGCTCGCGAGTGGGGCGTGCTGAAGGAGAAGGACGCGAACCTCACCGGTGACGACGTCCGAGAAGGCCTGACGGCGAT